>QBLT01000116.1 GCA_003249105.1 Leptolyngbya sp. | reverse complement strand
CTCATCACCCTCTCCCTCCTGTGGACTCTCCCCAGCCTGGGTCTGCTGATCAGCTCCATCCGCCCCCCGGCTGACGTGCTTGCTAGCGGCTGGTGGACGGTGTTTCAGCACCCGTTTGAGTTCACCCAGTACAGCATAGAGAACTACCGCGCGGTGCTGGGGGCGGCGGGCCTGGGGCAGGCGTTGCTCAACAGCTTTACCATTGCCATTCCGGCGACGGTGATGCCGATCGCGATCGCCGCCTTTGCTGCCTACGCCCTGGCCTGGATGGAATTTCCCGGTCGCCAATGGCTGTTTCTGTCGATCGTGGCGCTGCTGGTGGTGCCCTTGCAGATGACGTTTATTCCCCTGCTCCGCACCTATCGGGATTTGGGATTGACGGGCACCTTCGCCGGGGTGTGGCTGGCCCACACGGGCTACAGTCTGCCCTTGGGCATTTACCTGCTGTGCAACTACATTCGGGCACTGCCGAAAGATTTGATTGAAGCAGCGGCGGTGGATGGGGCGACTCACCTGAAAATTTTTACGCGGGTGGTGGTGCCGCTGTCGATGCCTGCGATCGCCTCCTTTGCAGTCTTCCAATTTCTCTGGGTATGGAACGATCTGCTGGTGGCGCTGGTGTTTTTGGGCGGCACCCCCACCGTCGCGCCCCTGACCATTACCCTGACGAACCTGGTCGGCTCGCGGGGCCAAGACTGGCACCTGCTCACCGCCGGGGCGTTTGTCACCATGACGGTGCCGCTGCTGGTGTTTTTTGCCCTCCAGCGCTACTTTGTACGGGGGCTGCTGGCGGGGTCGGTGAAGGGGTAGAGGCATGTTTAAGTTTTGAATTTTGAGTTCTTAGTTTTGAGTTTTCCGGTCAATTCAAAATTCAAAATTCAAAATTCAAAACTAAGAACTCACCCTAACTGTTTCGTTACCTACAGAAACCCCTATGGCTTCGGTCACCTTCAAGTCTGTTACTAAGCGCTACGGCGATTTTGTGGCCCTGCGTGATTTAGATATTGAGATTGGCGATCGCGAGTTTCTGGTCTTCGTCGGCCCATCAGGCTGCGGCAAAACCACGACTCTGCGATTGCTGGCGGGGCTAGACAGCGTGACTACGGGGGATATCTACATTGGCGATCGCCGGGTGAATGAGCTGGCTAGCCGCGATCGCGACATTGCCATGGTGTTTCAGTCCTATGCGCTGTACCCCCACATGACGGTGTACGACAACATGGCCTTTAGCCTGGAGCTTCAAGGTTTGGGCCGGGGCGACATTCAGCAGCGGGTGCAGCGGGCGGCCCAGCAAATGGGCATTGAAGACCTGCTTCAGCGCAAGCCTAAGGAACTCTCGGGAGGGCAGCGGCAGCGGGTGGCGGTGGGTCGGGCGATCGTTCGTAACCCGGCGGTGTTTTTGATGGATGAACCCCTCTCTAACCTCGATGCCCAACTGCGGGTGCAGGCCCGCACCGAAATCAGCCACTTGCACCGCGAGCTAGAGAGCACCTTTATCTACGTCACCCACGACCAGGTCGAAGCCATGACCATGGGCAGCCGCATCGCCATTTTGAACCAGGGCGTTTTGCAGCAGATCGACACCCCCCAGGCAGTGTACAGCAGCCCCAAAAACAAGTTTGTGGCCGGGTTTATCGGCAGCCCCGCGATGAATTTCTTCGAGGGTGCGCTGGTTGAAATGGGCGATCGGCTCTGGTTTAAATCTGACGCGCTGAGCTTGCCTTTGCCGCCGACAACGCCGCAGTACCAGCGCTACATCGGCCAGCGGGTAATCTGTGGCCTGCGCCCCGAAGACCTTCACGATGCCTGCTACCTGCCCCCCGGCATGGTCACCGCCCCCCTCAAAGGCACCATCACCCACACCGAAAGCATGGGCCATGAGGTGATCGTCTACCTGGCTCTGGGCGACGGCCAGAGTTGTGCGGCTAGGGTCGATCGGCGCTCAGCCCTGGCCCTGGGGGAGTCTGTTGAACTTGCCGTAAACACCACGGCCCTGCACCTGTTTGATCCTCATACCGAAGTGGCCCTGATTTAAGCTTTGATTTAATCCTTTGGACAGTTCCTATTCAGCCTGGGCTTTTGTTACGGTGGCAAATAATAGCGTTAAGCAGGGAGCAATTTGCCTCTGCCTTGCGTTCTAACTACTTGCTCTACCGCTAGAGGATGGTCTCTATGGCCAAGGTGCCTAGAGATAAACGACGCTCCCCCCGCTTTTGGAACGAGATCACTCCAGAGTCAGCGGAGATGCACCTCTCCCCGACGGCGTGGCGGCACGAGGCGACCGTAAATCGGCAAATTCAGGTCTATGCCCAGCTCCATCTGCTACAGCAGATTGTGGATTCGCTGCCCGCCTGCGTTTCCTATGTAGACAAAAATCTCTGTTATCAATACGTCAATGGCACGTATCAAGCCTGGTTTGGTATGACGGTCGAGGACCTCTATGGCCGATCGCTCAAGTCGGTCTTAGGCACTGCCGCCTACGAAAAGGCCAAGCCCTATATCGATCGGGTTTTAGCGGGGGAAACAGTGGTCTACGAAGCGACTTTACCCTACGAGTCGGCGGGGACTCGCTATGTGCAGGCGACGCTGGCTCCTGACTACGACCTAGAAGGGGCGGTCAAGGGCTACTTTGCGCTGGTGCAAGACCTGAGCGATCGCAAGGCGGCAGAACTCGCCCTAGAGCGCAAGGCTGAACAAGATCACACACTCTGGCAAATTACCCAGCGCGTTCGCCAAACCCTAGACCTGCAAGATATTTTGGCTACCGCCACGGAGGAGGTGCAGCGTCATCTGCACGTCGATCGCACCCTGATTTTTCAGTTCACTTCGGGCCACGGCGGCGAGGTGATTCAGGTCACCAACCAGGCTGATTGCCCTATGGCTACCGCTGCTCACCAGTGGCAGGAGCCAGGGCTGCGGCTCACCTGCTACCAACAATACGGTCAGGGCACTGTGAGCACTATCCCTAACCTAGAGACGCAGGAGGCTGATCTGTGCCTGAGCCCCTGGATGCGGGCGATCGCCGCCAAGTCAGCCATCATTGCCCCGGTGCTACAGTCGTGCGGCGAAGCCGAAAGCCATCTCTGGGGGTTTTTAATCGCCCAGACCTGCGGCGACTACCGCCAGTGGAGTGCGGGAGAAGCCGAACTGCTGGAGCAGGTGGCCAATCAGTTGTCGATCGCCGTGCAGCAGGCTGATCTGATGGCAAAACTTAAGTGTCAAGCCGAACGGCTGGCCGAAACTAACCAGGCCCTAGAGCAGGCCAACCAACGCCTCAATGAACTGAGCCGCCAAGATGCCCTCACCAAAATCGCCAACCGTCGCCATTTTGATGTCGTTCTTGAGCAGGAGTGGAAGCGCCTGAGCCGCAGCCGGTTACCCCTCTCGCTGATCATGTTTGACGTTGACCGTTTTAAGCAGTTTAACGATCGCCACGGACACCTGGCCGGGGATGACTGCCTGACCACCGTCGCCCAAACCAGCCAGCGGGTAGTCAATCGCCCCACCGATTTAGTCGCCCGCTATGGAGGTGAAGAGTTTGTCGTCGTCTTGCCCAACACTGACCTGGCAGGGGCGCTCACCATCGCCGAAACCCTGCGCCGCAGCATCTGCGCCCTCAACATCGTCAATTTTGAAACGGCCACCAAGACGGTCTATGTCACCGTTAGCGTCGGGGTGGCTTGCCAAATTCCCACCGTCGGCATGTCGCCCCAGCAGCTCATCGATATCGCTGACCGGGCGCTCTACCGAGCCAAGCAGACCGGACGCAACCGCGTCGTCTGTGGGGAATAAGTATTCTGTTCGCAGGGCTGGCACAGTAGAGTAACCTGGGGTTCTAGGGTTGCTGTGGTCTGAGAGGGCGAGCAAGTCCCCAGACCTCTTCCCCTGCCTACGGTTTAGGCGTCGGCTTTGGGGAAGGGCAGCGCCCATTTACGCCAACTGAGATAGGCCAGCACCATGAAAAAACTTCCCCAGTTCGTCGGGCTGACGCTCACCGTTAGCGTTTTGATGCTGGGCTGCAGGTCGCAGTCCAACGCTCCTCAAACGACCGAAGTGCAGTCCGGCGATACGATCACCATTCTGGGCACCCTGACCGGCGTGGGCGAAGACAAGATGCGGGCCGCGATGGCCCCTTTTACCGCCGCCACCGGGATTGAAATTATCTACGAGGGCAGCGACGCCTTTACCACCCTGGTGCCGGTGCGAGTCGATTCGGGCAACCCGCCCGATATCGCCCTGTTTCCCCAGCCGGGGCTGATGATGGATTTTGCTGAGGCCGGGCAGATGGTGCCCCTCACCGACTTTATCGATCGCACCACCCTGGCTGACGCCTACGACGAGTACCTGCTGAACCTGGTCAGCCTGGAGGATGATGTCTACGGCCTGTGGATGCGGGCCGACGTGAAAAGCCTGGTGTGGTACAACCCGCAGGCTTTTGAGGCCAAGGGCTACACCGTCCCCACCACCTGGGCCGAGCTGGAAGCGCTGAGCGATCGCATCATCGCCGACGGCAGCAAACCCTGGTGCATGGGCATGGAAAGCGGCCAGGCCACCGGCTGGGTGGGCACCGACTGGGTCGAAGACATTTTGCTGCGCCAATCGGGGCCAGAAGTTTACGACCAGTGGGTGAGCCACGAAATTCCCTTTACTGATCCGCAGGTGAAGGCGGCATTTGAGGGTTTTGGGGCGATCGCCCTCGACCCCGACGCGGTGCTGGGCGGCACCACCGGCATTCTCAGCACCCCCTTTGGGGAGGCCCCGCTGCCCCTGTTTGCCAACCCGCCGGGCTGCTATCTGCACCACCAGGCCAGCTTTATTGTCGAATTTTTGCCCGAAACCATCGAACCCGGCGTCAATCTCAGCGTGTTTCCGCTGCCGCCGATGGACCCCGCCCAGGGCAATGCGGTGATCTTAGGCGGCATCGTCTTTGGCGTCTTTAACGACACGCCAGCGGTGCGCGCCCTGATGGCCTACCTGGCCACCCCCGAACCCCACACCATCTGGGCCGGGCTGGGCAGCTACATCTCGCCGCACCAGCAGGTGAGCCTCGATGCCTACCCCGACGACCTCACCCGCAAGCAGGCCGAGATTCTGCGAGAGGCCGAGATTCTGCGCTTCGACGGGGCGGATCTCATGCCGGGGGCGATCGGTACGGGGGCCTTTTGGTCAGGCATTGTCGATTATGTGGATGGCCAGGATTTAGATACCGTGCTCAGCGACATCGACGCCGCCTGGCCCCCCGAATCTGAGTAGAGTCGCCCCCAGAGGTCAAGGTTCTCTGCTGCCCGTCGCACAGAATATCTAGCACGGTAGAAAGCTTTGGCGCTCAAATTTCCCTGGCAGTATTCTGAAGACAGTTTTGCTGCTCTGAAACCCCTATGGCTACTGACATCGATGCCTGCGATCGCATTACCACCATAGCCAGAGTGACCAAGCGGCAGCGTTACCGAAGGGGCAGCACCACGCCCTCGTAAATTTGCTCGATAGGGCAGGTCACCCCAAGGCTATCGAAGGAAATCCGGTCTCCGGGTTGATAGGGGTAATACAGCCACAGCCGCCCTTCACCCCGGCGATAAATCTCCACCGTCATGGCCGCAGAGTCGATCAACCCGTACTCTTGCAGGCTGGGCAGAGCGCGGTATTCCTCAAACTTTTTGCCCCGGTCCAATGCCTCTGTGCCAGGAGACAATACCTCGACCACCAAGCTGGGATATTGAATGGCATCTACCGCTTGAATATCGCGGCGATCGCAGCTCACTACCAGGTCGGGGTAACGGTAGAGATTATCCGTAATTTTGACCTTGGCATCGGCTACATTGCCTCGGCAGCCCCGCTGTTTCAGGTGCGGCCTGAGCAGGGTGTAGAGGTTGAGGGCAATGTCGTTATGGGGCAGAGTTCCCCCCGTCATCGCGACCACTTCGCCATTGACGTATTCGTAGCGCCGCTCTTGGGATGGCTCCCAGGTTAGGTAGGCCTCTACGGTCATTGCAGATGAATGACTTGATACAACCATGACGTTGTCCTCAACCCATCACATTTAATTGCTAGGCCAGCACTTTAGCCGGGGAAAGCGTCAGCACATCGACACCGTCTTTGGTCACCACTACAGTGTGCTCAAACTGGGCCGAGAGGGAGCGATCGACGGTAATCGCCGTCCAGCCATCGACCAGCACTTCGGCCTCGTAGCTGCCGATATTGATCATCGGCTCAATGGTAAACACCATACCGGGGCGCAGCTTCTTGCCCTTGCCCTTTTCGCCGTAGTGGGGAATTTGCGGGGCGGCGTGAAAAATGCGGTGAACGCCGTGGCCAACAAAGTCGCGCACCACCGAGAACCCTTCCTCCTCGGCGTAGCCTTGAATGGCCGCGCCAATGTCGCCCACCCGAGCACCGTGCTTGACGGCGCGAATGCCACGCCACATGGCTTCTTCGGTGACTTCGACCAGGCGACGGGCAGCGGGCGAGACATCGCCCACCAAGAAGGTGCGGGACGTATCGCCGTGATAGCCATCGAGAATGGGGGTGACATCGATATTGATGATGTCGCCATCGCGCAGCACGTCTTCACCGTTGGGGATGCCGTGGCAAATGACTTCGTTGATGCTGGTGCAGATCGAGCGGGGGAAGGGCATCACCGTACCGGCGTAGCCCAGAGGCGCGCTTTTAGCGCCGTGCTGCTGAGTCCAGGCTTCGGCTAGGTCGTTGAGCTTTTGGGTGGTGACCCCAGGCTTGACAAAGGGGGTGAGGTAATCGAGCAGCTGGGCGGCAAGCTGGCAGGCTTTGCGCATTTTCTCCAGCTCGCGGCTAGAGAGCAGGGTAATGACTTCGGAGGGTTGCTTTTGTTCTTCCACGGTATCTTTGGCTCTGGGTGAATGGCTGGGGGGTGAATGCCCTGGCTATAGGGTAGGCATTTTCTCGGCGGTAGGAACATTGAGGGTCTAAACCGACCGCTCCCTCCCAGCAGTGATTCCCTGGGTGATGATGCCAAAAATGCCATGCCGTTAGTATAGCAACCGACGCTCTACTGCCCGTGGTTTGCTAGGGCCTTATGCATCGCAAGACAGGCCATATTTTATCCAGAGGCCAGCCGATGCACACCCCGCTCGATGACGTCGAAGCCCTGTTTCCGATAAACCCCCTTGCGTCATGTAGGCCCTAGTCGCCCCAGAGGCGGCGTCGAGCGGGGCCTTGGAGGCGATCGTGGGCGTCGCGCAGCAGGGTAGGAATATCGAGCTTTTCGGGGCAGCGGGGCAGACAGTCGCCGCAGTCGGTGCAGCGGTTGGCCTTGCGACCGGGGAACCAGTGGCCCGCGTTCTCAAACATGCGGTAGCGGTAGGTGCCAAAAGCCTGCATGTCGTAGGCCACGGTCAGGTTTCTGAGCCGCAGCACTTCGGGAATGTGGATAGCCTCGGGGCAGGGCAGGCAGTCGTAGCACTGGGCGCAGCGATCGCTCCCCAGAGCCGCAGATTCCTGCGCCGAGAGCCGTTCGAGGGCGGCGAGTTCTTCAGCGGTGAGGGGCTGGGTGCGATCGCCGAGGAATTCTAACGGCTCTAATTCTGCGGGCACAGCGGGGCCAGTGCTGAGGGTGGTGATGCGCGGGTCGGCCAACAGCCAGCGGTAGGTGAGTTCCAGCGGGGAAAAGGGGGCGCAGATTTCCTCAAGCTGGGCGGGCGGGCTGTAGAGCATGCCGCCCTTGTCGCCGGGGGAGATGATGAAAATGCCCATGTCTCGCTCGATCGCCAGATCGAGCATGGGGGCGTGGCGCTGAAAGAAATAGTAGTAGTGCAGGTTGACGAAATCGAACTGGTCGGTGGCGATCGCCCCCTCGACCACCTCCCGGCTGCCGTGGGTCGAAAACCCCACATAGCCAATCTTGCCCTCGGCCTGGAACCGCCGCACCGCCGCCATGCAGCCCTGGGGATCGCTCACCGAGGCCAGATGCTCTGGGGTGTTGAGGCCGTGAATAGCAAGGCAGTGGATGTGGGTTAGCCCCAGCCGTTCCAGGGATTCCTCCAGGCGCTGGGCCATGGTGGCGGCATCGGGCTGGGGCGTAATTTTGGTGGTGATGACGAGGTTGTCTAGCCCCGCCGTTTTGAGAAAAGCCCCTAGCCAGCGCTCGCTGGTGCCGTAGCCCTGGGCCGTTTCGATGTGGTTGATGCCGAGAGCCAGCCCGGCGCTCAGCGTGTCGCGGAAGACCTCCTCAGACGCCAGGGCGCGCATGGTGCCGAGGGACAGCACCGAGAGGTTGAGATTCGTGCGGCCAAAGCGGCGGTATTGCATGGGAAGAAGGCGATTTCTAAATTAAGTTCTGAATTTTAAGTTTTAAGTTTTGAATTCTGAAGTCAATTCAAAACTCAAAACTGAGAATTCAAAACTCACGCCTGCTCACGACGATAAGGCCCCTACGAGTCAGAACTTTCCAGCGTATCGTTGCTGGTGGAAGATTTGCCGCGGTGGCTAAAGTCGGAGGGGTTGATGTTGGCCAAAAACGCCTGAAACGCCTTCTTTTCGGCCTCGTCAGCGTCGGTGTCAACGGGGATAGAGGCCTCAGCGACGACTTCTTCCATTACCCAGATGGGGGCGTCGAGGCGCAGGGCGATCGCGATCGCATCGCTGGGGCGCGAGTCTAGCTCGCGGCGAATTTCACCCTTGGAGAGGGTCAGCAGGGCAAAGTAGGTGTTGTCTTGTAGAGAGTGGATGACCACGCGCTCCAGGGTCATATCCCACTCGTCGAGCAGGTTGACAAACAGGTCGTGGGTGAGGGGACGGGGGGCGGGCTGGTTTTCGAGCACCGCAATGATAGAGTTGGCCTGCTCTTTGCTGATGTAGATGGGAACCTGGCGGCGATCGGTGGTGTCTCGCAGCAAAATTACCGGAGTTCGCGACATCGCATCTAGGGCAATCCCGGCGACTCTCATTTCAATCATTGGTTTGGCCTCTTGGATCCGTTGATTGGCGTGTGCTCTAGGGTTTTCGTCAGCCTGGAACCGATACTACTACCAGTGTACTAGGCGGTTTGCGTACCGGACGATTTGCATGGATGGCAGGCCAGGGGAGCAAAATGGAGCGATTCTAAAGCGATTGTGGGCGGGGTTGGCCCCCTTAGTCTACCTAAGCTTGTCTATCACCAGATGGAATACGGGATACTCTAAAGAAAAAAATTATTGATTTAAGTATGCCCTGATCTGGCCCTGGGTGGGTCGCAGTTTCCCTGAGAATTTTCTTAAGGTTACAGCCATGTTTACCGGACTGATTCAAGCGACGGGGACGCTCTTTCACAAGGGCGATACCCAGGTTTACCTGCGCTGGGAGACCCACCCCCTGCCGGGTTCCCTCACCGATGTCGAACTGGGGGACAGCATTGCCGTAGACGGCATTTGCCTGACGGTGGAGACCATGTTGCCCGACGGTTTTGTGGCGGCGGTTTCGCCCGAAACCCTCGATCGCACCAGTTTAGGCCAACTCCCCGACGGCAGCCGGGTCAACCTGGAGTCGTCGCTGCGAGTGGGCAGCAAGATTGGCGGTCACTTTGTCACCGGCCACATCGACGGGCAGGGGCATCTAGAGGCGGCGATCGAAACCGACAATGCCTGGAAGCTGAGCTTTACGGTGGGCGATCGCCGGGTGGCCCGCTACATCGTGCCCAAGGGCAGCATTGCGGTGAATGGCATCAGCCTGACGGTGGCCGACTGTAGCCCCAGCGGTAACTGGTTTGCCGTGGCGGTGATCCCTGTGACTTACCACGAGACTACCCTGCAATACCTGCGTCCTGGTCAGGCGGTGAATCTGGAGGGCGACGTGCTGGGCAAGTACGTGGAGAAGTTTACGGCTCCGGGGGATTCTGCGGCGGCAGGAGAGGGCCTGTCGCTAGAGTTTTTGGCGGAACACGGCTACTGATGCGATCGGTCTAGTGCAAGCCGCTTTGGGGCGGTTTGTGCTATTAAAGTCAGAGAAAAAAGTTGGGATCAGCACAGGCTAAGTGACGGCAATGGTTGACGCCACCCTTTACCTACTCTGCGGCAAGATTGCGGCGGGCAAGTCTACCCAGGCAGACAAGCTGGCCAGCCAGCCGGGTACGATTTTGATTGCGCAAGACGAGTGGCTCTCTACCCTCTACCCCGAGGAGTTAAACACGCTGGCCGACTATATTCGATGCAGCACGCGCCTCAATGCTGTGATGGGAAGCCACATTGAGACGTTGCTGAGGGCGGGGCTCTCGGTCGTTCTCGATTTTCCGGCCAATACGCTCAGGAGCCGTCAGTGGATGAAGGCAATCGTTGAGCGGGCTGGGGTGGCCCATGTGCTGTATTACCTAGACGTGCCGGACGCCGAGTGCAAGCGGCGGCTGCGCCAGCGCAACGAAAGTGGTGCTCACGAATTTGCGCCAACGGAGGCCGATTTTGACCAGTTCACCAGCTATTTTGTACCGCCCGCCCCTGAAGAGGGCTTTAACGTGATCACCATCAACGGGCTGAAGCGGCTAGATCCACCCTGGCAGCAGCCAGCGGCGGTGGAGCGCTTCTAGCGGGAGGGGAAGGCCGAGGTAGAGGGGCAGCCAGAACCAAAAACTGAGGGCGATCGCCCCCAGTAGCACCAGGGCCAGGGGGCGATCGCGCGGATTTTGCCACCACTGCGCCATCAGCCAGGCCAACCCCAGGGTGCTAACCGCCGCCATGCCCATAGCGTGATACAGAAACGTGCAGCGGCTGACCAGCGCCCAGGGCAGCCAGTTCGTCAGGTAGTTGATTAGGACAAACGGCACCACGGCACTGGTTTGAGCATTGGCCCAGCGATTTTCACCCGTCACTTGTCGGCTCAGCCAGCCCAGCCCCAAAGCCAGCACCGCCGCTGTGCCCAGCCACCACAGCACTGGGTTGCCCATGGCGTGAATGGTTGTGGCTATGCCGTCAGCGCGATCGTAAAAGTAGGCTACTGGGCGCACCATCAGCGGCCAGCTGTGCCAGGGCGAGCAGTAGTCGTGGCTTGATCCTGCCCCAATTGATTGATGGGCGGTCCACAGGCGGCGGTGAATGCCCAACAGCGATTCACCCGTCAGCGCCAGATGGGGCAGCCACAGCAGCATGTAGGTTGCCAGGGGAATCACGCTCAGGTAGATAACCCCTCTGCGCCAGGGGAAGCCCCTCAGCCTCCAACCCCTTCTCCCCCATGGAGAAGGGGAGCCAGAGGAAACTTCAAAGTCCCTCTCCCCCAGGGAGAGGGATTTAGGGAGAGGGGCTTCCCCAGCGCTTGTGAGAACCTCCCACAGCAGCAGACCCAACCAGAACCCGGCCCAGTTCCACTTCACGTTGATGGCGGCCCCCAGCGAGATCCCCGCTAGCCAGCGCCAGCGCGAGGGATGCTGGGCGTGCTTTGCCCTGACCCAGGCCCACTGCCCCAGCAGCCCCAGGGCCAGCCCGTAAATGTTAATCAGCGCCAGGCGCGACTCGACTAGGGTCAGCCCTTCCAGGGTCATGAGCAATCCGGCCAGCAGGGCGAATCGGTGCTGACGCAGGGTGAGAGGATCCCCCCTGCCCCCCTTGAAAAGGGGGGTAATGAGCCGATTCAAAGTCCCCCTTAAAAAGGGGGATTTAGGGGGATCTTCCACTGTTGTCGACAAAAGATCGCCTCTAGGACTGTGGTGCACAGATCCCAACTCCCAGGCCAACGCAGCCAGCAGCATGGGGATTGTGGCTCCTACCACCGCATTCAGCCAGCGAAAGGCGAGGGGGCTGACCAAAGTGCCTGCTACCTCTACCGTGGGCCAGCCCAGCCAGGTAGCGGGCCACTGCCCCAGCCAAATGCCCAGGGCGATCAGGTATTTGGCCAGGGGCGGGTGGGCGTCGAAGCTGGGCGTTCCCTGTAAATAATCGATCGCAAAGGGGACGTAGTAGACCTCGTCGAAGACTAGCTCGTGGATGCGGCCCAGGCCAGCCAGGCGCAGGCTGAGGGCGATCGCCCCCAACCCCAGCAGCCAACTCCAGAGCGGCACCCGACGAATCACTACTGCCCTTGAGCGGCCATGCGCTGCTTCATGCGATCGCGAAACGCCGTCAAATCCTCAGGGCTAGGCTGGGTCGTGGCCCAGGCGTGGCGACTCATCAGGCGATCGGTCCAGGCTTGCAGGGTGGGGTAGTTGGCCATGGGCAGGCCCAGCGGCTCAAACCAGGGGGCAAAGGTGCCCGCCACCACATCCGCCAGAGTAAGCTGCTCGCCGCAGAAAAAGGGGCCATTTCCCAGCTTGTCGGCATAGAACTTGAGCACCACCTCGGCCTTTTGCTTGGCTTGGGCGATCGCATCTTCAGACTCTTGGCTAAAGCCCATCATCTGCTTGGTTAACGGGTTGATGGTGGGCACCAGCTCGTTCACCGTAACCATTTCCACCATGCGCATGGTAGCTACGCCTTCTGGAGTCGTCGCCAGCAGGGAGGGCGTAGGATATTTTGCTTCTAGGTAATCCAAAATGGCAAAGGACTCGATCACGCTCAAGCCGTCGTCGACCAGTACCGGGATGTGGTGAAAGGGGTTGAGGCTCAAGAATTCGGGCTGAAGCTGGTCACCACCCAGGTCCATCACAATCGCCTCGAAGGGCAAATTCTTCTCCAGCAGCGCCACCCAGACGCGGCGAGAGTTGATCGACAGCGGGGTATGGTAAAAGGTCAGCATAGTCAAACCTTGCCTCAACAGGCTGAATTTCTGTGATCCAGCATTTCACAGGAAGCACTCTGATCCCCATAATTTATCTGTAATGAGTTACGTTCGCCCCAACATTGCTGTGATGGCTGGCTACGTGCCAGGAGAACAGCCCCGCCCCGGCACAGACATCATCAAGCTCAACTCCAACGAAAACCCCTACCCGCCGTCGCCCCAGGTGGTTGAGGTGCTGCGGCATTTCGGTGATGAGCTGCTCAGGCGGTATCCTGACCCCTTTGCCCGCAGTTTTTGTCAGGCGATCGCCGACGTTTTGGGCGTCCCCGCAGACTGGATTATTGTCGGCAACGGCAGCGACGACCTGCTGAATCTGCTAGTGCGCGCCTGTGCCGATGACGCCGCCCGACCGATTGTTTACCCCACCCCGACCTACGTGCTCTATCGCACCCTGGCAGCGCTGCAACCTGCCACCGTGGTCGAGGTGCCCTATCCCGACGATTTTCAGTTTCCTTTAAAGGAATTGGTGGCGGCCCAGGGGGCAATTACGTTCATCGCGTCGCCGAACAGCCCCTCGGGCCACGTGGTAGCGCTGCCTGACCTGCGAGACTTGGCCCAGCAGGCTTCGGGTTTAGTCGTGGTGGATGAGGCCTACGTGGATTTTGCCGAGGCTTCGGCCCTGTCGCTGGTGCAGGAGTTTGACAACGTGGTGGTGCTGCGCACCCTATCGAAGGGCTATGGGCTGGCGGGGCTGCGGCTGGGGTTCGGCATTGCCAATCCGGCACTGCTGGCTGAGCTGTTTAAGGTGAAAGACAGCTATAACGTCGATGCGATCGCGATCGCCCTAGGCACAGCAGCCATCCGCGATCAGGCTTACAAAAATACCTGCGTAGCTAAAATCAAAACCTCGCGGGCGGCATTAACCAAAGAACTGCGGCAGCTGGGGTTTACCGTGCTCGATTCCCACGGCAACTTTGTCTTGGCCACGCCGCCCCAGCCCAGCGCCGAGCATCTGTATCTGGCCCTAAAAGAGCAGGGCATTTTGGTCCGCTACTTCAAACAACCCCGGCTAGACGACAAACTGCGAATTTCGGTGGGCACCGAGGCGCAAAACCACGCCCTGATTGCCG
The DNA here is from genome assembly GCA_003249105.1 of Leptolyngbya sp. Taxonomy (GTDB): domain Bacteria; phylum Cyanobacteriota; class Cyanobacteriia; order Phormidesmidales; family Phormidesmidaceae; genus Nodosilinea. Next base: position 780 of record QBLT01000116.1, on the reverse strand, counting down.
CCCTAGCCCGTTTAACCCACGCTTCGTAACGCGCTATTTTTTTATCCGACTCAGAAGGAAAGATAATTGACAACGGCCTTGTAGGCCGGATTCACCGCAAGCGTCTACAGAATGCGATCGCACAAATCTGGCGTAGATTGACTTAAATTATTCAGCTTCAGCTTACCAAACGGGATGTTACCCCTCAGCCTGCCTGACCATCGTCAGGTTGCCTTCCAGGATAGTAGTTGTCAGCAGAGGACCTCGATTCTACCGGCGCTCGATGCAACGATCCTTGGGCCTTTGGAGTGATGGTCGCTGGCGCTGCTTCGAGCGGCAGTTGGAAGCAATGGTTGCTGACCACTCTACGCCAGCTGGAGCCAAAACAATCACCTGAAACCCACCTACGATCGCTGCAACGCCAGCACTTGATCATCGCTCATCGGTGCAGCGGTCATGGTGTAGAGCACGCCCTCCTGCACCGACACCAGATTTAAGTAATAGTCAGGTTCGCCGGGCTTGCTGACGGCATACACCCGCACCCCAGAATCGATCGACAAGACTTCGCCGGTGATGTTGCTTACGGTATAGCCCTGGGACTCTAGCCGCGCTTGCAGATCGACTGCGGCACCGCGCCAGCTACTGTCTACGGGGCTGAGCCAGCAGTCGGCCAGCCCTTCGCACGCGGCCTGAGCCCCCTCTAAATGGGGAAAGCTGGCGTAGGGCGAGGGCGGCGCAGGCGGTTCTGGGACTGGCTCGAGAGCGAGAGTAGCGGTCGTGTCTGGCGGCTCCGCTAGGGGC
>QBLT01000115.1 GCA_003249105.1 Leptolyngbya sp. | reverse complement strand
GCTCAAAATGGACGGCCTGCCAGAAGACCGAAGGCTGGCGACATTTTCAGGTGACCAACCGCAAGCAGGATGGCCCGTGGGTGTTTGCGGAGCTGGTGGCTTCCTGTGACCCCACGGTGAGGCTCTGGGTCAACGCGAAACAGCTCAAAAATCGCGCCCTCTGGCAGCCGGGGTGGCAACCTCTCAACCCGTCAGCTCCCCCGGTTGAGGAAGACTTATTTTGGCTAAACTAAAGGTTAAAAAGTGCTGACATTTGAGTTTTCGATCTGGCGAAGCACGCAGACCTGAAACGCGTTAAAGTCAGTACAGGCAAAGGTTCGCCAGAGGACAGCAGCTATGTGGCATGTGGTTTACATTATTGCGTTTGCGGTTCTGGCGATTATGGCGATCGCAAACCTGGTCAGAAACTTGATTTTGCTCGGCGGCAACGCCCGCAATCCCCAATCACCCAGAACTTATAGCAGCCAGCAGAACGTTTCAGGCGAGCGGCCTATGCCCCACCCTGAGCTGCTTGACCAAGACGGTCAGGTGATCCGCGAACCGCTGCTGGTGATGCGATCGATTTCGGTTAAAGATGCCCGCGAGCAGCTCGACGCCCTCTACAACGGCACCGGCAGCGCCCTCGATGAGCCAGAAGACAGCGGCTCTGATTCTGAGCGTTAATGCCCCCTTTACTCAAAATCCTTGAAACCAAAAGGCTGAGTTCCCTCAAGGCGGAACCCAGCCTTTTTTGATACCTGCTTGCTTTTGCTCGGGAGGCTCTGGGATGAGCACGCTCTAAAGGCGGCAGCGATTGGTGGCGGCCTCGGAACTAGGGTCAGTCCCTGCGGTGCTGCAACCCTGAGCTAAACAAGCTTCGCGCTCAGCCAAGATAGTCTTCAGGCTGGGCCTGCCGGTCACGGCTAGACGCCAGTTTGCCCACAGGCCGTAAACCCAATCAACCAGCGGGCCAAGGATGGGCCAGCGAGTGGGCGCATAGATCCAGCCGATGCCTAGCACTGCGTAGACCTGGCGAAACACTTCCACATTCTGAATGACGGTGCCGTCGGCCTTGACGGCGTGAATGCGGCCCATGGCTGTGGCAAAGTCAACGCCGCCGTTGTCTTCGGGGCGGTAGTCGTCAGCCGCAATATCGGCAAAGACGATTAGGCCGCGCCCGTTGTCTTGTTTGCGCAGAAAATTCACTTCCCGCAGACATAGGGGGCAGTCGCCGTCGTAAAGTAGCTTGATTTTCCATGCGGTGGCGTGGGGTGCTTGGGCAGAGGATGCAGCGGCAGTCGTCATAAAACTCAAGGCCAAGACAGTGCAAAGGGTAAACTTTCCCTACACATATCTTAACAACCTTGAGGTTGGCCTGCCGCAGGAGCCCTAAGCGGTGCTTGCTTATTGGCCAAACGCCGCTGGGCTAAAGTACCCGAGCTTTTAACAGGGTGTTTGGTAGGGTGAGCAGCTTGCGTAGAGAGGGCACGTAGGCACGTCGGGTAAACACGTCGTAGCCGTTTTCTTCAATCACGTCCAAAATTTGGCGGTAGAGGGCCAGGGCCGACCACACGGGCCAGCGGGCGTCTTCACTTAGCAGCCCAATGCCGCTCTCTGCTTCGGCATAAAACCGACGGGCGCGATCGATCTGAAAGGCCATAATGGCTCGCCAGCGATCGTCCACCACCCCAGCCATCAAGTCGGCCTCGGTGTAGTCAAAGGTGGCTAGGTCTTCTAGAGGTAGGTAAATGCGGCCTCGGCGGGCGTCTTCGCCCACGTCGCGCAGAATGTTGGTGAGCTGGTTGGCAATGCCCAGGGCGATCGCTTGGGGAGTGGGGTCTAGCTGCTGCTGCTGGCTCCAGGGGGCCGTTTGCAGTTGGGTGTCAACGCCCATTACTTTGGTCGACATCAACCCTACGGTGCCCGCCACGCGATAGCAGTACAGCTCTAAGTCTTCAAAGGTTTCGTAACGGTTGCGGTGTAAATCCATCCGCTGGCCCGCAATCATGTCGCGAAAGGGCTGAATGTCGAGGGGGAACTGCTCCAGAGTATCGACGAGAGCTACGTCTTCGTCATCGACTGGGCAGCCAGCAAAAATTGATTCTAGCTGCGACTCCCACCGATCCAGCGTCTTTTCGCTGGTGAACTGCGCCTGCGGTCCATCCACAAGTTCGTCGGTGCGGCGGCACCAAACGTAAATAGCCCAGATGGCGCGCCGTTTGGCGGGGGCCATCAGCATGGTGCCGGTGTAAAACGTCTTGGAATACTTCGCCGTGACGCGTCGGCAAACCTCGTAGGCATCCTCAACGGAGGATAGGGATTGGATGGGGGGAGAGTCCGTCAGTTGCAGCATTAATGACCCAAACCTGGAGAATATAAATCTCAAACCGACTACAGGCAATTCTGCTTAACCTAGCCTCTCACAACTGCACCCAACTTTGGCAAAACAGTTGAAATCGGCCCATTCCCCGAAGCAACCCTGCCTCTGCCGTTCCTAAAGATTATATGTTGCAATCCGTAACATTTGCCCGCAAATTCCAAATGCGTGCTCTTGGTCTTAAGCCCATCAAGGGCTGACTACCCATTTGAAGGCCATCCAGATAAGATAATAGACTGCGTATTAAATCTGCTCAATGCCCAGCCCCGCTGTGGGTGCTCTGTAGCTCCGGCGTGGGCTGTGCCAGTGAAGCGAATTCTGGGGAAATTGCAGGGCAGTACGCCGCACCGCTCCGGGGGAAGGCGCTCGATCGGCTACCCGTTAACGGTCCCCTTTGTCTGTCTAGTTCTGTCGATTGTTGGGAGCCTTGCCCGTGCCTCAAACTAACTTTGATTTTCTGCAAGAGTCGGATCCGCTGCTGGCCAGCATTATTCAGCGCGAGCTACAGCGTCAGCGCGACCACCTGGAGCTAATTGCCAGCGAGAACTTTACCTCGCCTGCGGTGCTAGCGGCCCAGGGGTCGGTGCTGACCAACAAGTATGCTGAGGGGCTGCCCGGCAAACGCTATTACGGCGGCTGCGCCTTTGTGGATGAGGCCGAACAGTTGGCGATCGATCGCGCCAAAGAGCTGTTCGGTTCCGCCCATGCCAACGTGCAGCCCCACTCGGGGGCCCAGGCCAATTTTGCTGTATTCCTGGCCCTGCTGCAGCCCGGCGACACCATTTTGGGCATGGATCTCTCCCACGGTGGGCACCTAACCCACGGCTCGCCCGTAAACGTGTCGGGCAAGTGGTTTAAGGTCGTTCAGTACGGCGTCAGCCGCGACAGCGAGCAGCTGGACTTTGACCAAATTCGCGAGCTGGCGCTGGAGCATCGGCCCAAGCTGATCATCTGTGGATATTCGGCCTATCCTCGCGTGATTGATTTTGAGAAGTTTCGCGCGATCGCCGACGAAGTTGGCGCTTACCTGATGGCCGACATCGCCCACATCGCCGGCCTAGTGGCCGCCGGTCACCACCCCAACCCCCTGCCCCACTGTGACGTGGTCACCACCACCACCCACAAAACCCTGCGCGGCCCTCGCGGCGGCCTGATTTTGACCCGCGATGCCGAACTGGGTAAAAAGTTTGACAAGGCAGTGTTCCCCGGCAGCCAAGGTGGCCCCCTAGAGCACGTGATCGCGGCTAAGGCCGTAGCCTTTGGCGAAGCCCTCAAGCCCGAGTTTCGCGCCTACGCCGCCCAGGTGATTGCCAATGCCCAGAGCCTGGCTGCCCAGCTCCAGCAGCGCGGCATCAAGGTGGTGTCTGACGGTACCGACAACCACCTGGTGCTGGTCGATCTGCGCTCCATCGGCATGACCGGCAAGCGCGCCGATCAGCTGGTGAGCGAGGTCAACATCACCGCCAACAAAAACACTGTACCCTACGACCCCGAGTCGCCCTTCGTCACCAGCGGCCTGCGTCTGGGTTCTCCGGCGATGACCACTCGCGGCATGGGCGAGGCTGAGTTCACTGAGATCGCTAACATCATCGCCGATCGCCTGCTCAACCCCGAAGATGCGGCGATCGCTGAGCACTGCAAGCGGCGGGTGGCGGGGTTGTGCGATCGCTTCCCCCTCTACACTCACCTAGGTGGGCTAGTTCCGGCTCTGGTCTAAGGGTATAAACCTTTTTGGGCAAGCCTTTGCCCCATAGCAGTGAGCAAAAACTCCATGCAAAACCGCAGAAAGTTAGGGTTACCCCTTAATGATCTGTCATAATTGCATGGAGTTTTTGCTTATTTGACAAGACTCGGCCTATCGTATGGACTGTTTCGGGCCAAAATACCCTTTGGCCTGTTCAGCCTCGGTTCAGGGCAGTCCCTAGGGCTACCCAAGGTCGTTAGCGATGACCAAAGAACTAGTGCTGGGGTCAGGCCTCGACTAGGAAGTGGCTAGCCAGGAGAAAGTTTCTCCATCCATAGAGGGGAGTGAGATGCCGTTTTATCTGTATCACGTGTTGGCCTTTGGTATCTCCGCAGCGGTGGTGCTAGGCACGACACCGATCGTGCGCCGCATTGGCCTCAAAAGTGGGCGAGTCGACCAGCCCGGCGATCGCAAGGTGCACGACAAGCCCATGGTGCGGCTAGGCGGTGTATCAATTTTCATTGGCACTCTACTGGCTCTGCTGACTGTGTGGGCTTTGGGCGGCTTTATCGACGCTAGCGGGGCACACCTAGCCCCTCCCCAGGAGTTTCAGATTTGGGGGGTTACCCTCGGCGGGTTGGCCTTCTTTCTGATTGGCCTCACCGACGACCTGTTTGGTTTATCGCCCCTCAGCCGCCTGTTTATGCAGGCGATCGTGGCGACTATGGCCTGGTATGTGGGCGTGAGCATCGACTTTCTCACCATTCCCTTCTACGGACTGACCCAGCTGCCCGACTTTATTAGCTTGCCAGTAACCATCTTGTGGTTAGTTGGTATGGCCAACGCCATCAACTGGATTGACGGTCTTGATGGCCTAGCAGCCGGAGTGTCAGGTATTGCCGCGCTCATTATGCTAGTGGTGAGCCTTTATATGAATCAGCCCGCCGCTGCCCTCATTGCGGCAGCTGTGGCCGGTGGTGCCTTGGGCTTTTTGCGCTACAACTTCAACCCGGCCAAAATTTTTATGGGGGATGGGGGAGCCTACTTCATGGGCTTTACCCTGGCGGGGGTAGGCGTCATCGGCCTGGTTAAAACAGTGACTACCGCTGCGGTACTGCTACCTTACCTAATCCTGGCGGTACCAATTCTCGATATGTCAGCCGTGATTCTCGATCGCCTGCGAGCCGGCAAATCTCCCTTCGTGGCCGACAAGCGCCATCTGCACCACCGGCTGCTCCAGGCGGGGCTGTCTCACCGGGTAACTGTGCTCTTCATCTACGTGCTGACCCTGTGGGCGGGCAGTCTGGCTCTGGCATTTGCGGGCATGCCCAGCGGCTTGGTCTATGCCCTAGCGGCCACTGCGCTACTCAGCTACACCGGCTGGCGGCTGCGGCAGCGCACCCGCTGAGGGGCCGTAGGGGTATTCGTAGGCCTGCCGCAAGTTGTTGGCGCGATAGATGTGAATGGTCTCGGTCACTTCGCCGCCGCGCCTGATCGGTACGGTGGTCAGCGGTTCAATGCTGTCAAATAGGGAGCGGTAGCCTTCTACAATCTCGTCGTCTTGGGCAAAGCGATCGATCGTCATATACAGTGCATCTTGCCCCACCCAGTCCTGGGGGTTAAACCAGTAAGCAAATCCGCGCGGGTCTTGGCTGAAGGCTGTCACCGGCAGATCGACTAGGGGGTGGATCGCCATGGCAAAGTAGCCCCCCAGGTAATACTCGTTGGTGAAGACAAACCCCACCTCATCGAGAGCTGCTTGGATCTCTGGATTGCTGGCAAACTGCCGCTTGAGCTGGCTTGTGTCGATCAGTTCTGTAGATCCATCCTGCTCGACGGGTACTAACCCACCAAACAGGGCGTGGGTGCTCGGTTTTTGCAGAACGCCTAGCTTGAGGTGGAGCAGCGCCACAAGCGACAGCGAACCTAAAAATAGCCCCGACCCCCACAGCCAACGGCGAATCAGGCGGGGGCGATCGCGTTGCCAAACCAGCACCTGAGCGGCCAGCAAAATGGCGATACCCCAGTAGCCGGGGGCGGGCCAGGCGGGCAAAATCTGCTGTTTGCCCCCCAGCAGGGTAAATAGCAGCATAATCGGCAGCGATAGCCAGAGGACGAAACCCTGTTTGTAGTGCACCTGGACTTCACCGTCGCCCAGGCCGGGGGAACGCCAGAACATCGTCTGCTTGGCACTCTGTCGCGCCGCCACCCACCACAGCGGAAAGCCAATTAGGGGAAACAGGTAAACATTTGACAGCAGCCAGTAGCCCACCATTTGCCCCAGGCTAAAGCCAGTTGGAGCAGCATTGCCGTCAAACCGCATACCCAGCTGAAAGCGAAAGGAAATCCAGTCGTTCTGGCTATTCCAGTACCAGAGGGGGAAGAGGGTGAGGATGAAGACGCCTAGAGCTAGGAGTGTCCAGGGCGATCGCAGCGCTGCGCGATAGGGTCGATAGGCGGCACAAAACCCCACCAGACTAACGCCCAGCACGAAGCCGTGGTACTTGCTCAACCCCGCCAGGGCCACCGTCAGCCCCAGCAGCACAATCCGCCAGGTAGGCACGTAGGTCGCTTTAATAGTCTCAGAATCCCCAAGCTGCTTGTCATGAGGGAAAAACTCCCAGGCGGCGACTAGCAGCGTGGCGCTCCAAAACAAAATCAGCCCATTGTCCGGGGAGGTGAGAATGCCGAAGCCGATGGTAAACAGCGGTATCAGCGTGACAATGGCCACGGTCATCTTCCCTACCGCTGCGGAAAATAGCCGCGTTGCCGCCAGATACAGCAGCCCCAAACTGAAGCAGTAGAGCACCAGCGCCCCCAGGCGAATGGTGAAAGGTGAAATGACTCCTGTAAGCCACCAGCCCAGCCCGGTGGTTAGGGCCACCATGGGCGGATGGTCGAAATAGCTCAGGCTCAGGTAGCGGCTGTAGAGGTAGTAGTAAGCCTCATCGAACCCCGGGAATAGCCAGATCGCCACGATGGTGCGATAGAGAAGTCCTCCCAGCAATAGGGCTAGTAGCCCGGTGGCCCAGTCTGGCTTGCGATCGCCCCCTAGGGCGGATTTTGAACCATCAACCTCGACGGGTCTATCCCCCTCGCTCCAACCTGCCATCGGGTAGCCTCCCCTAAACAACCAATGCGCGACATAATTTAGGGACTTTGCCAATCAGCCCAACAGGCTTTTCCTGGCTGCCCTGCAATGGTCATAATGACACTATTGCAGGGCAGCCATCCCACCCCCAGCTCATTTCGCCCCAAGACGCCCTATGACCCTAAGCTCAGCCCAGCCCTCCGCAACAGCCTTGCCCTCTGGCACCAGAAGTGCAGAGATTATCTGCGTGGGCACCGAGCTGCTGCTGGGGGATATTCTCAATGGCAATGCCCAGTTTTTGGCGAAAGAGCTGGCCAGCCTAGGTATTGCCCACTACTACCAAACCGTCGTAGGCGACAACCCAGCTCGCATTCAGCAGGCAGTGACCACTGCGGCTGAACGGTTTGTGCAACCTTCGGGAGCGGCATCGCAGCTCCTGCTCTTCACAGGCGGCCTGGGCCCCACCCCCGACGACCTCACTATAGAGACGTTAGCCGATCTGTTTGGTGCCCCTCTAGTAGAGCATCCTGACCTACTGGCCGATATTGAGACCAAATTTACCGCCCGGGGCCGCACCATGCCCCCCAGCAACCGCAAACAGGCGCTGCTGCCCGAAGGGGCCACAGTGCTACCCAACTCCCAGGGCACTGCCCCCGGCATCATCTGGTCGCCTCGACCTGGACTCACCCTGATGACCTTTCCCGGCGTGCCGCGAGAAATGCAGGCCATGTGGAAAGAGACCGCTGTACCCTATTTGCACGATCATGGTTGGGTGACGACCACCATCGTCAGCCGCATGCTGCGATTTTGGGGCATTAGTGAATCGGCTCTAGCGGAGCAGGTTGCTGCTTACCTCAGCCAGGGCAACCCGACAGTGGCCCCCTACGCCAGCAAAGGCGAAGCCAAGCTGCGGATTAGTGCGCGGGCCGAGTTCACCGCTGCGGCCCTGGCCAAAATTGAGCCGGTCGAAGCTGGCATTCGGGCGCTGGTTGGCGCTGACTGCTATGGTGCCGATGGCGATACTCTGGCCTCGGTGGTTGGCAAACTACTGCTGGCCCGGCAGCAAACCGTAGCCGTGGCCGAGTCTTGTACGGGCGGTGGCTTGGGGCAGCTCTTGACCGACATTGCTGGCAGCTCTGCCTACTTTTATGGCGGTGTGATTGCCTACGACAACCGGGTCAAAGTCAATCTGTTGAAGGTGGATGCCGCTGTTCTAGAGGAGCAGGGAGCGGTGAGTGCGATCGTGGCGGAGCAGATGGCTTTAGGCGCCAAGACGCTGCTGCAAACTGACTGGGCCTTGAGCATCACTGGCATCGCCGGGCCAGACGGCGGCAGCGAGACCAAACCTGTAGGCTTGGTTTACATTGGCTTGGCTACTCCCGACGGCGATGTGTTGACCTATAAGCACGAGTTTTCTGGCTACCGGGGGCGCGACTGGGTGCGCCAGCTCAGCGCCCTCTCTGCCCTGGATGCTCTGCGGCGCAACCTGCTGTAACGGTTAGGTTGATCATTGGCGTCAAATGGCTATTATGTAATTATGGATGAATGCAGCCCCCGTCTGGCCTAGAGCCGGTTTTAGGTAAGAGCAACCAGGGTGGCATGTGCCAGTAAGGAGTTTTGCCCTAATGGACTACATCGAAAAGGCTCTCGAAAAACTGCGCGACTGGGTTGATAGAGTGATCGAAGCTCTATTTGGCCCGGAGCATCAGGCAGAGCCTGACTTGATTCCTATTCCGGTAGAAGAACCCCGTCGCTAGGGTGCTCTTAAAAGCTTTTGACTAAGTTTAGCGATGCTGTCGCTTGACATTCTTGTTTGGGCATAGCACTGGGCACCTGAACTGCTGTACCCCCCATAGGGAATGAGTGTATGACGGCATTTCTAGAAAAATAACGTAAGCGCAAAGGACAACGACCGTTGCTAAGGGTTCAAGTCGTTCACGGCCCAAATCTCAACATGCTGGGCTTGCGAGAACCCAATATCTATGGTCGGCAAACCCTCGCTACCATCGAAGCATCCCTAGAGGCTGAGGCGACTACCCTAGGCGTTGCTTTAGATTTCTTTCAGTCCAACAGCGAAGGGGCGTTAGTGGACTGTATTCAGGCTGCTTTTGGGCAAAAAGACGGCATTTTAATCAATCCTGGAGCCTATACCCACACCAGCGTAGCCCTCAGGGATGCGATCGCAGCCGTTGCCATTCCCACGGTAGAAGTGCATCTCAGCAATATCCACCAGCGCGAGGCCTTTCGCCATCACTCCTATATTGCTGCGGTGGCTGTGGGTCAAATTTGCGGCTTTGGCGCAGACAGCTATCGTCTGGGGCTGCACGCCCTGGTGAAACACCTCAAAGACCTTCACTCAGCATCCGCAGATTCCTAGTGGTTTAGACTGGGATTTGCGCAAGTTCTCCCCAATATTGTATGGCTACCGCCACGATTAAATTTTTAGAGACGCCAACCTCCCAGGCGTGGGTTGAGCAAGCTCTGGCCAACTTGGACGTCATTTTGCTCGACCATGCCCAGTGCGAGCGCAAGGCGGCGGGGGTGGCTATGAGTCTGATCAACCGCTACCCGTCGGATGCTGAGTTGGTGAAGGCGCTGACCGCGATCGCCCAGGAAGAACTGGCCCACTTTGCCCAGGTTAACCAGTGGTTAGAGCGCCGCCAGGTTGCCTTTGGCCCCTTGCCGCCACCCCCTTACGGGGCCGCTCTGCGTCAGCAGGTGCGCTCCGACGAACCCCATCGTCAGCTCGACGTGCTGCTGGTGTCGGCTCTGATTGAGGCCCGCAGCCACGAGCGCCTGGGACTGCTGGGCCAGCACTGCCCTGACCCCGAACTAGCCCAGTTTTACCGCAGCCTCATGGCTTCAGAGGCTCGCCACTACGGCGCTTACTGGGTGCTAGCTACAGCTCGCTTTCCCCGTGCCGAGGTAGAGACTCGGTTAGCGCAACTAGCCGCCGCCGAAAGCGAGATTTTGGCTCGCCTGCACCCCCAGCCCCGCATTCATAGCTAGAGAAGTTTTATGCCGCTAGACCACCGCAGCACCTTTGGCTCTTACCTGATTCGCAGCTGGCAGCCGGGCGATCGCGCCGCCGCCGTAGCCATCATTGCCGAGGTGCTGAAGGAATATCGCCTCACCTACGAACCGACCGATAGCGATCGCGATGCCCTAGAAGTAGAAGCCTGCTATTGGAATACTGGCGGCGAATTCTGGATCGTGGAAATCAACGGTGTGCTGGTCGGTACCGCTGGCTATCGTCCTACCCAGCGCGGGGAGGGTGCCGTGGAGCTGCGAAAGATGTATTTGCTGCCTCAGGCGCGCGGGCAAGGGCTAGGGCGCTACCTGCTCAGTACGCTAGAATTTGCCATTCAGCAGCGCGGCTTTACCGACATTTGGCTGGAAACCGCCTCGGTGCTAGAGGAAGCGGTGGGGCTGTACGAAGCCAGTGGTTATGAAGCTGCCAGTGGCGTTGAGACGGCTCGGTGCGATCGCGTCTACCGCAAGCGCCTGCCCTCTGCTGCCTCCCACCCGGTTGGCTAGAAACGCTGGCTTCAGCCTCAACAGCCAGAAGTCAGCTATAATCGCCACATTAATACTGGAATACTGGCTAGCCTGCTTTGATTGCCATCTATCCCGGCAGCTTTGACCCGATTACCCTGGGTCACTTAGACATCATTACCCGTGGCAGTCGCTTGTTTGAACGGGTGATTGTGCTGGTGTCTAGCAATCCCAGTAAGGTGCCGATGTTCTCTACCGACGAGCGTATTGGGCAAATTGAGCGATCGGTGGCGCACCTCAGCAACATTGATATTGACCATTACGATGGACTCACAATTAACTATGCCAGGCAGTGCCATGCCCAGGTGCTGCTGCGAGGGCTGCGAGTGCTCTCCGATTTCGAAAAAGAGCTGCAAATGGCGCATACTAATAAGACCCTGGCCGATGATATTGAGACTCTTTTCCTATCAACCTCCACAGAGTACAGCTTCCTTAGCAGCAGCCTGGTCAAAGAAATTGCCCGATTTGGCGGCCCTATCGACCACCTTGTTCCCCACCATGTAGCGCGAGACATTTACCAATGCTACGCCCAGAACCCTCCCGCCTCAATGCTCAGCCCCGCACCGCCCAGCCCCGCAGTGCCGGTGCCCAAGCCAATGGATTGTCTGTAGAGGCGACGGAAACAAACTCGAGCCTGCCTAACCCTGGCGACATTGACATTCAGCAGGAGCTGAACAAGCTTGAAGAGCTGATTTTGGCCAGCCCGCGGGTGCCCTTTAGCGGTCGTACCCTGGTCGATGAGGATCAGCTGCTCGACCAACTCGACGCGATTCGCCTTAACCTACCGCCGGCCTTTCGCCAAGCGGTGCAAATTTTGCAGCAGCGCAACAGCCTGCTGACCGAAGCTGAGCGCTACGCCCAAGAACTGATTGCCGCTGCCGAGCAGCAGGCCGCCCAAATCCTCGATGAATTGGGTATTGTGCGCCAGGCCGAGCAAATGGCCCAACAGCTTAAAACCCAGGCCCAGCAGGACTGCGATAGCCTGCGTACCCAGGTGATGGGCGACATTGAGCAAATGCAAATTCAAGCCCAGCGCGAGTGGGAGGCCCTGCGCCAGAAGGCTCTCGATGAGCAAGACATGATTCAGCAGGAGGCCGATGGCTATGCCGATCAGGTGCTCTCTAGCGTAGAGCAGCAGCTTTCGCAGATGTTGCGCATCATTCAAAATGGGCGCAGCCACCTTCAGCCCCCGAAAGAAGTCCCGGTTCCTACTGCAACCCAGCGGCCTAAATCTGGCAAGGGGGTGTCGCCTAGTGCAATGCCCTCGGATCTGCGCGCCGATGGGGGTAGCGATCGCCCCTCAAACCGCCCTCGTCCACCGCAAAAGCCTGCCGCCGACCCATGATCAGCTATCTCAAGGGAGCGCTGGCCGATGTGCAAAAGCCCGGTAGCCACAAAATTATCGTCACCCTAGATGTCAATCAGGTGGGCTATGACATGCAGGTGCCCGCCCGCCAGCTATCACAACTGCCGCCCCTAGGAGAGATGGTACAGCTGTTTAGCCACCTCTACTTTCGCGAAGACCAGGCAGTATTGTTTGGCTTTGGCCAGCGCCAGGAGCGCGACTTGTTTCGGCTGCTGATCAGCGTCAGCGGCATCGGCCCTCAGATGGCTCTGGCTTTGCTCGACACCCTAGGCGAGGCCGAGCTGACCCAGGCGGTAGTTAGCGGTAACACCCGCCTGCTGTCGCGCACCCCTGGGGTAGGCAGCAAAACCGCCGAGCGTCTGGTGCTGGAGCTTAAAACCAAGCTGCAAGACTGGCAAACTCAGTCGGGGGTGGGCTTGGTACCCGATGCTGGGCCGATACCAACCCTCTACGAAGAAGTCGAAGCCACGCTCAACGCCCTGGGCTATAGCCAAAGCGAGATTCTGAAGGCGCTTCAGGCAGTAGGGCGTAGCTCTACTTTGCAGAAGACAGCGGATCCAGAGAGTTGGGTGCGTGAGGCGATCGCCTGGCTCAGTCAGTAATGCTCTGCTCAGACTAGATGGGTGCGGCAACCCCTATGCTATAGTGAAAAACCCTGGCTCAAAAATATTCTTCTAGAGAAGCTGTCTATCCCATGACTCTGTTGCAAGCGCGTAAGCAGGAACTTATTTCCGATTATCAGGTGCACGAAACCGACACCGGCTCTGCCGATCTGCAGATTGCTATGCTCACCGAGCGCATCAATCAGCTGAGCGCCCACCTGCAAAAAAACAAAAAAGATTACTCGTCTCGCCGTGGCCTGCTCAAGATGATTGGCCATCGTAAGCGCCTCATGGCCTACCTGCAAAAGCAGGACTCCGAGCGCTATCGGGCGCTGATCCAAAAGCTTGGCATTCGCGGCTAAGGGTTCCGATAGAGTCAGACCAGCCGCATTTTGGTTGTGTCGCATTCAGCAGAGCTATTGTAGTAGCTAGCCTATGCTGAGTGCTGCGATCGCATCATTCAACTTTTGCCTCTGATAAGAACGCTGGGCTAGCAGGGCTAGCCCATAATTTATTCATTCCTGTTGCTTGTCGTTGTCCGTGGAGCGCTCTATGGCCTCTGAGTCTTCCCGAAAGCGCCTGCCCTTTGAGCCAGGTGGTAAGAGTGGTAGTAAGTCTGCCGATGAGTCTCCAAAGGCCGCTAAGCCATCCCCCACAAAGAAATCAGCTAAAAAGCCAGCTGCCGTAAATAAGACTGCTGCGGCTAAACCAGTTGTTGCTAGCAAAAAGCCAGCCGGAGCTAAGCGGTCGGATAGTGCAACAACTGCGATCCCTCAGGTGGTGAGCGATCGCATGCTACGCCGCATGTTAGCCTTCTCCGGGATTCCCACGGGGTTGGGCATAGTAACCTTTTTTGTCAGCTACTACCTGGTGGCCAATCAGGTGTTTGAGCTGCCCTCCTACTTTGTTCTGTTAGTAACCTTGGGCTGCTTTGGCCTGGGGGTAATTGGCCTCACCTATGGTGTGCTGTCCGCATCCTGGGACGAAGAGAGTCCCGGTACCTGGTTGGGACTAGATGAGTTTCAAGTTAACTTTGGCCGTGTGACCAGCGCTTGGGGTGCTAAGTCAGAGCGGTAGGGCCAAGACTGGGCGAGAACTTGGCTGCTGGAGCTGAGCACTACAGGCATTTAGGCCCTCCAGTGACGCTTGCCCAGCGGGCTAGAACCTGACCTATGAGCTATTTCCTGCGGTTTCATTCTATTCGGTGGGCATTTTGCCATAGCTCCTGACTCGTTGAGCAGGGCTACGCTCTGCTGTTGGGGTCAGTGGACGACTTCATAATTTGCTCGATCTGCTCTTCCATCGTTTTGAGCATCTGGCTTAGGGCCTCTAGGGTTCGCGCCGAGGGCGGCTCAATCGTCAGCGACTGCCGAGACCGCTGACGGATCTCACAGATGCGTTTTTGCAGGGTTTGGGCGACGCCGAGGGCATCTTCTCCCATCTGCTTGATTTGCTGCTGTTGGTAGAACTTCAGCGCCGCCCCTCGCAGTACCTGAAGGGTGGCTTCTTCGCCGTGGGTGCCCAGCATCAGACGTAGACGCAGCAGCACACGATCGCCCTTGTACAGTCGCTCAATGTCGGCCTGTTTAGGCTGAGCGGTTGGTAGCAGGGGCAGGTGTGTCAGCCGTTTGAGTTCGTTGATAACGCTTTGAACCTGGTCGAGGCTGAGGTCTTTTAGGGCGGCTTGAACCACGCCGTCTCGGCTCCAAAGTACTTGGCCGTGGGTGGGTCGCCGTTCTACATAGAGACGCCCAATGCCTTCAGTTAACACCTGATAAAGCAGCGCTTGGGTGAGCTTGGGGGGTGGCAAGCGATGCAGCTGGTTAAGCGGCACCTGGCTAAGAATCGGGTCAAGGATCAGCGCTAAGGGTTGAGACTCTAGCTCATTCTCTGGAGATTGGGCGAGGGAGGG
>QBLT01000114.1 GCA_003249105.1 Leptolyngbya sp. | reverse complement strand
CAAGAATCTGTCTGGGACTACCCCCGTCCGCCCCGGTTAGAAGACTCGACTCGGCACATTCGGGTAGTATTTAACGGCGTGGTGATTGCCGACTCGCGGCGCACGAAGCGGGTGCTAGAGACCAGCCATCCGCCGACCTACTACATTCCCCCTGAGGATGTGCAGATGCAGTATTTTCAACCGGTGCCCCGCTCGACAATCTGCGAATGGAAAGGGGCAGCGGTGTATTTCACCGTAGCGGTGAGTGAACGAGTTGCCGAGCAGGTCGCTTGGGCCTATCCTCAACCGACAGAGGCGTTTGAGAGCATTGCCAACTACATCGCCCTCTACCCCAGCCGTATGGAAGCCTGCTACGTCGACGATGAAGTGGTGCAGTCTCAACCTGGCGACTTCTACGGCGGTTGGATTACCTCAGACATTGTCGGCCCCTTCAAAGGCGATCCCGGCACCTGGGGCTGGTAATTTGGGCTTGGGTTATCCCTTACTCAGCCACCCATCCACCCATCCACCCGCCTACTCTTCCCCCGTCTCTGAACTGCACGTCGGTGCAATCCCCAAATTGTCTCGGCTGGTGGTCATAATATCTACCGTGCGCTTCAGCTTGGCTTCTAAAAATTGTTTGTGGTCGAGTAGCTGGCGCAGCTTCTGGTGACGGGCGATCGCCAAACTAATCGTAGACAGCTGCTCGGGCGGGCAGGGAAAGTACTGTACCCGGCCATCGGAGTCGAGACTGCACAGACGATAGCCGGGACGGCCCAGATCAGTTCCAGCAGGAGCCGACTCCGCAGGAGTCTCTAATGATTGACAGAGCTGCTCGACATAGCCAGAGAGGGCTTGGGGGTCGCCGTGGCGCAGCAGGGCAGCGTCGAGGGCGGCGGCTTGATTGGGGTGCTCGCCTATGGTCTCGAGCCAACCATCGACAATCGGTCCTTCCATGTAGAGCGCCTGGATGCGATGCACCGTTTGTTTTAAGTCTTGGTGCCAGGCCTCTACCGCCATTTGAATGTCTTGCAGCACCTTGACCGCCAGGGCTGGGTTGGCGTCGTGGCGGTGGCGGCTAAAGGTTGGCGCCTTGCGGCGCGGCAGCAGGGGCAAATGCGAGGGCTGAGCCTGTACCGGAAAGGGTGCTAGGTGGGCTGGGGCACCCACATTCTGAGGCACCGGCTCGGCATTGGAACCGCCGGTAGGGGCACTGTCAGCGCTAGCGGGTTTGCTGACACCGATGGTAAACGAAACCGGCCGTCGAGTAGAACGTCCTTCTCCAACGCCCACAGTAGGGGAGGGCACTGCAGAGAATTCAGCAGAATCAGACGAGTTGTCCATAGGGCATAAGAGAGGCTGAGTCAGGCGGATGAAGGCAGATCAGGAACTGACTGGAGGGAATGATTGCCCTGGATCAAATGGGTTGTAGGGCAGAGTTAGGCACCATCTGCTCCAATTTATACCTGAATACTTGGGGGTTAGACCAGCAAAAAGGTTTGCAGGTTATAAAGTTTCTCAACGTTCAAACCGCAAACCTTATCAACAATTGCTTCAGCTTTGAACAATTCCTAGGCCAAGTTTGCCGTTTAAAGCCCTAGGAAAATCGCTCTTGGCAGAGCTGGCGAAAGTGTTCGCCCCGCTGCTCAAAGTTGGGATATTGGTCAAAGCTGGCGCAGGCTGGGGATAGCAGCACCACTGATGCCCCCAGGGATGGGGCGACCTCAGCGCCCCGCTCCACCGCGCACTCCATGGTTTCGACAATGGCGTAGTTGCGATACCCGGCGGTCTCTAGCCGCTGGGCGAACTGGGGGGCAGCGTCGCCAATTAGCAGCACAGTGGCGGCCCGTTCGTGAATGCTCTGCACCCAGGCGGTGTCGTCGCCTGCTTTGGCTTCGCCCCCGGCAATCAGCACGGCTGGGGCCTCTACCGATCGCAGCCCCACCTCAGCCGCATCGTAATTGGTCGCCTTTGAGTCGTTAATGAAATGGATGCCCTGCCAAGTGCAGATGTGCTCTAGGCGATGGGGCACGCCGGGGAAGGAAGCGACTCCCGCTGCGATCGCCTCCCCATCTAGTTCTGCTAGACAAGCTGCCGTCACCGCCAGCAGCAGGTTTTGCTGGTTGTGGTCGCCCACCATGCGCAACGCATCGGCCCGCACGATGGGGATGCCCTCAAACTTCACCCAGCCGTCGTCGATATAGGCGCTGGGCCGCAGCGGCGCGATCGCCCGCTTCCCCGCGGCGCTCGTCCAGTAGGCGGAAGGGAACTCCTCCGGCATGTGCTGGCGCAGGTAGGGGTCGTCGCCGTTAAACACGGCCAGCTCTGAGCGGTGCATCAGCGTGGCTTTGATCTGGGCGTAGTTCTCGACGGTGCCGTGGCGCTGGAGGTGGTCGGGGGTGAGCGTGGTCCACAGGCCAATCTGCGGAGCCAGAGTGGCTGAGGTCTCGATCTGGTAGCTGCTCAGCTCGGCGATCACCCAGTCGGGCACCGTCGGCTCCATGGCCAGTTCGCAGGCGGCATAGCCAATGTTGCCGCAGGCGGGCGCATTGAGCCCGGCGGCCTGGAAGATGGCGGCGGTGAGGGCCGTGGTGGTGGTTTTGCCGTTGGTGCCGGTAATGCCAACCCAGGGGCGATCTTGCAGAAACCGCCAGGCCAGCTCGGTTTCGCCAATCACTTCTAACCCGTTCTCGCGGGCGGCCACCAGCGCCGGGCTATCCCAGGGCACGCCGGGGCTGACCACCAGCAGGTTGGTGCGGCTGTCGGGCACAAAGCTGTAGTCGAGCAGCACGGTAATGCCGTCCTGGCGCAGGGCTTCCTGCTGGGTGACTAGGGATGGGCTGGAGCCGCGATCGCTCAGCACCACCTGCCAGCCCTCCCGGTGCAGCAGCCGCGCCGCCGCTACCCCTGACTTCCCCAGACCAATTACATGGGCGTTTTTCATGGCATCGCTATCCCTTCACGATGGCGCCAAAGTCGCCCAGCACCAGGGCGTGGTTGCGCAGCAGCCCCAGCAGGTTGAGGCGGTTTTGCCGCACCGCCGGTTCGTCGGCCATCACCAGCACACTGTCGGGGCCGTCAAAGAAGCCGCTGACCACCGGGGCCACCTGTTCAAGGCCCGCCACTAGCTGGTCGTAGTCACGGCTGGCCTGGGCAGCCTG
Organism: Leptolyngbya sp.; assembly: GCA_003249105.1. Classification (GTDB taxonomy): domain Bacteria; phylum Cyanobacteriota; class Cyanobacteriia; order Phormidesmidales; family Phormidesmidaceae; genus Nodosilinea. The sequence continues at coordinate 11,426 of QBLT01000114.1, read as the reverse complement.
GGTCTGGGGCACCAGGGTTTTGAGCGCCGCCAGGAAGGCATGCTCGGCCTTAGCCTCTAGCTTGGCCGCGACAATCACGCCCTCGGGGTCGAGCACAGCGGTGTCAAGGGTGCCCTGGGCGGCCAGGCGGGTGGCCCGGTTCACGGTTTCGTAGACCTTATCCATGCGGCCACTGCGACGCATGGCCTGCAAGAACAGGGCGCGATCTTTAACGTCTAACGGATCGCTGAGGGCGCGGTTGCTCAGTACGGCATTTACCAGGTCGTAGTCGATGCCCTGCTCGTCTTGCAGCAGCGTCTGCACCCGCTGCAAGAAGAAGTCGTGGAGCTGGGTGCGCAGCGCCTCGGGGGCATTGACCGCCAGGGTTGGATCCTGGGCAAAGTCCTGCACCACGGTATCCAGCAGTTTTGCCAGATTCAGGGGCAGCCCCGCCGCCCAAATAATGTTTAGCACCGCGTTGGCGGCTCGCCGCAGGGCAAAGGGGTCAGAGGAACCCGTGGGCAGCTGGCCAGTGCTGAAAATGCCAACTAGCGTATCGAGGCGATCGGCAATGCCCACTACCTGACCGGCCAGGGTTTGGGGCAGGCTGTCCTGCGCACCCTTGGGCAGATAGTGCTCGACGATGGCGGTGGCCACGGCCTCGGGCTCGCCGCTGTGGAGGGCATACTTTTGCCCCATCACCCCCTGGAGTTCGGGGAACTCGCCCACCATCTGGGTGACCAGGTCGGCCTTGCACAGGTAGGCGGCGCGGCGAATGTGCTGGCGGGGCTGGGCCCCCAGGTTGAGCTGGTCGCAGAGGTGGTCGGCCACGGTGCCAATGCGCTTCACCTTGGCGGCCATGGAGCCCAGCCGTTCCTCAAAGGTGACGGTTTCGAGCTTGGCCACAAAGGCGTCGAGGGGCTGGGCGCGATCGGCGTCAAAGAAAAACTTGCCGTCGGACAGGCGGGCGCGGATCACCCGGGCGTTGCCCTCGGCGATAATCGCGGCTTTGTTGGGATCTCCATTGGAGATGGTAATGAAGCTGGGCATCAGCGTCAGACCGTCGGCTTTCTGCTTGAGCGGAAAGTAGCGCTGGTGGCTCTCCATCTCTATAATGGCGACCTCCGGCGGCAGGTCGAGAAATTCGGTGTCGAACTTGCCCACGACGGCGGTGGGCCACTCCACCAGGTTGGTGACTTCGTCGAGCAGGGCAGGAGAAATCATCGGCACGCCGCCCAGGGTCTTGGCCGTTTCCTCCACCTGCCGCTGGATCAGCAGGCGGCGGGCGGCAGGGTCGATTTCGACGTAGGCATGGCGTAGCGCCTCGACGTAATCTTGGGCGCGGCGTAGGGGTACGGCATCGGGGTGCAGTACGCGGTGGCCCTGGGAGATGCGATCGCTCGTACAGACCAGCGATCCATTCTCTAGGGTGAGGGGCAGCACCTCGCTGTCCATCAGCGCCACCAGCCAGCGAATCGGGCGCGGAAACCGCAGGTCGCCGTCGCCCCAGCGCATAAACCGCTTGCCTTCCAGCCCCAAAATCCACTGGGGAATTAGCTCGGTCAAAATATCGGTGGCGGCCCGCCCCGGAATGTCTTGGTTGACAAACACAAACGAGCCCTTGTCGGTGTCGCGCACCTCCAGGGCAGACACATCAACGCCTCTGGATTTAGCAAACCCCTCGGCCGCCTTGGTCGGCTGACCATCCTTAAAGGCTGCCTGGGCCGGGGGGCCTTTGACCTCTTCCTGGCGATCGGGCTGGCGCAGGGGTAACCTGTCGAGCATCACTGCCAGGCGGCGGGGGGTGCCGTAGAAGCGCACGGCTTCAGGGGCCAAAGCTTGCTCTGCTAACTCGGCAGGAATCCGGGTCTGCCACTGGTGGAGGGCATCGCTAACGAAACTGGCGGGCAGTTCTTCGGTGCCAACTTCCAGTAAAAATGTCGCCATAGAGTAGAGGTATGTGTTGACCGTGTACTGACCCCTAAGGGGCCATCGTTGAGCAATGCGCCGGGCTAGACTGATCCGTGCTTACAGGATAGCTAGCTCAGCGGCCCGAATTTTTAGCCTCCCCAGTCTATCAAGCTTTTTGCCCAGGGCCGCTGTATTGATAGGTGGTCAAATAGCCATGACCTTTGACCATCACCTGGCCCACTTCCTCGAAGGCGTAGCGGTGCTTGAGGCGCTGGTAGGTCGCCTCGGTGACTTGAATTTTGCCCGGCGATCCCTGGGCTTCCATGCGGCTGGCGATATTGACGGCATCGCCCCAGAGGTCGTAGCTAAACTTTTTAATGCCGATCACCCCAGCCACCACCGGCCCAGTATTGATGCCAATGCGGAGCTGAAACTTCTGGCCGTCAATGCGATTGATGCGCGTAGCGGCTTCCTGCATGGCCAGCGCCATTTCCATAATGGCTTCGGCGTGGTCGGGGCGGGGCAAGGGCAAGCCCCCCACCACCATATAGGCATCGCCGATGGTCTTGATTTTCTCCAGCTGGTACTGCTCGGCCAGGCGATCGAAGGCTGAGAAAATTTGGTTGAGCCAGTTGACCAGCTCTAGAGGACTGATCTGGGCGGCCAGGGGGGTGAAGTTGACAATGTCGGCAAACAGAATGGTGACGTCGTCGAAGCGCTCGGCCAGTGACCCTTCGAGCTGCTTGAGTTTGTCGACCACCGCCCGCGGCAGAATGTTTAACAATAGCTGCTCCGACTTTTGTTGCTCTAGGCGCAGGGCTTGCTGGGCCTGTTCGCGCTCCTGCATTTCCTGCTGAAGCTGCAAGTTTTGGGCCTGCAACAGCTGGGCTTGGCGACGCAGGGCCTTTTGCAAATCGGCTAAGAGGGTGGTGGCGCTGCCCGCCGATACTGCCCGCTGAGCCTGCTGCCGCAGGCGTCGCTGCATGCGGTGAGTAGACACCTGGGCTTTAATGCGGGCAGCGGCCTCTTCAACCCAAAGGGTTTGGTCTATATAGTCGACCACGCCGAACTCAAAGGCTCGCAGCCGTCGGGCTAGGGCTTTGTCTTGGCCGATCACGGCCACGGCCACCTGGCGGGTGAGGGGCCGTTTTTTGAGGCGGTGACACAGCCGCATGGCAGCTGTATCAAATTGTTCTAGCGCTAGCAAAATCAGGTCTGGGGGGGTTGCTTCGGCCACCGCAATGGTGTCGTCTTCGCCGCTGGCCTGGTGTACCTCGTAGCCCGCAGCCCGTAGCACGTCTAATAACTCCACCAGAGGCCCCAAAGGGCTGTCGGCTACTGGTGCCACTAAAATGATGCCGGGGATTGCGCCGGAATCTGGTGAAGCGTTGGTCATGGAGCCCTGGAGCAAGAATGACAGCCCCCATAACTATAGGCGCTGACCCGGAGGCGCAGAACAGTCGCCGTCAATAAGCACCCTGCGGTGGGGCAGAGGATGGGAACCCTAGTTGAGGAACAGCCCTGCCCAGTTGCCCTTGGTCAAGGACACAGTGCCTCAGTTATAGCGCTCCCTAATCGATTCATGGTTGAATCGGGAAAACCTGGGTTAACGGCATCAATGGGTAGCCAGAGGGCTGATAGCGCTGATCTGCGGTTTCTAGAGCGGCTTTTGATCTATGGCAGCGTGCGACAACAATCCGTTTCTGGCCCTTAAAGCCCGGCTGGTGGTGGTGGCATTTTTCGCTATCTCTACGGGCTTGGCCCTGGTCTTTGGCACCCTGGGTGCCCTAGAGCTGCTGCCCCTGGAGGGCGACGATCCGATTTTGGCCCCCATTCTCTACAGCCTGATTTTTTTGGGTCTGTGCGGATCGATTTTGCTGGCGACCCGGCGATCGCCCCTTAACTTGGCGGCGCTGCTGGGGCCCTGGCCCAGACAGCTGGCCTGGGTGCAGCTGCTGTGGCTGGTGGTGGGAGTATTTTTGTTCTCGCTGGGGGCATTTCAGGTGTCGTACCTGGGACTGTCGATGGTGGCCCCAGGGCTAGTGGAGGCCACGCTGCGGCAATCGCTGCTCCTGTCGGCTGACCAAGCCACGGATCCGAGTCTCTACAATGGGCTGATGCTGTTTTCGGTGCTGGTGGTGGCCCCAATTACCGAGGAGTTTATTTTTCGCGGCGTGCTGCTGCACCGCTGGGGAGTGAAGTGGGGGGTGCGCCCGGCCATTGTGCTGACCTCGGTACTGTTTGGGGTGCTGCACTCTAATTTGCTCGGGTTGTTTGTGTTTGGGGTGGTGATGTCGCTGCTGTACCTGAGTACGCGATCGCTGCTAGTGCCCATGGTGGCTCACGCTATCAACAATGCGATCGCCTCGGGCATCGACATTCTGTCCAACCAGCCCGCCGCCAACACCATCGACACCCTGGCGGAGTTTCGTGCCAGCTGGTGGTTGGGGGTGATCTGCCTGCTGGTGTCGGCCCCTTGGGTCTTGCGCTACGTGGTCTATCACTGGCCAGAGCGGCGGGCACTGCTGCCGTACTTTGCCAACCAGGGCTGCCGCCGCCGGGTTGGGTAATATCCCTAACCTTATCCTTCTCTGCCCAGGAAATTTGGCGAGGTTACGTAATTCCCTGGAGGTGACCAGGGGCAAAACCGAAGAGAATAAATTTAATTCTGAAGAACGCAGGCAGGTCAGCTCAACGGCTCACTTGGGGGCATTTGAACCTAAGAGCTGGTTTGTTTGAGAAAGCGTCCTTACAGGTAAATGTGTCTGACTCCAGGGGGCTTTCAGGGGTCAGACACTTTTATTTTTGGGGTGGTTCACTCCGGTGGATGCCCTGGTTGTGTGGTTCCCTAGCAGCGTCCTTCTCCTTTAGGAGGGGGACGTTGCTGTTTGGGGGCGTGAGGCTGCGATAGGCAAAGACTGGGCAAAGGCCGACGCAGGGGAGAAATCTGCCCTACAGTGGGCTAGGGTAAACCCCGCCTACCGATCCGGAGTCTGCCGTTGCCTAAGCCGAACCGCGCCCAGCCGCCCCTGGGTTTTATTCCCCCCCGCTACAAGCCCTGGGTGGTGCAGGGCTGCTACATTGTGCTGCCCCTGATGCTGCGGCTGCGGCTGCGACCCTGGCTACCGGCGGGCATTTGGCCGGTGACCTGCCACAACCCCGAGGTGCTGGCGGAGTGCTTTCGTCAGTTTCAGACGGGCGAAATTCGGCTGATGATGGCCTTTCGCCACAGCCAGGTCGATGACCCACTGTGTCTGTCTTACCTGTTTTCGCGGCTGGTGCCTCGGGCGGCGCGGCAAAAGGGCTTTAGCCTTAAGCGCCCGCTGCACAGCTTTTTTATGTATGACCGGGGCATGCCCCTGTGGGCCGGGCGGTGGCTGGGCTGGTTTTTTGCCGCCATTGGTGGCATTCCGGTGCACCGGGGGCGGCGGCTCGACCTCAAGGCCCTCAAAGCCGTGCGCGAACGGATGATGAACGCGCCCCTGCCCGTCACCATCGCTCCCGAAGGGGCCACCAACGGCCACGGCGAAGTGATCAGCGATTTGGAGCCGGGCACGGCCCAGCTGGCCTTTTGGGCAGTGGAAGATCTGCAAAAAGCGGGGCGATCTGAGCAGGTGCTGCTGCTGCCGGTGGGGCTGCGCTACATCTATCCTCGCCCCGACTGGGCGGCCCTCAACCGGCTGCTGGCTCAGCTTGAGGTCGACTGTGGCCTGCCAGTACAGTCGTTTAGCGACCCGGCGGCTATGGGGCCGGAGGACTACTATCCTCGCCTTTTAGCGTTAGGGCAGCATTTGCTGGGCCGCTTAGAGCAGTTCTACCAGCGGTTCTATAACCTGCCGCCAGTTGCCGAGCCCGAAGATTCTGAACATCCCGCTGCGATCGCCCAGCGGTTGAGTCCCCTGTTAGATGGCTCGCTCAAGATTGGGGAGCGATTCTTTGCCCTGCCTCACAGCGGGTCGCTAGTGACCCGCTGTCGCCGCCTCGAAGAAGCGGGCTGGGCCTACATCTACCGCGAAGACATTGCTGACCTGGAGCAACTCTCGGCCTTCGATCGCGGCCTGGCCAACTGGATGGCGGAAGAAGCGACGCTGCACATGCGGCACATGCGCCTGGTGGAGAGCTTTGTGGCGGTGACAGGCACCTATGTGAAAGACAAGCCCACCTTTGAGCGCTTTGCCGAAACCACCCTGATTCTCTTTGACCTGGTGGAGCGGGTGAAGGGGACAAGGGTGCCCAAGCGTCCCCAGTTGGGGACTCGCCAGGCGGTGATTGGCCTGGGGGAGCCGATGAACATTAGCGATCGCTGGTCTGACTACGCCGAGTCGCGGCGATCGGCCAAGGCGGCGGTGGAAACCCTGACGGCAGACATTCAAGCGGCCCTGGAGGAGCTGATTTTGACGGCTGACACCGCTGGGGGAAAGTCGGCATGATCCAGAAGTCTAACGCTGGGGGCAAGGTCGGACTGCTATGAGCGTTCAACTATTCCAGAACGATCGCCAAACGGCCCTGGTGGTGGGCGCTAGCCAGGGCATTGGCCTGGGTTTTGTGCGGCAGCTGCTGGCCGACGGGCGCTTTGAGCGGGTGTACGGCACCTACCGTCGGCCTGAGACGGCTCAGGGGCTATTAACGCTGGCCGAGCAATTTCCCCAGCTCACCTGCCTGCCAATGGATGTGACGGAAGAGGGGGCGATTGAGGGGGCGATCGCCCACATCCAGTCTCACAGCCCTCGGTTGCACCGGGTGGTGTATTGCGTGGGGGTGCTCCACGACGGCGACTTTCAGCCCGAAAAGAGCCTGCGCCAGCTCACCAGCGAAAACTTGATGCGATCGTTTCAGACCAATGCCTTTGGGGCGGTGCTGTTGGCCAAGCACCTGCTGCCGCTGCTGAAGCACGACCAGCCCAGCGTTTTTGCCGCCGTGTCGGCCAAGGTGGGCAGCATTAGTGATAACCGTCTGGGGGGCTGGTACGGCTACCGGGCTTCTAAGGCAGCATTGAATATGTTTATAAAGACGGCCTCGCTGGAGTACGCTCGCCGCAGCCCCAATACGATTCTGGCGCTGCTGCACCCCGGCACCACCGATACTCGCCTGTCGGAGCCTTTTCAGCGGGGGGTGCCGCCGGAGAAGCTGTTTTCGGTGGAGCGCACGGTGGTGCAGCTGATGGCGGTCATGGACGACCTCACCCCCGCCGACAGCGGCGAGTTTTTTAGCTGGGACGGCAGCCGCCTGCCGTGGTAGGCCAATTTTGGATTTTAGATTTTGGATTGGTGATTTTGGGGTTGTTGCTAGGTCGTCCTGGGGCCTATTCTTAGGCCAGTGACCGGCATTCAGGAATCGTTGGTGAGGGACGCGCCATGGATCTAAACCTTGGGGATCTGCAACTGTTGGAGAGCATTGGCCTGGGGTTGGGCCTGGGGGTTGCTGCCGGGTTCCGCGTGGTGGTGCCGTTTTGGGTGCTGAGTGCCGCCGCCCTGTTGGGTCACCTGGAGCTGACTAGCGGCATGACCTGGCTGGGGGGCACTACCGCCTTTGTCAGCCTTTCTATTGCTCTGGTGGTCGAGATTTTGGCCTACAGCGTGCCCTGGCTCGACAATGTGATTGACACGGTGGCGCTGCCGGTGGCGGCGGTGGCGGGCACGCTGCTGATGGCGATCGCGGCTAACCAGCTCGACCCCTTTGCCCAGTGGAGCGTTGCGATCGTGGCCGGGGGCGGAGCCGCCGCCACGGTGAAGGGATTAAATGGCCTGACCCGCCTGGTCTCGACAGCCACCACGGGGGGGGCGACGAATTTAATTATTGCTGGGGTGGAGCTGGTGGGGGCGATCGCGATCGCGCTGCTGGCTCTGGTAGCCCCCATCGTCATGTTTGTGCTGGTGTTAGCCTGCTTTATTCTGCTCGTGCGATTTGCAATCAAGGCGTTTTACCGCTCGAAAAAAACAGCATCAGACGCTGAATAAAGAGCTTTCAACCAAGATCACATCTGATGCCAAATTCGCAATTATGTAGCTAGCGGCGGAGCTTTGCCTCTACATGGATAGCCAGGGCGGTCATCTCGGGTAGGGTGGCGGTAAACTGCCCGGCGCGGTTGACCAGCACGATCTTGGCGTCATTGGTGCAGGCGGTGGCGTCGGCGCTGAGTCCGCCCTGCACCACGTTGCAATAGCGGCCCTGGGGCAGCTGGGTTTGAAAGGTGTGGGTCAGGGGTTGGGCCTCGCGGTTGATGGCCACAAAGCCCAGGTTGCCTCGACCAAAGGCGATTTGGTTGGCCTGGTTGCTCCACCAGTCGGTGATTTCAGCCACGGGCTGGGTGGCGTTGCGAAAGCCGACCATGCCAGAAATCGCGGGCCAACGGTGTTCGCAGACCCATTCTCCAAAGCAGTTGGCCTGGCCATTTTGGTAGACGGGGCGGGTGGTGCCGTCCTCGTAGGCGGGTGGCCCCTGCTCGGAGTCGTCAAAGGCAAAGCTCGACATCACCTGGGGTTTGCCGTAGGGAAAGGCGAGCATAAATACATTGGCCAGGGCGTAGAGATCGCCATTTTTGTAGGTGAGGTAGTCGCCGCCGCCGCCGTGGCCCCGCTGTTTATCGTGGTTGTCGGTAAAAATCACCGCCTGGCTAGAAGGGGCCAGCCCCCAGCCCTCGCCCAGGGTTTGCAAGTTGGCTAGGGTTTGGCCCTCTAGCCCCAAAAAGGCTTCGCCGATAAAGCGGCCATACTTAAAGTCGAGCACATTGCCGCTGTCGTAGTAGTCCTGTTTGCGAATCGCCTCGGTGCCGGGGTCGATCACTTCTTGGTAGATGTAGAGATCGGTGTCGGGGTGGCGATCGCGCAGTTGGTCTAAAATTTGCCCCAGCTCTTCGTCGCGAATGTGTTTGGCGGCATCAATGCGAAAGCCCGCTACGCCCATATCTACCAGTTCGCTCATGTAGTCGACGATGGTAGTCTGCACAGCACCGGAGCTGGTGTCGAGGTCAGCTAAGCCCACCAACTCGCACTGGGTGACGTTTTCGGCATCGCCATAGTTGGTGACGGGCTGGCGGCAGTTGTGAAAATCTTCAGGGGCGTAGAGGTTGGGATAGTCGTACTTGCTAAACCGGGTGCCAGCGCTGCCCACGCCACTCTCAAAGCCGGTCATATGGTTGATGACAGCATCGGCATAGATGGCAACCCCTGCCTCACCGCAGCGATCGATCATGGACTGTAGCTCGGCGCGGCTGCCGCTGCGGCTTTCGAGCTGATAGCTAACCACCTGGTAGCGCTGCCACCAGGGATAGTCGTAGTCGGGCAGCACGATGTGCTCGTGGGGGGGCGAAATTTGCACCGCCCCATAGCCGTTGGGGCCGAGGTAGGTTTCGCACTCGGTGGCAATGTCGGCCCAGGTCCATTCAAACAGGTGCACTAATGTAGTGGGTGGAGCTGGTTCAACCGGAGCCTGGGACGGGGAGATTTCAGAAGACAGCGCCGGAACTAAAGCACTGTGGGAAAGCAGCATCACCAGCCCCAACAGGCTGCTGGCCGAGACTGCACCCAAGACGATTTTCCACATAGGGGTTATTTGGTTTAATAATGTATAAAAATCAACAGTTTTGAGCAATAGCGTTGGCTATTGTCACCGCTATCATGCACCTCTAACCGGCAAAAATAACCCTTCTCAGTTCAGGCCCCGTGGAGCTAGAGAAAGTTTGGCTAGGGCTACCATCAAATGGGGATCACCTAACATGGGTTCCGGACGCTGCAATGGGTCAGACAGAGCCTTGGGCGATCGCCGTAGTTCTCGGCTCAATGCCGATTCGAAGCGTGTGAGTGACCGTCAGCGGGTGCTCCATCAGCCACTGGAACGGGTGATCTTCCACCTGGAGGACGCGATCTTTTTCTAGCTGAGCTAAATTCAGAGTAGGCCTGTGCTAATTGTTCTGTCAGCGGCTGGCGTTCCTTGGTAGAGCTGTTGTGAGCACCAGTCAATAGCTTGATCTCACCCCCCCCGGTATGGCTCTAGCCCAGACATTGCTTGGCTTTTTTAGAAGACAGGGTGCGCCTTTTACTGTTCATTTAAACCCCAACTTTCCCATGTTCCTTCCATTCTGTGCCCCCCCTTCCGCTGAATCGCGTCGCCAGTACCAGCGCTATAAGTTAGAGATGATGAAATCCTGGCGCGATTCCCTAGAAACTCGCCTGGCTGCCCTCAATGCCGCCATTAGCACCGTAGAGCAGCAGATTGGCCAGGACGGTGAATAGGGTTAGGTTAGGTGGGTAAGGTGAGTGAGGCGAGTGAGTGAGAGATGACGGAAACTCTCTTGGTTTACCTCTCTTCCCCATCTCCCTCACCTTCCCTTCCTTATCTCCCTCACGCTATTTACCGTCCCAAGAGAGGGATTGCCTACAGTTTTCTCCCGACGGGCTAGGGAAACTACACTTTTTGCTGTCTCAGTCCCCTAGGATATGACCTGGGCGGGTACGGTTGCGGCTCCGCTAGCTCTCTTCGTTTTGGGTTGCTCCGCTGGTTATGCCTGATCCTTCTATGTCTTCGGCCCTGCCCCTGGCGGGTGCTTCACTACTACAGCCGATTGGAGTTAAGGCGCTCTATGGCCTAACCCTGCATGGCAATCATCTGCTGGCGGTAGACCCCTTTCGCGGCTACCTGCTGCGTCTGGATCCCAAAACTGAACAGGTGGAAGTTCTCAACACCTCTCAGGCTGAGGCTTTTTATGGAGCGACGGGCGTGGCCTGCTGGCAAGACCAGCTGTGGTTTAGCTGCGACCACACGGTCTACACCACCACCCTCAGCGCCATGCAGCCCGAGCCGGTGCTGACGCTGCCCTACCCCGCCGATGGCATCGCCGTGTGGGAAAACACCCTCTACGTGAGCTGTAAAAAGGGGGGCTGCATTTTTGTCTGCGATCGCACCTCGGGCCAGCGCATCACCCAGTTTCCGGCACCGGGTATTGGGGTAGAAAATCTCTCGGTGTGGGGCGACTACCTGTGGGCTTGCGACCAGACCGAGCAAACTGTCTATTGCCTCGATCGCGCCACGGGTGAACTGATCGTCAAAATGCTCACCCCCTTTGACACCCCTACCGGCATCGCGGTGCCGCCCCACACCACCCCCGACAGCGGCACTGTCTGGGTGGCCTACGCCAACGAAGAGCCCTACGTGCGCGATGACCCCAACGGCGAAGAGCCCTTTGTGCTCACCTTTCGCGATCGCACCCTGATCCACCCCCTTAGCTACCGCTGGTACAAAGAGGCCAACTACTGCCGCACCACCGGCTACCTGGTCGAAATGACCTACGTTGAAGAAATCGACACCCTTGAAGACGCCCAGCCCCTCGAAAACGTCGAGTGGCGCATCGCCTTCCCTACCAGTACCGATCGCCAGCGGGTGAAGTCGGTAGAGCCGGTGGGGTTGCCCTTTACGGAAGTGCAGCAGGCGGGCGATCGCATTGCCTGCTTCCGGTTTGACCGCATCGACCCCAACCAGCGCCACCTCTTCGGCTGGAAGGCCCTAGTTGAGGTCTACGGCATCAAGTACCAGCTCACCCC
>QBLT01000113.1 GCA_003249105.1 Leptolyngbya sp. | reverse complement strand
AACTGTTCACTGGGCTTCGGGGGTAACTCCATGCAGGCTCTCCTGATTCACTGCTACACAGGCTAGCATGGCGAAAATCGGTAATTTAGTTCTCGGAAATCACCTTAGCCCACCCTGCGGGAAGCAAGCTACACCCTAATCTCTCGCCCAAGCTGGGAGAGGGCCAGCAAGGACTTTGCGATCTCCTGATGCTCTGAGATATGGAGCGATCGCTGAGCTACGGGTTGCCTGCTCCTGAAGGCGAATTCCTGACCTGATAGTGCAAAAACACCTCCCCTGCCACCGCTCGATGGGAGATCAACTGCAATCGGGGAGCCAGCGCCACCAAAAATCCCGCGCCATCCACCGGGGTGGGGGCCGTTTCCCCGCCCAAAATCAGCGGGCACACCGTCATAAAGATGTCTTGGACGCAGTGGTAACTCAGCAGCTCCGCCGTCAGCCTGCCACCGCCCAGCAGGGCCAGGTGGTGGATGCCCGCCGCTTTCAACTGGGCTAAAATCCAGGGCCAATCCCAGGGCTGGGTCTTGGCCTCGGGCACTGTCCAAATGTGCTCGAACAGCCCTGTTTTTCGCCAGCGGTGAGCCCCAGCGGCAGTCGTGACCAACCCTCGGGGTACCGGCTGCTGAAAGTACCGAAACGTGGGGTCGAGGTTGCCCGAGGGTGACCAGACAATCTGCACAGGCTGCTCGGTCTGCTGCCGCTGTCGTCGCTGGGTCACCAAGTCTGGGTGGCGCACACTCAGAGTCGTGCCGTAGGCCCGCAGGGTGCCCCCCCCAAACAACACCCCATCCGCTGCGGCCACCTTCTCCTCCAGATGGGCCAGGTCAGCCGCCGAGGAGAACCGAGCGGCCCCGCGCTGGGCATCGGCGATTTTGCCGTCCAGGCTCATGGCCAGCACCAGGGTGACGTGGGGAATTGGTAGATTGGGGGCGATCGCCAAGGCTCAGGGCAAGAGAACGTATCCCTAGTTTACCGAGGCCTCTAGAACCGCTGGCTGACCTTCGCCCAGATCCCAGCTGCTGTGGCATTTCCAGCTTTGGTTGGTCAACTGCTGATAAAACCGCAGTTCCCACTGGGTGGGGGTTTTCCAATCGATGGCGGCTTTGGCTTCGGTGACTATGGCCTTGTTGTCTTTGCGGTTAGGGCCGTAGGCCAGGGGCAAACCCAGCTCATCCTGAATGCGGAGCGGCATTTTACGGGTGGGCGACTTGACGGTGCAGGCAAAATTCACCATCACCTGCTTCAGCCAGGGCGAGGTAATCGCCAAACCGCTCCAGTCGGGTTTAGCCACTAGGCCATCCAGGGTTACCACTGGAGTCGGGCGCGCTTTGAGGCCGCGGTTGTAGGCGCGATCGAGGCTGCGGGTGTAGATCGGGGCCGCACCAGACTGTTCTTCAAAGCCTTCGATCAGCAGGCAGCAGGCATCTGGGCCCTGCTGGAGGGGGGCAGCTGTCTCTCTGTGCTCGGCTAAGAACCGCTTGATCTGCTCGGCTAGGCTTCCGGTCGGGCAGGCGTAAATTGCAAACTTGGTCATAGGGCATTCCCAGAGAAACAGCGGACTGGGAAGTACGGTAGGCAGCCTGCTCTAGCCCACTGGCTGGATGCAGACGCTAGGGATAGAGGCAGGACAACAACTATACCTCTACATAGCAGCTTAGGCTATGAATGGCCTAATGCAGTTAATGGGGCGTTATTATTTACTTAAGAATTCTGGTTTTGCTCAACTTTGCAGTCTTTAAACGACAGTCTTTAGCGACCGGGCACATCAAAGGCGTTTTCGATGTAGTCTTGCAGCGTTAGATAGCGGGCATCGTCCACAGAGAGGTGCTTAGCGGAGTTGCTAGGTGGTTGCCGACCGCTCCGACAGGCTACTAGGGCCACATCAAAGCGGCAGGTGGCCTCGCCCCACTGGGGATGCTTAAGCAGGTAGAGCTGGGCGGATTTCCACAGCTTGGCCTGTTTGCTGCGGGTAATCGCCATCAGGCCGTAGGCATCCCAGTTGCCCTGGCTGCGAGTTTTGACTTCGACAAAGGCAATCTGACCGCTGGCGTTAGCAGATCCTTGGGCCATGACTAAATCCAGCTCGCCCCAGCGGCAGTGCCACTGGCGATCGCACTGTCGCCAGCCCTGGCTCGCTAACCAGTTGGCTACGAGGGTTTCGCCCAGGGTGCCCAGTTCGGTCTTGGTGAGTTCGGCGGTCATGGCAAGATTCTCCCGAAGCAGCATTCTCTAGCTTGCCCAGGCAATGAGGAACGATCGCCCTGCCACATAGTTCCTAGAACAGTGCCTACCGGTAGTTGGTAAACTGCACCGCCACGGGCCAGTCTTCCTGCTTCACTAGCTGCATGGCCTGCTGCAGATCATCCTTAGACTTACCCGTCACCCGCACCGCATCGCCCTGAATAGCGGCGGTCACCTTTTTCAGGTTGTCGCGGATCAGCTTGGTGATTTGCTTGCCCATCTCCTGCTCGATACCCTTTTTGAGGGTGATCACCTGGCGTACGCGGGTGCCGCTGGCCGCTTCTACATCACCGAACTCAAAAATTTTCAGGGAAAGATTGCGCTTGGCTGCTTTTTGATACAACAAATCTTTGACCGCGTCCAGGGTCATGTCGCTGGCGGTTTCAATGGTGATGGTGCTGTCCGCCAACTCAATGGTGGTTTTGGTGTCTTTCAGGTCGTAACGGCTGATCACATCCCGCCGAGTCTGGTCGAGGGCGTTGACCAGTTCCTGGCGATCGAAATCGCTGACGATATCAAAGGAAAAGCTAGAAGCCATAGGTACCGTTGAGTATCTGCGCACCAACAGACTACATCAAGGCTGACCGACAGCTCAAGACGTAGAGGGTGAAGGTGCTCAGGTTGGCGACCCCAAACATCAGCGATCGCCCGATCGGCACATTCAAGATGTAGGCCACCGGGTACAGGGTGCGGGCAATCAGGTAGGCGATCGCAGCCCCCAGCGCCAGCCCTGACTGCTGTTGGGTGACGTAGGCCATCAGCGCCGCTGGAGCAAACAAAATCATCGACTCAAAGGCATTTTCGTGAGCCCAAGTAGCCCGCTGAGCATAGGGGGGCAGTTTGGCCAACATGGCGCGAGGGGCGGACTGGTCATAGCCCACCGCAAAGCGCCCATAGCCCACGGCAAAAAACGGCAGATAAACCAGCAGTGCGGCCAGCCCAATGCTGACCAGCAAAAACCCCGGCATGGTGAGCACAGATGCCATCGATCGCTATCCTCACTATTTTTTTCTGTTGCGGGCCTAGGGAAAACGTTACCAGGTTAGAACGTTGGAACACTCGAAACCTGCCGACTTTCTAGCCTGCCAACCCTGCGAAAATCGCTAGTCGAAGTAAAACAGCGTCACAATCTTGCGCTGGTCTTCCGCATCCTGACAGGTTTTCAGCAGGGTATGGCTGTCGTGAAAAGCAAAGCACACCAGCTGTTGACAGCGAGAAATAATCTCCTGATTGCACAGCGAGCTGGCCTCGGCCAACGACATCGCATCGTTAGCCGGGTTTTCGACCAGGTGCATGACCTGCTCTAGCTGATCGCGCGACTCGCGCGGCTGGCGTTCCAGACTTTGGGGCAAAATTACGGTGAGCAGGTTGGGGTCGGCCTGCATCGCCCCTTTAATGGCGGCAGAGTTGGTACCAGTCGCCCCCGAGGTGATGATGCGATTACCCCCTAGGGCCAGCGCATAGGTCATCAGCTCGATGAGTTGCTGGTGGGTAATCGGCACATGGCGCGACCCCAAAATAGCTACCCGCTTAGAACCCGACTGTTGAATAGCCGCAAGTTCCTGTAAAAACGTGTCGACTTTAGCGGATTCGAGCGACGCTTCCATGGACTGACTCAAAGGCTGCACCGAATGCGAGAATAACGCGCTTCATTGTATCAGACCAAACGGGTCAGACTACATTCTGTCCCCAGGTCGGTCGACCTCAGGTGGCCGAAACCGGCAGCTTGAGATCGAGCAAGTGCAGCAGACGGTCTAAGTCAAAGTGGGCAGCTACCAACTCTCGAATGCACTGCACTTTAACGGGTTCGTGCAGGCGCACCTGGCCAAACAGCTCGTCAATGCGCTCCACCGTAGACAAAGTGTCAGAGTCAACGGAGACAATCGGCACTTCTAGATCGGAGGCGCGCTCTAAAATTTCTGGGGAAGGGGGAATTTGACCCGTTAGCACCAAACACTGGGTGGAGGTTTCCAACGCCGCAAACTGGATGTCGGTGCGATCGCCCCCCGTCACCACCGCCATATTGGTGGCTTTGCGGAAGTAGCGCAGGGCTGAGTTTACGTTCATGGCTCCAATGGTGAGGGTTTCCACCATCAGGTCAAGGCGGTTGGGGCAGCACAGCACCTCAGCGCCCAGCCGAGCGACAATCTCGCGCACGGTAATGCTGCGCATGATGGGCGATCGCGGCAGCACCGCCAGCACCGGAATTCCCTGGCTCTCTAGAAAAGGACGGGCCAGCTCAGCACAGGCCTCTGCCGCATCCTTAGGCACATCGTTAATGATCACCCCAATGAGGCGCGACCCCAGCTGAGCCTTGGCAGCCAGCAGGCGATCGACCAGCAGCAGCGAATCGTAGCGCGTCACCAGCAGCACCGCCGCGTCAATATCGGCGGCAATGTGGGCCACAGACAGGTTTAGCAGCGTACCCTCGGTAAGATTGCCAGGCCCTTCCAGCAGCAGCAAGTCTTCTCCCCGCTGTTCGGTGTACTCCAGCAAGCTGTAGGTGGCTGGAGGCTGATCGTTCAGCACAAGGCGATCGGCTACAGCGGCTTCGGTCAACAAAATCGCCGGTGGGTAAAAACGCGCCGCTGGCAACTTTAGCGTATCGACAATGAAGTCTAGATCCGGGTCTTTGCTATCTCCATTGATCGAGTTGCCCATGGGTTTGCCAAACCCAATATCCATGCCCAACCCCTGAAGCTGGAGCCCAACACCCAGTAAAATCGCCGATTTGCCGCTATACGACTCGGTTGAACCAATCACCAAACGCTTCGCTGAACTGGGCACGCCACAAGTCCTCCATGGGGTTAATGCACTGCTCCCTGACCTCGACGCTACGAAGCAGTCTAGTCAAACAGGTCAGTGGGCACAGCACCTTCCTCATTCTGCCACCTTATAGGAATGTCAGCGTCAGGCATCTCACAACCCCTCTGCCCAACCGTTCCTTAGAGCCGCGCTGGCTTGGCAGTTGCCTTACTCATCCAGGCGCAACAGCTTGCGATAAAACCCTTGAGAAAAATCTGCCGGGCGCTTCTGGCGCAGCGCCACAATCACGTCAAACAAAAAATCCACAAACTCAAAGGTCGCCATTGTGATCTCGTAGCTGAGATCGCTGTCGCCCTCGAACTGCATGCGACAGCGGGTCAAGTCTGCCGGTAATACAGATACATTCCAGGTCGCAACAAAGGCAATACTGTCACTCCCCTCAATTTGCCGCTCCCCCTCCAGATTGCCTTGCTTATAAAGAGAAATGGCGTAAGGCAGCGCATTACGCTTATTGCCCTGGTAGTAGGGCATGTAAACGCTGATATCCTGCTTGCCTGCGGGCTGAATTGCCTCAAACGTCAAACTCATGGGTCTGGCCTTAGGTCAAGTTGCAACAAACGAATATTCGGACGGTCATCGGAGTTAGATGCTTAGGATACTGGATACTTACCTCGCTCAGTTGCCGATATTGACGCGACCTAGGGCTAGCATTCCCCAGGATGGTATTAGGGGTATCACTAAAATTTTCCGCAAAATCGAGGATGATAGACCTAGGCCGTAGCCTGCTGGCATCAGGTGCTAATCCGTGTCGCGGTCTGGCCGCCGTTGTTTTTTTGTTGTGCTCCCTACCTGAGTTCATGGTTGATTTTCCTGGACGCTTTTCTCCTAGGCGCTTCCACACTCCGCTCAAAGAGTTGGAAATCGAAGATTTTCCGGGATTTGCCGGTCGTCGTTCCAAGGCGGCCCTGACCTTAAGTGTGCTGTGGGGCCTGACCGTTGTGCTGCACCTAGTCTCCTGGGGCAGTTGGGTAGTGCTGGGGCTAACGGCCATTCTCACCACCCATGCGCTGCGAATTGTGTTGGGCCGACCTCTGCTGCCGCCGTCGCCGCTGCCCTCCATCACCCAAGAAGGCTCTCAAGTTGGTGATGCGTTGGTTGAGAGCCGATCTGCGGCGATCGCAGGCTCCTCCTGGGATGATTGGCCCTACGTCTCACTCCTGGTGGCCGCTAAGAACGAAGAAACCGTCATAGAACCCTTAGTTGCAGCCCTCTGTCAGCTGGAGTACCCCGCCTGCCGATATGAGGTCTGGATCATCGACGACAACAGCACCGACGGCACCCATCAGCGTTTGCAAAAACTCACCACCCGTTATCCTCAACTGAGGGTACTGCGCCGTCCCGCTGGATCCAGCGGGGGTAAGTCAGGGGCGCTGAACCAGGTATGGCCCAATACCAAAGGCGACATCATTGGCGTATTCGATGCCGATGCCCGTGTGCCCAAGGATCTACTACGCCACATTGTGCCCTTGTTCGATCAAGCTGAGGTTGGCGCTGTGCAGCTGCAAAAAGCTGTCGTCAACCGCGCTAAAAATCTTTGGACCCGTGGTCAGCAGGCCGAAATGGCCCTCGATAGCTACTTTCAGCAGCAGCGCATTAGCCTCGGCGGCATCGGCGAACTGCGGGGTAACGGCCAGTTTGTGCGGCGGGCCGCCTTAACTCAGTGCGGTGGCTGGAACGAAGAAACCATCACCGATGACCTCGATCTCACCCTGCGCCTGCACTTTAGCGGTTGGGAGATTCAGTTTTTGCTGCACCCCGCCGTAGGCGAGGAGGGGGTTGAGCGCCCCCTGGCCCTGTGGCACCAGCGCAACCGCTGGGCTGAAGGAGGCTACCAGCGCTACCTTGACTACTGGCGGCTGATTGCCCAGCACCGCTTGCCTCCGGCCAAAACCTTTGACATGGCTGCTTTTTGGATGATTCAGTACGGTCTGCCTACAGTGGCTTTGCCCGACTTTGCCATGGCCATGCTGCGCCACCGCCTGCCGCTGTTTCTGCCCATATCCAGCCTGGCGTTGACGCTGTCTATGGTCGGTATGTTTTGTGGTTTACGGCGCATTCGGCAACAGCCCGTTTGGGTGAGTGGTCTACAAACCCTGTGGGGTAACCTTTACATGCTGCACTGGCTACTGGTCATCGCTACCATGGCTATGCGCCTGTCGGTGCGGCCCAAGCGACTGCGCTGGGTAAAAACTATCCACCTGGGTAGCGAAGACGATCTCCAGGTCGATCTACCCTAGGCCAGCTGTAAGACCAACTTTCTGCTATGCCCTGGTTCGTCAAAATCGAAAAAGGTGTCGTCAACAAAGCCATCTTTGATCAGCACGTACCGGCCCATGTAGCCTACGTCAAAGATCTCATTGCCCAAGGCTATGCTGCCAAGAGCGGCTACTGGGCCGAATATGGGGGTGGTATGCTGTTATTTCGGGCCAATTCTATCGATGAAGCCCGCGCCATCGTGGCTGCCGACCCATTGATTCAGCATCACTGTGTCGAGTATGAGCTGCATGAGTGGCGGGTGGTGGTGGAATAGGAGGACACACGGTGGCCGATTCAAGTGATGGATACAAAATTGTCAGCGACAACCGCCAGGCCCGTCATGAATACGAAATTCTTGAAACCTACGAAGCCGGACTGGAGCTGATGGGTTCAGAGGTAAAGTCAATTCGCCAGGGGAAAGTCAACCTGCGCGACGGCTATGCCCTGATCAAAGACGGGGAACTGTGGCTGCACAACGTGCACATTTCGCCCCACACCATGACCAATAAGGCCTACAACCACGAGGCCAAGCGCACCCGCAAACTGCTGCTGCACCGCGATGAAATCCGCAAGCTAATTGGCAAAGTTGAGCAAAAGGGGCTAACTCTGGTGCCGCTTAAGCTTTATCTCCAGCGGGGCTGGGTCAAAGCCACGATCGCCCTAGCCAAGGGCAAAAAACTCCACGACAAGCGCGAAAGCCTCAAGCGCAAGCAAGAATCCCGCGAAACTGCCCGCGCCCTCAGCGGTCGAGATTAGCCGAACTCGCAACCCAAGCCTTGGCTAGTACTCAGATTGCTGATCACTGTCTACTCAATACTCACCCCGCTGAAGGTTTCGGCCCTTTTGCCAGTGCTTGCAGGAGCGGCTTTTTCGAGTTGGCGAGCCTGCTGCCGGTGGCCTTGAAAGTGGCTGAGCCAGGCCTCTGGGGCATTCATGGTCTCACCGCCGTGCTTGGTTAACCGCTTGCGCACCTGACACAGTACTGGGGTGTTGACGCAGGCTCCAGAGACAATCACCTGGCCTTTAGTAAGCGAGGGCAACTCTTTGAGCAAATCGCGCCCAGCGGCTTCAACACCGTACTTGAGGCTGTCCTGATCCACCGGGTTGACGATGCGCATGAGGAACTGGCTCATGCACTGACTCAGCACGTCGGAGTCGAGCTTGCCGGGACGTTGGGTAATCAATCCCACCCCCATGCCAAACTTGCGGCCCTCGCTGAGGATGGTGCGCAAAATCTGCTTGCAGCGGGCGGGATCGTTGGCGGGGGCAAAGCGGTGGGCCTCTTCGATCACGATGAAGACTGGGTAGGGCAAATAGTTTTCGTCTTCGGCAGTGATTTTGTCCTTAGCGGTGTTCATACGTGCCTGGTAACTTTGCCGCAACACAGCGGCACAGATTACCTGCTGCTCCTCCTGGCTGATTTCATTCATCTGAAGAACTGTGACTTGTCCAGGGGCAAAGAGATCTTTGGGAGCGAGGTGTTCCATGCGGTGGAAATACTCTGAGCGCTCCAGTTTGCTGAGCTTCCACTCTAGAGCTGGCGCAGAGGATCCAGTTTTTTCATTGCCTTCGTCGTCGGTAGTACGGTCTGACTCATAACAGGCCGCGATCAGATCCTGCGCGTCCCAACGTTGGTTATTAAACTTATGTTTGCCTAAGAGGCTAAAGGCTTTGTTGAGAATTGCCTGCTGGCGATCGCTCATGTCCGGCAGCAACGTCAGAATGTCGTAGTAATCCAGCGACGACATCCGAATGCGGATTTGATCCGGAGTCAGAATTTTCACCTCTGGGCTGTAACCATCCTCAGCGGCAAAGCTGGGATGCCCGAGCATGTCTGTTAGGGTACCGTACTCACCGTGGGGGTCAAAGATCAGCACTGCCGCCCGATTGTAAGGGCGGAGCAGTTCCTCGATCAGCACCCCAGCCGTGTAGGATTTGCCGGAACCGGTGCCCGCCAAAATCGCCATGTGGGTACTGACCAGTTCCTTCACATCCAGGGTTACCGGCACCCGATCGCCAGGGCGCAGTAGCAGAGAACCGATGTGAGCCGAGCCAATTTCTTCCCGCTGCTTTTTATTGATGATCTGGCGCAGGCTGTCATCGTCAGCGAGGGTAACCTTGGCCCCTGGGTCGGGGGCGATGCGAGGGTTCATAAAGCCTAGGGCGGGGTGGAAGTGGCCCACCACATCGACGGTGACTTCGTAAATTTCAGGGTTGGGATGGGCGAAGCCGACTAGGGCCGCGATCGCCTCAGGGTTGATGTCAGGATCGGCAAAGATGCGATCGGGCAGGTGGTCGATCAGACGGCGCTCAGAGATTTTGCCCAGGATTTGAGCGCTGGGGATATCCGCTAGATCGACGGTGTAGTAGACAAACTCACCGATTTTCACCTGGCGGTTGTCGGCGGTAATGAACACGTACTGGTTGCCGTTTTCTCCCGGCCCCTTGACGGTGCCAATCACTGGAGACGCCGAAGGTTGCTTTGACCGTGCCATAGAAACCCGCTAGAAAAGGAATTTTTGCCAGGGTAGCGATCTAGCCATCCCTAGCGCTGACTTCATTAATACTAATGTCCTGCTGGCGATTAGGGTAGAGGCAATGTGATTGGCCTATGAAGGAGATGTAAAGCTGAGTAATAGTCGAGACTGGCCTGTGACCATGGCGGCGGAGATTGCGGATCTTACGGAGCGGGGGCCGACCCAAAAATTGGCGTATTCACGGATACTGCCTCGTCGACTAGTGGATAGGCTAGGGATAGTCGAGGGTGAAGTCAGGCTAGCTTAAGCTTCACCCTCGGCTCAGGAGGTCAGGAATACTTCGCTGGATGGTTGCCCATGGCTTCGGAAAATCCGACGGTTTTGTTCCAGGCTCGACCCCCCGAGGGGCTGTCGTCTACCTCCCCCAGTCTTTGTGAAGGTCGCGAAACCTGGCCTCTAGTGCATGCCCTGGCCGCTACGCTCAACGAGCCTGACATCTTACCGGCTCTAACGGAGGTGCTAGGCACCCATTTGGTAGCAGGGGCTTGCCTGCTACTCTGCCACTATCCTGACGCCGAGTTGACCTACACCTGCTGGCGTCAGGGGGTGGCTCCGGCTAGCTACCAGGTTGGGGTTGCCGAAAGTGGCTCTACTCTAAATTGGCAGCGTCAGGCAGCTCTAGAGCTCATTCAGCAAACTATTGACCAAGCGGCGGGTAAGGCGCGGCTGTTTTGGCAGAAGGGGCTAGCCGGGTTGTTGCGGAGTGAAGCAGGGCCCCCTGCCTGGCTACGCAATATTGCTCACTGCACCGCCATTGCCGTAGATGGGGCTGGGTTTCAGGGCGCGATGCTCTTGTTGGGGGCTAGGGGGATAACCGTAGAGTCCACCGTACAGGCCAATTTGGCCAGCCTGGGGGCGATCGCTTTTCACCAGCACTACCTCCAGGGGCAAGCCCAGCGCCACACCGAGCAGCTGCGCTACCTCAACTACCTCAAAGAAGACTTTCTCAGCACCCTCAACCACGAGCTACGCACTCCCCTTACCAGCATGATGCTGGCCATTCGCATGCTGCGCCGCCCCGAC
Organism: Leptolyngbya sp.; assembly: GCA_003249105.1. Lineage (GTDB taxonomy): Bacteria > Cyanobacteriota > Cyanobacteriia > Phormidesmidales > Phormidesmidaceae > Nodosilinea. The sequence continues at coordinate 3,752 of QBLT01000113.1, read as the reverse complement.
CTCACCCCCGAGCGGTCGGCCATGTATTTGGATATTTTGGAACAGCAGTGCACCCGCGAAATTAACCTGGTAAACGATCTGCTGATGCTGCAAACTTTGGAGGCTAAGGCTCCAGCAGAAGTTCGCCAGTCTACCGATTTAGGACAGCTGCTCACTGATTTGGCCAATCAGTGCCAAGAACAATTTCACCAGGCTCAGCTAACGCTGGCACTACAGCTGCCGTCTCAGCCGGTATGGCTAGTCACCGATCCAGAGCGGTTAACCAAAGTGCTCAACGAACTGGTGAGCAACGCCCGCAAATACTCAACCCCCAAAACAGGTGTGACGTTTACTCTAGCCAATAACCAGGGCCAGGGCGGGCGGGTCACTCTGCAAGTTAGTAACCTGGGGGCTGCTATTGAGGCGGGAGATCTGCCCCATATCTTTGACAAGTTTCGCCGTGGCCCCAATGCTACCAAGAATGGCATTGCTGGCACCGGTACTGGCCTGGCCCTGGCCCGTGGTCTAGTGGAGCAGTTGGGGGGCACTATAAAGGTGTCGAGCCAGCCCAGCGATGATCAGCTCTGGCAAACCTGCTTTACCCTGGAGTTCGAACGCCATGACAAATCCAGCCACAACTTGTAGGGCTACAATTCACAGGGGCAACACCACACCAGCAAAATTTGCTGGTATTCTGGGCACAGGCGTGGTGGCCTGGCCAAACTGCACCGCTAACGGCTGGTTTTAACCCATGACTGCACAAACCTCCAACTCCCATAATCTTGAAGCAGCGTTGCTAGACGCTGAGGGTTTTGTCCAGGCCGCAGGCGTCACCATCCACACCGAAAAGCTGGAGGGTCAGCAGCGCCGCATTGTGGCCTTTACCCAGATTCCGGCTACAGCCGAGCAGGTTTGGCAGGTGCTGACAGACTACAACAACCTGTCGAGCTTTATTCCTAACCTTTCCCACAGTCAGCGGTTGAGCCACCCTGACGGCGGTATTCGGCTGGAGCAAATTGGTTCTCAGTGCTTCCTCAACATCAAGTTTTGCGCCCGCGTGGTGCTGGATATGGTCGAGGCCTTCCCAAAGGAACTGCGCTTTTCGATGGTGGAAGGTGATTTTCGCCAGTTTGAGGGTAAGTGGACTCTAGAGCCGGTGAACGATGCCACTGGCGAGTTGGTTTGCTTGGGCTACGACTTGGTGATTCGGCCTCCCCGAGCGATGCCGGTAGCGCTGATCGAGCGGCACATTCGCAATGACTTGAGCCACAATCTGCAAGCCATTAGCGATCGCACCATCACTCTATTTGCGGCCTAGAGATCTTACGGCCTAGAGATCGTCAGAAATTTTTGCATCCCTGGCTCTGGGGCTAAAGCGGCTCTTTCCACGCGTGCCATTTTAGTAAATTGGGGTCGCGCCCACCCTCGGCATAGTAGATGGCCATGCGAATAACGTAGAGATAATTTTTGCTGGTTTTGTGATGCTCGCGGGCATTGATTTCGCTGAGCTGCGCAAAGAGATCCTCAGCAGCTTTGCCCACTAGGTCACCCTGAAACCAGATCCCTAAACGGGCAAAATCGCGGGTAAAGGTCTTGCCAATTCCCGGAATGTCTGTCAAGTCTGACTGCATGACGTTGCCTAAGACTCCAAGCGCTCGGCGATGACGGCATAGAATGGATCGCCGCCGGGCATGCCGAGCATTTGCAGAATGGCGGGAACGTTAGGAGTATGGGCCACCACCTCTGGGTTACTGAAGCCGGGCACAGAACCGAAATAGCCCTTGACCAGGTTGACCCGGCGGGTTTCGCTACCGTCGCGCCAGGCGGCGATCGCCTTCTGATAAAACATGCGGTTCGAGAAGCTGACAATGGCGATGCCGCCCGGCTTGAGAATGCGGTAGATCTCCCCAAACACTATCTCGGGCTGCTGTAGATACTGTACCGACACGGTATTGAGCACGGCATCGAAGGACTGATCAGCCAGCGGCAGCTTGGGGTTTTCGTTGAGGTTTTGCACGAAATAATGGCTGAGGCGGGGGTTTTTAGCCAGCTCTTCGGCGTTGAGACCGTGGCCTTCAACCCATTCAAAGGCAATCTCTTGGGGCAGGTGAGAAACCCAGCTGCTCATCATGTCGAAGATGCGACCGTCGGGACGTAACCGTTCGCGATAGAGGTCTGTGAGCTGCTGAATGAAGCCATCGTCTACGTGGGTAACGAAGCGAGGTACATCGTAGAAAGCGGTATCACTAGACTCGTCGAGCTTAGCGCGTTGGTTGGGCTGAAGCAGCATGGCAGCAGGAACTGGGGTTTCTTTAATTGTAAACAAATATTAAGTCTAGGGCCACAGCAATTGCTCAACGACCCGCTTGGAAAATATGGCGTAGGCCACTGCCGTTAGGGCACAAGTCACTACTATGGGCAAAAACTGGGGCAGCGCATTGGCGTATTGCCATCGTTCTAAGAAATTGTTCAGAATATCCTAACTCCAGCGATGGCTATAGCACCTCTGATGGCTCGGAACCTGCCGACAAGCGGGTTTTTAGCAAGGCCAACAGCCTCTCAGCCTAGGGCGAAGAACCGCAAGGTTCTTTAAAGGCGAGAGCATCCTGGAACTAGGGCTGGAACCTAACCTTTGCTTGCCCTCACGCAGGCGAGCGCAAGCAGATCCCTAGGATCACCATCCTGTGTTAGGTGTACGTTAGCTGGGAAACCTGGAAAAGCTATGCAACTCGCTATAGCCAGGAATTCCTACAAGATGTGTAGATGTAGCTGTGGAGCGTCTCGTCAGCGGCTACAAAAGATCTGTTCCGCTGTGTGAGGATCGTTACTTTGAAGAAGCGTTTGCCATCCAGGTTTTTAGTGGGGGGATGTTTGATTGGCGTGGCGGCCTGGTTGTGGAGCGTTCCTGCTGCGGTAGCCGACCCCTGCACCGTAAACTGTCGCTCAGGGCAGATTCAGTTTACGCCGGGCGATCGCATCACTGTGCAGGTCGTCAACGTGGGCAGCCGCCCCCTCAGCCTAGAGCAGCCGCCCCTGCTTGGCCCCCGCCTGCTCTACACTGGCAACACCTTCGAAACCCGCATCAACTGGGCCGGACAGCCCAAACCGTCCTTCTTTTTCTGGTCGCAGGAGCGACTGCCTGTGCGCGCCCGCCTCGGTCGCCCCAGCCCCAATACCCTGCGGGTGGAACTGTATAACGCGCCCAGTGAACCGAGCGATCGCAGCATCACCATCGAAGCCGATGGCCGCGTCTCGGTGAAATAACGATGCGGGTATCGAGTGGCCTAGGCTCTTGAGAGCTCCCTATGCGCTAACCGCAAGATCGTGCTCAGGCGGGCGCAAAGGCCAGTGCCAGCATAGCCAGCGTGAAAACAGCTGAACCGGTGATGCCGAAGGTTCGCGGCCAGTTGTAGGCGATCAACTCCTGAATGACCTTAGGCTGCTTACCGTCCCGCTCCAGCCGGTTATGGCGCGGAATCTCCAGCGCTACCGTAACCCAAAGCCCCAGTAGACCGCAGGCCGCGTTGGCCAGGGCCAACCCCAGAGGCACCGACTCGGGGCGCAGAAAGATAATCGCTAGGGGCACCAGAAAGCAGGAAAATCCTGGGGTAGTGCATTTTATTAATTAAAAGACAGAGGAAAAGAAGAGCTCTTCCCGTTCTGCTAGCTTCTCTCTGATTCGGCAATTGGGCACTAGTGTTGAGTCAAGCAAATAATAACGGGTAAAGGGAATAAGATTTAGTCAGTTTCCTAAGGTTACTGGCATGGTCAAA
>QBLT01000112.1 GCA_003249105.1 Leptolyngbya sp. | reverse complement strand
GGGCATGGGAGTGGGGGAGATAGGGAGTGATTGGGTGGATGGGTGGATAGGTGGATGGGTGGATGGGTGGGCGAGTGAGAGGGTGCTGGCATGAAACTTACCCACCGACTCACCTACCCACCTACCTCCTTCACCAGCCGCAGGCCACTAAACTGCCAGCGGGCGCTGGGCGGAAAGAAATTGCGGTAGCTGGGGCGAATGTGTCCGGGTGGAGTCACGCAGGAGCCGCCGCGCAGCACCATTTGGTTACACATAAACTTGCCGTTATATTCTCCCACGGCACCGGGGGCGGGGCGAAAGCCGGGATAGGGTAGGTAGGCGCTCTGGGTCCATTCCCAAACATCGCCGTAGAGCTGCTGAAGCTTTTGAGATGCAGAGGCCGGTTGCGGGTGCAGGTGGTCGGCGATGAGGAGATTGCCCTTAACAGCAACTCCAGAGGCGGCGACTTCCCATTCGGCTTCGGTGGGGAGGCGGCAGCCCCGCCAGGTGGCGAAGGCATCGGCCTCGAAGTAGCTGAGGTGACACACAGGCTCCATCGGGTTGACCGGCTGGAGTCCACCTAGGGTAAAGATCCACCACTGGCCGTCGCGCTGCTCCCAGTAGAGGGGGGCTTGCCAGCCTTCGCTCTGCACCGTGGCCCAGCCCTCGGCCAGCCAGTGGGCGGCGGTCTGGTAACCCTGGTCAGCGATAAATTCTAGATATTCGCCGTTGGTGACGGGGCGATTGGCCAGGGCAAAGTTTTGCAGGTAGACCGGGTGGGTGGGGCCTTCGTTGTCAAAGGCAAAGCCCGCAGCCTGGTGGCCAATATTGTAAAGCCCACCCGAAAACTCCACAAATTCTAGCGGTGTGGAGCAGGCGCACTGGGCCACGGCTACGTCCTGGCGGTAGGCGGGGCGCAGGGGGTTGATCGCCAGGTTGTATTTGAGGTCGGTGAGCAACAGTTCTTGGTGCTGCTGCTCGTGGTGCAGGCCGAGGGTGGTGAGTTCTGCCACGGCGGGGTGATCGGCGCGATCGCCCTTTCGAGCCGTTCCTTGACCATCGCCCAGCAGCCTTTCCATCGCTGCATCCACGTGGGCGCGATACTCGTAAACTTCGGCCACTGTGGGGCGCGACAGCAGACCGCGCTGGGGGCGAGGATGGCGATCGCCCACCGCCTCATAGTACGAGTTAAACAAGTAGCCGTAGCCAGGGTGAAATTCCTGATAACCCTCTAGATAGGGGCGCAGCAGAAAGGTCTCAAAAAACCAGGTAGTGTGAGCTAAGTGCCACTTGGGCGGGCTGACATCGGCCATGGCCTGCACACCGTAGTCTTCAATTTCGAGCGGCTGACAGAGGGCTTCGCTGAGGCGGCGCACGGCCCGATAACGGGCGATTGGGTCAGATTCTTCTAGAGGAATGTCTACGGACGGAGCAATGGGTGAAGAAAGCGTCATTTTGGGGCTTTTGAGGATATTGCTGGCAATTGTGACAGATCAAACTCACCGTAAAATGATGATTGCCTTAAATTGCCTAAAACCTGCCTGAGGGCATTCCAGCGCAATATACAGTCCAAGTTGGGCTGCGACCGGCTGAGTTTAGAAACCCAGCCTGGCCTACGTTTACTGTCATACTTGGTCTGAACGGCATACCCTGAGCAAGGCTGATGTCCAGCTTGACCCCAAGATTTACCGTAGACATCTATCTATGGGAAAACATCCAAGAAATATTCCATTTCCACGGCAGGGCAAAACCTCTCCACTCCCAGTACGGTTCTACCTACCCAGCGATAAAACCTAGACTGTTAACTTAATCACATGGGTTTCAGGAATCACCGAGCAACCTCATGTAGATAGTGATTAGTAATGTAGACAACAAAACGTTAGGGTTCCACTCCCAGTGGGGAACACTAACCCTATCCAGCTCAAGTCCGATAAACCCAGGCCGCACGCACACTGCTAGCCACGCGAGGTATCCCCTGTGAGCAATTCTTCCGGTAAAGCCCAAGACCTTTTCAACGGCTTCAAAAACTCCTCCGATCATCCCAACTCCCTCATGCAGTACGTCCACGGCATGAGCCCTGAGACGATCGCCCAGCTCTCCAACCCTGCATCTACCGAAGTGCAGCAGATGATGGAGCACAACATTATCGGCCTGCTCGGCGGGCTGCCGTCTCAGCATTTCGACGTAGAAATTACCACCAACCGCGAAAACCTGGGCCGCCTGCTGGCCTCTGCTATGATGAGCGGGTATTTTCTGCGGGGTGCCGAACAGCGCATGGCCTTTGAGGACTCGCTGATGTCAGCAGAATCTGCCCCAGAGATCGAATAGTCGAATCTGAGTGAGCCCTAGTCAATCACCTGTCCCAGCGGATCAGCCAAGTTTCAATTCCTCCTTTGGCGATCGCCGTTCTACCGCGCGCGACACCGAGGGTTCCTACACAACGAGCACAAGGAGGGTTCTAAACCAGCACCCCCTTGCCCCCAATCCGGCCCTGGCAACTCTGCCCTGGCCGGATTTTCCTGTGGAGACATTGCGCCGTGAGCTGCTGGCCTGGTACGCCGACTGGGGCCGCACCCTGCCCTGGCGCAACATCGACCACCCCTACGCCATCTGGATCTCGGAGATTATGCTCCAGCAGACCCAGGTGAAGACGGTGCTGCCCTACTACCAGCGCTGGCTAGAGCAGTTCCCCACCGTGGATGCCCTGGCCGCCGCCGACCAGCAGACGGTGCTTAAAGCCTGGGAGGGGTTAGGCTACTACGCCCGCGCCCGCAACCTGCACCAGGCCGCCCAGCGGGTTGTGGCTGACCACAATGGCGAAATCCCCCAAGATTTTGACACCATCACCACGCTGCCCGGCATTGGCAAAACCACGGCCGGGGGCATTCTCAGCTCGGCGTTTAACCTGCCCCACGCTATTCTCGACGGCAATGTGAAGCGGGTGCTGGCCCGGCTGGTGGCGCTGCCGGTGCCTCCGACTAGGGCGCTGAAGGATCTTTGGGTTTTCTCGGAGCATCTTTTGGATACGGTGAACCCCCGCGACTTTAACCAGGCGTTGATGGATTTGGGGGCAACCCTGTGTATCAGGCGCAATCCAGGGTGCGATCGCTGCCCCTGGCAGGCCCATTGCCAAGCCTATAATCGCAATATTCAATCGGAGCTGCCCATGTCAGAAACCAAAGGCCCCCTACCCCACAAGCAAATCGGCGTCGCTGTAATTTGGAACGACCAGGAGCAGATTCTGATCGATCGCCGCAAACAAGAAGGGCTACTGGGCGGACTGTGGGAATTCCCCGGCGGCAAAATCGAACCCGGTGAGACGATTGAAGCCTGCATTGCCCGGGAAATTCAGGAAGAACTAGGGATTGAGATCTCGGTAGGCGATCGCCTCTGCACCGTCACCCACGCCTATTCACACTTCAAAGTCACCCTCAACGTGCATCACTGCACCCATCTAAGCGGCGACCCCCAGCCCATCGAGTGCGACGAGGTGCGCTGGGTCACCCTCGACACCCTTGAAGAATTTCCCTTCCCCAAGGCCAATATCCACATCATCGACGCGCTACGGGCCTACGCGGCCGGGGAGCCGATGGTGGACGTAGGGTGATGGGGAAGATGAGGAAGGTGACGTGATGGGGAAGAGGACGGAGTAAAGCAGGGTTGGGAACTGCCCAGTTAAGTGCCTCCCACAGATCACTCGGCAGAACATAGGTTTAAACCGATGATCAACCACTCCTTTCCGTTGGGTCCAGGGCGGCGGAACGGCCCTGGTCGAGGGGGGCCGGGGGAAATCGAAATTCCCCCGGCGGTAGGCTCGGCTTCACCGATCACTGAGGCCAGCAAGGTATCAAGCAGCCAGCGAAATGGCCCCAGCGGCAGACTTGGCTTTCCCACCAACCACCCCCGCTAACCATCAACCCAGAGAACGTAAACAAAATCCTGCATCTTTGCGAACTTCGCCCCAGCCCTCGGGTATTGATAGAACAGCGTTGTGGAGCACAGGCAGCTATGGGCAGGCAAAGGCAAACGTGGAAACACGTTTTGACATGGGGTTTGGTAGGAGCGAGTTTCAATCTAGGCGTACCCCTAACCCGCGCCAACGAACCTGACCCATGGCAACACCTGCCCAACAACACGGCCCTAGTGCTGCTAATCGACACCACCACCGACACCTGGAGCCAGCTCAGCCAGTACCAACTCTTCAAGCTGTTGGACGAAGAACAGGGATTGACCCCAGCCCTACCAGGATTACCCTACCTGCCCTACGGAATCGACTTTGCCAGCGAGGTGACCCCTTGGATCGGCGACACCGCCCTAGTAGCGCTACTGCCAGTGCCACCAGGGGAAACCTCGACCACTGCCGATGCCTCGATCATGGTGGCCCCGGTCACTGACACTGAGGCTTTTGCCACCTTTCGCGACCGCTTTTTTGAGCTTCAAGGAGATGCTCCAGACGTAACCTCTACCCTGGGCACCGAAATCTACTTTTGGCCTGCCCCTGAGCCCGAAGACTGGTCTGAGTCAGCCATTCCAGAAGCCTGCGGCCCCGCCGAGGTTGGCGCAGACCCATGCGATTGGGAGAATGAAGCGGATCCAGAAGCTCTAGACGAGAGCCCTGAAGCCGGGGAGGCAGAGACTGCACCGCTAAAGGCCAATCCTACTCCGCAAATTTTGCGTTTTAACGGTGCGGTAGGCTTACCCCTTACCGTCAGCCCCTTTCACGAAGAGGAAGAACTTGAAGTCGAGGTGCCAGTACCCCTGCCAGAGTTTGGCCCTAGCGGCCTGGCCGTCGCCTTTCTGCCCGACACCCTAATTACGGCAGAAAACCCCGCCGTAATTGAGCAATACCTGCACCTGCGCCAGGACGCAGCCACTCAATCCCTTGCCGATAGCCAAGAGTTTCAGCGGACTTTGGCCAATCAACAGCGCACTCAGGCTCTCTTTGCCGTCTATGGCAACGCTCTGGAACTGCTGAACTACGACCTCTCGGCCACAACCCTGCCCACTGCCGAGCTGCCGCTGCCTTTCCCCACACCGCCGACTAGCCTGGATGACGAGACGCTGGAAAGCCTGCGATCGCTCAACTTCGGTGGCACCTTAGAGGCCCTAGTGTATCCCTTAGAAACTGGCATGCAGGTTCGGGGCCGCTACTACTACGATGCGGCGCCCTTTACCTTTGGCCTCACCCCCACCGTGGCCAATGCCGACAGCCCCCTAGAGCTGCTGCCGGCCTCAACCTTTGTAGTCATGAGCGGCCGCAACATCGCGGGCTTTTGGCGCACGGTGGCCACCGTGTTAGATCAGGCCAGCGACTTTACCCGCGATGGGCTGGCCACCGTGCGCTCTGGGTTCACCCTCTTCACGGGGCTTGACCTCGACAACGATGTCTTTGGCTGGATGGATGGGGAATATGCGATCGCCGCCTTCCCGGCTGAGGGTGGCCCCCTGCGATACGTGGGGCTGGGGCTGCTGCTGCAAACGAGCGATCGCCCCACCGCCGACCGCACCCTAGCCGCTGTGGATGACTTGCTGCCCAGCGTTGGCCTCACCGTTCACCCCAGAACCGTCAACCAACAGCCCGCCACTAGCTGGGAGCTGTCTAGCTTGAACGGTGACTACTTGCCCGATCTCAGCGTGGGCAGCCACGGCTGGGTCACCGAAGATACCCTGGCGATTACCTCCGGTGCGGTGCCCATGGCCAGTGTTTTGGCCCCCTCGCCCCACGACCCCCTGGCCGACTTTTTCTTATTTGACCAGGCGACGGCAACCTTTCCCACCCCCAACGACGGCTACTTTTACCTGAATGTGGGTGCCACCTTAGCCCTGGCCTACGAGGTATTTGGCTTTAACGACGACCCCAGCTATGGTGCGATCAAAACTTACCTTGGCAGCCTGCGCAGCCTCAGCGCCACTACCGCCCTCACCCCCAACCACATGGAGCTTCAGGGCCAGCTTGGCCTTGCCCCCCGCCGAGATTAGAAGCCAAGGGAGCCCAGGTCTCAGACCCCGATAGAATAGGTGCTATGCAAGGGTCACTACCATGACGGAGCCAGTGCTTCAAGCTAGGCGCATTCTCAAAACTCGGGTAGATGCTACCAGCTATAGGGATGCCTGCGATCGCATTCAAACCTGGGCCACCACCGGGCGATCGTGCTACGTGGTCGCCGCCAACGTCCATGTGGTGATGACCGCCTACTGGGATGCGAACTACCAGCGCATTCTCGAAGACGCCGCCCTGGTGACCTCCGACGGCATGCCCCTGGTGATGGGGCTGCGGCTGCTGGGGGTGTCGGGCCAGAGCCGCGTCTACGGGCCTGATTTAATGCTGGCCTGGTGCGATCGCGCCGCCCAGCTCGGTTTACCCATCTACCTCTACGGCGGCACTGCCCCCATGCTAGAGAAGATGGCCAATTCCCTCCAGCAGCAATTCCCCGGCCTGCCGATTGCGGGCACCCACGCCCCGCCCTTTCGCCCGCTCTCCGCCGAGGAAGCTGCCGATGATGTGGCGCGCATTAACCAGTCGGGGGCGCGGGTGGTGTTTGTCAGCCTGGGCTGCCCTAAGCAAGAGCAGTGGATGCACCGCCACCAAGGCCAGGTCAACGCCGTTATGATCGGCGTCGGCGCGGCCTTTAGCTTCTTCAGCGGCGATGTCTCCCAAGCACCCCGCTGGATGATGCGTCTCGGCCTAGAGTGGCTCTATCGCTTTGGCCAAGAACCGCGCCGTCTGTGGAAACGCTATCTGGTGAATAACCCTATGTTTGTGCTCTTGTTTGGAGCGCAGGTGGCCAAGTATCGCCTGTGGGAAGCACGGGCTAGCAAAGATGGTTCAGGGTTCAAAGTTTAGGGTTCACAGGCTTGGGTACCCCCTTACTCCCTCACTCCCTACCCCCTCACCCTGCACCTCAAACCCATCCTCCGATGATGGATTCTCAGCACAATTGCGGAATACTAGGGCAACTTCATCCTTATGCGTCTGCCCCCTGCTATGGATTGTCACCGTGCCGTACCCGCCGTGATGCAACAGCGGCCCCGCTACCGTCAAGATATTCGTGCCCCCCGAGGGCTTAGATTTCAGCTGCGCGATGCCTTTGCTGGGCCGGGGCGGCGGGGGTTGGTGCTGCTGGCTACGGATATTCTGGCGCTCGGGCTGTCGTGGCACATTGCGCGATCGCTCAACCAGTTTTTCTCCCCCATTCCGGCCCAGCTCGTGTGGTGGACTTGGCTGGGGCTGCCCAGCCCCTTTTGGGTGCTGGTGGCTTGTGCTGTGGGGCTATTTGCCTATGGCGGGCTTTACGACACTAATTCTCAGGGGCAGAAGCACCTGCGGGCAGGTAAGCTGCTCAGCCTTGTGTACCTGGGCGCGCTGGTGGTGATGTACTTCTACGACCCCAAGCTGGATTTGCCGCGATCGCTGTTTTTCTCGGCCTGGTTCAGTGGGGTAGGGCTGGTGGTAGGGCTGCGGCTAGTGGCCACGCTGCTGCTGCGTCCTCTCACCCAAGCCAAGGTGCCCGCCTCAGTCTTTCTGATTGCCCCCGCCCCTCGGCTCAAGCGTCTGGCCGATGTGCTCTCTCAGCGGGCCAAAGTTCCCGTAATTGGGGCTGCCCTGGCCACCACCGCCAACTCGGCTACCACCTACCAGGCGATTTTGGCCTCCGGGGCCACCCTGGTGCTGGCCGAGAGCATTCCCTCCGCCGACCTGGCCTCTGAGCTGTACTGGAAGCTGCGGCGGGCGGGCATTGCCATGCAGCTGCTCCCCACCAGCCGCGACATGCTCTACCGCCGGGGCACCCCCGAAACCGTGGCGGGCCTGCCCACCCTGCGCCTCGACGCCCCCCTGATGGGCGGCTGGGACTACCGCCTCAAGCGCTGGATGGACTACCTGGGGGCAGGCCTGGGGGCGATCGCCCTGGGGCCAGTGCTGCTGGGCATCGCCCTGGCCATTCGCCTCGACTCAGCCGGGCCAATTTTCTTTCGCCAGGAGCGGGTGGGCCTGCACGGCAACATCTTTCAGGTGTGGAAGTTTCGCACCATGGTGGTCGATGCGCCTCGGCTCCAGGCCGAGCTAGAGCAGCACAACGAGTCGGCAGACGGCGTGCTCTTCAAAGTTAAGCACGACCCGCGCATTACTCGGGTGGGTCGCCTGCTGCGCCGCACCAGCCTCGATGAGCTGCCCCAGCTATTCAACGTGCTCTGTGGCCAGATGAGTTTGGTGGGGCCGCGCCCGTTACCCGTTCGGGATGTGGCCAAGTTCGACGGTTGGCACAATATTCGTCACCAGGTGCTGCCGGGGGTGACGGGGCTGTGGCAAATTTCGGGCCGCTCCGACATCGACACCTTTGACGATGTGGCCCGCCTCGACCTGCACTACATCGACAACTGGTCGCTGAATTTGGATTTAGAAATTCTCACCGCCACCCTGGGAATTGTGCTCTGGGGTAAGGGGGCCTATTGACCGCCGATTCTTCACCACCGCCAGGGGCAACGGATGCTGGCGATACGGAGGACTTGCGCATCAGCCATCGTTGGGGCTGGACTAGCCAAAAGCCGGGGCTCTGGCTGGTTGGCGGACTGGTGCTACTAACCTTTAGCTGGCTGCCCCTGAGCTACTACCGCATGGTGGGCTGGGCCTGGATTTTGCTGTGGCAGGCGGGGGGCGTGGCGCTGCTGGTGGGGCTGTGGCGGCGGCTGCGCGGCTCAGAGCCTTGGAGTCGTGACGCAGGAGAAGAATTTGGCTTAGACCCGAAACGGGCATTCTATCCCTTGGGCTACGGACTGGATTGGGTGGCACTGGGCATGGGTTTCGTCTTGGCCCTGTCGGCTCTGGTGTCGCCGTTTCCCCGCGTAGCGCTGTGGAATGTGAGCCTGGGGGTGACCTACATAGCGGTGCTGTACTTCTACCGCAACGTGGTTGACCGCAGCTGGCTGAGTCGCCTGCGGCTGTGGTGGGGCCTGGTGGTGGTGTCCGCCGGAACCGCAGTGGTAAGCCTGGCCCTGTGGCGACCCGACAACGCCATGTGGGCGGCAGATAACTTTTTGACGGCGCTGCGCAACCATCAGCCCCTGGGGCACCACAATTTTGTAGGGGGCTATTTTGTGCTGATGCTGCCCCTAGCGGTGGCGGCGGCGGTGGCCACAACAGGCTGGCTGAGAGGCATCTGGATAGCTTCTGCCGGGCTGATGCTGGTGGCGCTCTACGTCAGCGGGTCGCGGGGGGCGGCACTGGGGTTGGTGGTATGGCTGCTGATCACTTGGCTGAGCCGCTTTAGATACCTCAAACCCTCCCAACGCTGGCGCTGGGGCTTGGCCGGGTTGGGGGGAGCTGTAGCCCTGGGGTTGGCCTTAGCCAGCAATCCCCGTATTCGCGCCTGGTTTAGCACGGGCGGCATTACCGATGGCCCCACCCTCGATCGCTGGTTTATGCTGCGGCTGGGCGGCAATATTCTGCGCGATCGCCCCTTTTTCGGCGTCGGCCCCGGCGTCATGAGCCGGGTGTCTAACCTCTATCGCCCGATCGAAACTGGGGCGGGCCTGGAGCATATTCAACAGCTTCATAACACCCCAGTGCAGATCGCGGGGGAACTGGGACTGGTCGGGTTAGGGATATTTCTAGCCGGAATTATATTGATTCTACGCTTGTGGATCCGGCTTTGGCGGCAGCCGCTGGAACCTATGGATCGCGTCCTGCTGGGGGGCATTGGCGGCAGCCTGCTGGCATACGGAGTTTCTAGTCTGACCGATTACCAACTGGAGAATATCCCGATTGCGGGCGCGCTGCTGGGGATCGTCGTGCTGCTGCTGGCCTTAGGCGATGGCCCTACCGGGCCGGTCTCAGACCATCGCTATTTACCCAGAGCTACAGCCTTGGGACAGGATGCCAGACGGCGATCGCGCCTAGCCGTCACCCTATGGCTGGGGCTGCTATTCACCCTGTGGCTGCCCTTTAGCCTCACTGTGACCTACGGTGCCCTGGCCGATCGCGCCTTCTACAACCAGCAGCTCAACCTGGCCGACACCCGTTGGTACAAGGCCCACCGTCTCAGCACTTGGGATCCGACTGCGCCAGCGGTAGCCAGTGAAGCGCTGTGGGGCCTCAACCAGGTTTTGGGAGAGTCTGAAGCCCAGGAGAATGTGCGATCGCTACTGCTAGACTACGCCCACCAGGCCCAGCAGGCTGCACCCAACGATGCCTGGTTTAACCACAATCTGGCCGTTCTGCATCAGACCACCGACCCAGCTAAAGCCCTGCCCTATGCCGCCCGCGCCGTGCAGCTCATGCCGCGCCACCGCCACTACGGCTACTGGTTACTGGGCGACCTGCTGCTAGCAACGGGGAATGAAGCGGGTGCCGCTGCGGCCTTTACCCTAGAAGCCCTGGTCAACCCCGCCGCGCTAACCTATCCCCAGTGGAAAGCCGCGCCATATCAAGCAGTTCATGCCTCTGTGGTGCAGGCTACCCTCGGCGAATACGATGCCCTACTTAAAGAGGTCGTTCCCGGCGAGCCTGGCTTTGCCACCCTTTACGAAACCCGCGCCCTGCTCGCCTGGTGGACTGAGCAACCCATCGTGGAGGTCGATCCCGACTTACTGCGGCCTCTGGTTTCGGGGTTGCTCTTAGCCGACTCGGATCCTGAGGCTGCCCTTGAGGCGGTAGCCCACGACCTGCGTCTGGGCCAGCAGAGCCCCGAGCTGAGGCTGCTCGCCACTTGGCTCGACCCCAGCACCTACCCCATCACCCCGGCCCAGCCCCAGGATGGCCCACCCGACCTAGACGCGCTGCTTATCGAAGAAAGCCTTGGCACCCAACCGCTGCGCCTGTGGCTGACCTCCATCGTCACCAACCCAGAGGAGGGCTATCGAGGGTCACTCACCTTTGCCTACCGCAACTACCAGGCCAAACAAATTACTCTCATGCTGGCACCGCAAAACCTCCAGCGCTATACCCTGGTAGCCAAGCTCAACCTCTTCCCGGCCTGGCCAAGGGAATTTCCTGCCCTTGACCACCGCATTGAGGCTCTGCGCACCCAAGCCCTGGGCCTGCCCCACCCGACCCGCAACCACTTTCGCTTGACCAACCCAGATTAGTCGGCACCCCTCACCCATCCACCCCCTACCCATCTATCCAAGCCATGACCGAGGATGCTCTACCCCAGCCCAAACCCTCAGCCCAAGACCCCAGCGATGGCACTCTGCTTGCCCTACTCATAGCAGCGCTCTACGTAGTTTTCACCCTGGTGCCGGGTAGCAGCACCCTGATCGTCTCGTGGCCCTGGGTATTTTTGTGGCAGGTGGGGCTGACTCTGCCCCTGTTCTGGCTGCTGTGGCAGCTGTGGCACCGCCCGCTCGCTCGGTTGGGCAACGGGTTTGACTGGGTGGCCCTACTGGCCGTAGTCGGGCTGGTCGTCTCGACGCTAGCGGCAGAATTTCCGGCCCAGGCGCGATGGTATGGGTGGGCAGCAGTGGGGGCGATCGCCACCCTCTACGCCCTCGGCAGTTGGCTCTGCTATCCCCAACGTTTCCACACCCTGCTACGGTTTCAGGGCTACCTGGGTTTGGCCTTCATTCTGCTCAGTCTGCTGTTGTGGATCACCCAGATCTATCAGCCTGAGCTGGCACGGTTGTCAACGCTTCAGAGCTACGGCGTCAACCAGACCTTTAACTTTGGCCTCACCAGCCTGCGCAACTGGCAGCCCATTGGCCACCAAAATTACGTGGCGGGCTATCTAGTACTGGTGCTCCCCCTGCTGGCCGGTTTGGCTTGGATCGACCGGGGCTGGCGGCGCTGGCTGTGGCTGGCGGGTGTGGTGCTCGGCCTACTCAACCTCTACACCACCAGTTCTCGCGGCGGCTGGCTGGCGCTTATGATCACCGGATTGATCGCGGTGGGCATTTCTCTGCTCTATAACCGTTTGCCTCGGCCTCTAGCGCTGGCGATCGGCGGCACCGCCCTGGGCTTGGGGATATTGGGCATCATCGCCAACCCCCGCCTGCGGCAAGTGCTAGGGAGTTTGTCCCAGGGCAATTTTGCCGGAGGAGAACTGTCCTATCGGGTGGTGACTAACGCTACGGGCTGGCGAATGGGCCTGAGCCGTCCCTTTACCGGGGTAGGGCCGGGCAGCGTGCCGCTGGTCTACCAAAAGTATCGCCCCCATTGGGCCGGGCGCGACGCCGAGCTTCAGTTTCAGCTACACAGCACCCCAGCGCAGCTGTGGGGAGAGCTAGGCCTCTGGGGCATCGCCGTAGCTGTGGCGCTGGTAGTGGTGCTGGTGCTGCTGACGGTACGGTGGATGCGGCGCGGCGCGCAGGATACCCCCGATGGGCTGCCCCCAGTGCTGGTGTGGAGCCTGCTGGCGGGGCTGTTTGCCTTTGGGCTGATGAGCCTGACCGATTACCAATTAGATATTCCGGCGATCGCAGGCACCCTCGCCCTCTACCTGGCCGTGCTCGTCCGCACCTTTAACCCCGTTTCCACACCCGAGGAAGTTTCCCCATCGCCCCGGCGTCACCGCTGGCTGGCCGGGGCGGGTCTGGGCCTGACCCTAGCCATGACCCTCTGGCTGGTGCCCACCCACCGCGCTTGGAGTACAGCCAGCAGCGGCTTCTCGGCGCTCACCGCCGAACCCGCCGACATCGATCGCTTTGCCAGCCAGCTAGAGCAAGCCCACAAGCTGGCCCCCTGGGAACCCTACTATCCCTACCAGCTGGGCTATCACCTGGGCGAATTTGCCCTGCAAACGGGCGACAACCCGCCCCTGCGCCAGGTGCTGCTCGACGATGCGATCGCCTGGTTTAAAACCGGCAATCAAGCCGTGCCCTACCAAGAATTTGGCCAATCAAACCTGGGCTGGCTTCAGGTTGAAAAGGGCCAGTTTGATGAGGCTGAGGCGTCGTTTAGGGAGGCGATCGCCCTGGTGCCCGCCAAAATGGGCGTGTTCTTTGGCCTGGGGTTCACCTGCCTGCAAACCGGCGACCTGGACTGCGCCACCGAGGCCTTTACCCTAGAAGCCATCCGCCATCCTGTCCTGGTGACCAGTCCTCTCTGGCGAGTGGAGGGCTTTGCCGATATCTACCCTGCTGTGCTCGACCAAGTTGAACAGCGCTACGGTGAACTACTCCAGCAGACCGAAGATCCAACGTTGACCAGTTTTTTACACCAGGCTAGGGGCAGTTTGCGCTGGTGGCGCGGTGATTTGGCTGGGGCAGGCGAAGACTGGCAAAACAGCGGCGGCGACCTTCAGCAGGGCTTTCTCACTCTCGCTGAGGGTCAGCCTGTGGATGTCAACCCCTGGCCCGAAACCCCGGCCAAGTACGCGATTCTTGCCTGGCAAACCTCCGATCAGCGCCAAGCGCTGCTAGAGAGAGCCTGGGTCACTCAGCCCGAAGATATTGATGACCTGGCTCTAGCTTTGCCGGAGCCCCAAATTATTGCTCAACTCGTTGCCAGCATGGCAGCTGCTACAGATTTCACCGATTGGCTTCAGCGCACGGCACCTAGCTGGCAACCCCGGAGCCAGCGCCTGGGCTTTGGGATCCTCAGCCGCCACATCGACGGGCCTAACCCCTCGGACTTTTTGCCTCGGGTAGAGAACATCCCTGTGGTGAAATTCTTCGAGCCGCTGTTTACCTCGCCGACGTTCTTGCCAGCGCTGGACAGGGCCTTGGAACCGTATCAAGCTGAACTGCGATCGCAATAGCCGTTCTTGCCGTCGCGGCACTGAATCTTGCGTCGGCCCCCAATCCCGCAGCACCCAATTCAATCAACCCGTAGAGGCCTCGGCGCACCTAAGTCAAAGGCTTCAGGGTATTCGCTCTGAAGCCTTTGAGGATAGCGAGAGGGGATTTGACCCTAATCGTCGGCGTGGGCGTGGCGGTGGTAGAGGAAGTCGAGGGCTTCGTTGCGCAGCTCGTAGAATTTGGGATCTTCCATCATGCGGGCGCGATCGCGGGGGCGGGCAAAGGGCACCTGCATGATTTCGCCAATTTTGGCAGCGGGGCCGTTGGTCATCATGACGACGCGATCGCTCAAGAACAGCGCCTCGTCGATGTCGTGGGTGATCATCAGCACGGTGATCTGGTGGTCTTGCCAGATTTTCAGCAGTTCTTCCTGAAGCTCTTCGCGGGTGATGGGGTCCAGCGCGCCGAAGGGCTCATCGAGAATCAGCACCTTGGGGCGCAGGGCTAGAGCGCGGGCAATGCAGACCCGCTGCTTCATGCCGCCGGAGAGGGCGCTGGGCTTTTTGTTGGCCACATCGGCCAGGCCCACCATCTCCAGGTGCTCCATGACGATGTGCTTTTTCGCGGCTTCGGGCTTGTTGGGAAACACCGAATTCACGCCTAGGTAAATGTTTTCGTAGGCGGTGAGCCAGGGCAGCAGGGAGTAGTTTTGAAACACCACCATGCGATCGGGGCCGGGTTCCTGAATGGTTTGGGATTGCAGGCGCACTTCGCCGTCGGTGGGCTGGCGAAACCCGGCCACCATATCGAGCAGGGTCGATTTGCCACAGCCGGAGTGGCCAATGACGCAAACAAACTCGCCTTCGTGGATGGCGAGGTCGATGCCGTCGAGCACCACAAAATCGCCCGTGGGGGTGGGGTAGACCTTAGAAAGATTGTCGAAAATCAGGAACGGTTCCTGGGTCTGACGATCGATGGTGGACTGAGTAGGGGAGTTGAGCACTTGCATAA
>QBLT01000111.1 GCA_003249105.1 Leptolyngbya sp. | reverse complement strand
AGCAGATGCCAGCGTCGAGACTCGACAGGGTCACCGCTAGCGCGATAGCGCGATTTAAGCTCGTCGGCTGAAAAATGAGGTTCAAGATGGAGGGGTCTAGGCATTCCACAATCCTACACTATTCCGGAGGTATACAAGTCGGATTTGGTATGACAACCGCTGATGCCAGGGTGAAATTGCATCGCCTCTACCCGTCAATAAATAATTGACTGACCACTAGGAGCAGGCATTTGAGGAAACTTCCGGTTCACTTGCCGCCCGCTATATCAATGAATGACCCGGTGGTATAGGAGGCCTCTGCCGAAAGCAGCCACAAAATGGCTTGGGCCACTTCCACTGCCTGCCCACCCCGCTGTATGGGCACAGCAGACTTTATCCGCTCGATGCGATCGGGCTCACCGCCGCTGGCGTGAATATCGGTATAGATAAAGCCGGGGCGCACCCCATTGACGCGAATGCCCTCGGCGGCAACTTCCTTTGCCAGGCCGATAGTGAGGCTGTCGATCGCACCCTTAGACGCAGCGTAGTCCACATATTCCCCTGGCGACCCCAGCCGCGCCGCCACCGACGACACATTGACGATCGCCCCGCCGACCCCACCATACTTCGTTGACATGCGCTTCACGGCTTCCCGCGCGCAGAGAAAGCTGCCGGTGACGTTGGCGGCAAAGACGCGGTTGAGCCGGGCGGCATCGAGTTCGTCTACCCGCCGCTGCTGCTCCAAAATTCCGGCATTGTTCACCAGGGCCATCAGCCTGCCCAGCTTCTCATCCACCGTTTGAAAGAGGTGCAGAACGTCGTCTTCTAGGGAAATATCGGCGGCGACGGCGATGGCTCGTCCACCCGCTTGGATAATTGAGTCAACCACCTCATGGGCTGCCTCTTGGTTGTATAAATAGTTGACGCAGACCGCATACCCCCGCTCAGCCGCTAAACGGGCCGTAGCCGCGCCAATCCCCCGACTGCCGCCGGTAACGACCACAACCTCTGCCATCAGCGAGACCGAAACGACGATAGCGACTCAAATTCGGCCAATTCTGACTCTAGCTGCCACTGGGTGCAGGCGCGATCGCTCCCCGCCAAAAAGCTGGCGCAGCCCTCCGAAGTCGTTGCCGAACCAGGAATATCACCGGCACAGGGTGCTGAGAGCTGATTAAACTCGGGCGAGGCCCAGAGACTGTCGCCCCCCAGAAAGCTATATTCCAAGCTATTGCGGGCCAGCCGCTTGAGGTCGCGGTAGCCCAGGCCATAGCGCTGCGCCGCCAGCCCATACTCGTTGCTCAGGTCGATGCGGGCAATGCCCTCGTCGTCGGAGGCCAGGGTCATCGGTACCCCAGCAGCCCAGTAGTCGAGAAAGGGATGCTCGTCGCCCTCGACATTGAGAATTACCTCATTGCTGGTGAGACAAATTTCCACCAGTACGCCCCGGCGGCGCATCTCCTCCAGCAGTTGAAAGGGCTCGTTTTCGTAGAGAATGGCGACCCCGTGGCCGATGCGGCTAGCCTGAGCCACCTCCACTGCCTGGCGAATGTGAAAGCGCAGGTCATCGGGTGGCACCAGCCCCAGGGTCAGCTCCCCGGCATGAAGCGAAACGTTGACCTCAGGGAACTGGGTTTTGAGGAACCCGAGCATCTCCATGTGCAGGCTGTAGTCGCGCAGGGCCACGGGGTTGTCTTCTGGAGCCACCAGGTTAATGCCGACCACACGAGAATCGGCCTTGGCTAGCTCAAAGGCGTAGACAAACTGGGCAAACACTTCTTCGGGCAGGCGGGTGCGGGTGGTCTGTTGCAAATATCGCACCGTTACCTCGCAGCCGGGTTGGGGGCGCGGTGTTTCACAGCCCAAGGTTTTGCCTACCTCGCGTTCGAGGGCGGCCATATCCTGACTGCCCTGGGCAACGAGATCCATCAGGCCCGCGTCGAGCAGCCGCTGGCGCATTTGGGCAAAATCGCTGCTCCACCCTACGGTTCGCCCCAGCTGCCGCGCCTCGCTGCCTTTGACCGTCATCAACAGCTCTAGGTAAGAAATAATGTTGGGAGGCGGCGCGATTGGCGACCTCGGCCACCATGTCATCCTGGCGTGTTAAGGAAGAGGAGATCGCGTCAAAGCTGCCGAACGCCTCAAAAAACTGGTCGTGCCCCGACTGGCCGGCAAAGGGCAAGTTGCGCGTTGACCATAGGTTGACCAACACATCGTAGGTGGCCGGGCGACCGTAGAGCTGAGCGGCTGGAAAGTAGCTGCTGTCTTCGGCGCAAACGCTGGGCTCGACCAGGGCAGGCACTGCTGGGTCAATGCAGTAGCCGTCTGCCGCTGCCCACTGTATGTAGCGCTCGGCGTAGACGGCTCCGCTCAGGTGGGTGTGGATGTCGCCGCCCTTGGGCATTCGCTGCACAAAAGCTCGGAGTAGGGTGGGGCGATCGCGGTTGGCCTCAAACCAGTCGGCCACCTCGATTTCGGCCTGACGGCTCAATGCCTGCGCCGGAGTTACGTCTTGGGCCTTTACCCCAGAAGTTACTAAACTGGAGCCAATCAACAGTCCCCAAAAAGCAGCGGTGGAGGAAAACTTTGCCATAGAGGGCGATGCACCAAACGCACAATTGGCCGCACTATATCGCCAAACCTAAGAATGCCCCTGCTGTCGTTTTGAAAACTTAATTTTTGCGTCTGTCTACAGCAAATTCATGCCCAGATGCGATCGCGAGAAAAACATCCTCGGCTATTTACTCCAAGGGAATCCCAGGTGAAATATCAATAATTTTGAAGAACCAAGAATTGAGCTAATTCAGAGAAGCCTTAATTGATTGAGATTTGCTGGCGGGCTATATCTGGTCTTCAGCATCTAGCTCTGCAAATACATCTTTGGCAACCAACAATGAATTGACCGCAGCAGGAAAGCCTGCATAAATCGACATTTGCATGATGATTTCGACAATTTCTTCTCGGGTGCAGCCCACATTCAAAGCGCCTTGAATATGAGCTTTTAGTACGCTGGGTGCATTGCCAAGGGTGACTAAGGATGCGATCGTGGCAATCTGCCGTTCTTTAGGCGATAAACCCTCGCGGGAGCAGAGATCGCCGTAGGGAAACTCAATAATAAAGCGCGCAAAATCGGGGGCAATGTCATCTAGGGCATCCATGACACCTTGGCCGATATGGCCATGAATTCTGTTCAGCGTCTCTTGTCCACGGGTGTACCGAGTCGAATCCATCGGGTGTCCTTTCTCAAAAGTGGTTTTGCCGGGTGGTTGTTACTTGGCTTCCATCCAGTTTGGCCCTGCGTGGGCTTCGACCTTGAGGGGCACCTTCAGCTCCACGGCAGATTCCATCACGGCGGTGATTTTTGGCTGGAGTTCTGCCCACTCGTCGGGGGGTACCTCAAACACCAGCTCGTCGTGGACCTGGAGGAGCAGGTTAGCTTGATAATCCTTCAGCAATTCATGCAGATGAATCATGGCAATTTTGATGATGTCGGCACTGCTACCCTGGATGGGCGCATTGGCCGCTGCCCGCAGGGAACCGGCATCGTAGCCGTTAGAGCGGAGGGAGTCTAGGTCGATGCTGGCGGGGTCGGTGCCGCGCAGCGATCGCAGCTTGCCATCCGTAAAGTTAAAATACCGCCGCCTGCCGCAGATGGTCTGCACGTAGCCCTGGGCGATCGCCTCTCGCTGCATTTGCAGCAGGTACTCGAAAACTTTGGGGTAGCGATCGTAGTAGCGATCGATAAAGGTCTTGGCATCGGCGCGGTTGACCCCCGCCTCGCGGGCAAAGCGCGAGGCCCCCATGCCGTAGATAATGCCAAAGTTGATTACCTTTCCCGCCCGCCGCTCTTCCGCCGTGATGTCGTCTTTTTCGAAGAGTAACCGGGCGGTGAGGCCGTGCACGTCGTCGTTGTTTTTGTAGGCCTCCACCAGCACCGGCTCACCACTGAGGTGGGCGAGAATGCGCAGCTCAATCTGCGAGTAGTCTGCCGCCACAAGCTGCCAGCCGTCTTCGGGAATAAATGCGGCTCGAATCTTGCGGCTAAAGGCGGTGCGAATGGGGATATTTTGCAGGTTGGGGTTTGACGATGACAGCCGCCCGGTGGCCGTCACCGCCTGGTTAAAGTCGGTGTGTACCCGGTGAGTTTCGGGACGGATTAGCGTGGGCAGGGCATCGACATAGGTAGATTTCAGTTTGGAAAGGGTGCGGTGCTCGACCACCAAATCCACTACGGCGTGGTCGCCCTGGAGCTTTTCTAGCGTGGCGGCATCGGTGGAGTAGCCGCCCGACTTGTTTTTGCGCGACTTGCGCTTGTCGAGCCCCAGCTTCTCAAAAAACAGCGTGCTCAACTGCTTAGGAGACCCCATATTAAAGGTTTCCCCAGCGGCTTCATAGGCAGATTTTTCTAGGCGGGCCAGATCCGTTTCGAGCTGCTTTGAGAAGGTGGCCAGATAGCCGGGGTCAACCCGAATGCCCGTGCACTCCATCTCCGCCAGCACTGGCTCTAGGGGCAGCTCGACCTGGGCAAACAGGGTTTTGAGGTCGGGGACTTTGTCTAACTCAGCCTGGAGCTTGGGTAGCAGTAGGTAGGTGGTGTGCACATCGGCCCCGCAGTAGTTGGCCACAGCGGCGATCGCCACATCGGCAATCGTCTTGCCCTTGGGCACCAAATCCTCATAGCTCTGGGCGGAGAGGTTGAGATAGCGCAGGCTTAGATCCGTCAGGTTGTGGCTGGTCTCGGGGTTGAGCACGTAGCTGGCCAGCATAGTGTCGAACACCACGCCCGCTAATTGAATGCCCTGATGGCGCAGCACGAGGCGATCGTACTTGGCATTTTGCAGCGCCTTAGGGAATTCGTCGCTTTCGAGAACGGGGCGCAGCGCCTCCAGTACGGTTTCTAGGGACAGTTGCGTGCCGTCGCTGTGCCCCACCGGAATGTAGGCCATCTCGTCGCGACCCGTGCCCCAGCAGCAGCCGATGCCCACCAGCGCGGCATCCCTCGGCTCTAGGGATGTCGTCTCAGTGTCCCAGGAAACAGGGGTGGCGGGGTTCTTTTGCTCTGAGAGAATGTCGAGCAGTTCGTAGAGCTGGGCTTCGGTGGTGATGATTTGGGGTGCGATCGCCACCTCATCCACCCCCTGGGCACTGTCGGTTTCCTCCGCCGTAAAGAAGGCCACATCCGCGCCGCCCGCATCCTCAAAGCGGCCCTCGAAATGACCAGAGCGGCTGGGTTCTTTGCTGGGGCTAGAACCTCCACTCAACGCCTGGCTGGCTTTCGCCGCTGTTTCCTCAGCCGCCTGGCCGCCAAAGGCAATTTGCAGCTTGCCCAGCCGGTTGACAAAATTTTGAAACTCCAGCTTTTTCAGTGCCGGAATCACCACATCGGGGTCAAAGCCATCGAGCTTGCAGGTGGCCAGGTCGATGGGCAAATCTACATCGGTGATGATCTTGGCCATGTAGCGCGAGTGGTAGGCCGACTCTTTGTCTTCAATCAGCTTTTTCTGAGTCGCGCCCTTGATGTTGTCGATGTCAGCATAGATGGCATCGAGGTCTCCATACTCAGCCAGCAGCTTGGCCGCAGTCTTGGCCCCAATGCCTTTGACACCCGGAATATTGTCGGAGGAATCACCGCATAGGGCTTTGTAATCCACCACCTGGTGAGGGAAGATGTCCAGCTTCGCCTTGACATCCTCAATCTTGAATTCCTGGGCCATCCCCGTCTTTGGCCCTTTGGCAAAGGCGTTGCCCAGATGCAGCACGGTAATGCACTCGTCGGGGTCGATCAGCTGAAAGAGATCCTGGTCGCCGCTAAGAATCTTAACGCAAAACCCCTCGGCCAGCGCCTTCGTCGCCAGGGTGCCAATCACGTCGTCGGCCTCAAAGCCGGGGGCCACGTAGATATTCAGCCCGAAGTCGGTTAGCAGCTCGTTGAGGTTTTCCACATCTTCGGTAAACCCCTCCGGCGCTTCGGGGCGACCATCTTTATAGGTGGCATCGGCCTCGTGGCGAAAGGTGGGCTGGGCCAGGTCAAAGGCGACGGCGGCGTACTGGGGCTTTTCGACCTCCATCATGTCGAGCAGCGACTTGAGAAAGCCGTAGCACACGCTGGTGGGAATGCCGGTGGAGGTGCGCAGGCCACCGTCAGCATTTTTGGCGAAGGCATAGTAGGAGCGGAAGGCCAGAGAATGGCCGTCTACCAGCATCAGGGTGGGCTTGTCGGCCTTGGGAGAGGGTGCTGCCACAGCGAGTTCCAGTCGTCGAAGGATGAGTTCCTATTGTAAGGGGCGAGGTCAATCTCAACTTCCCAGAACGCTGACCAGAACACGGAGCAAATCTTCTAGGTCGGCAGGTACTCGGTAGAGATCGAGGTCTTGGGTGACCCGGCGAGACTGGCGATCGAACTGGCCAAACTGCCAGATATTGCCCGTCGAAATAGCTCCTTTTAACACAGGCTGGTCTGACTCAATCCATTGATCTAAGGCAATTAGCTCGATCGCTAATTGCACAAAACCCCGCTCTAAATCTTCGTTTTTAGCCTCAATCACCAGAAATGTAGTGCCGTTCTGTAGCAGGTAATCGAGCGATCCCTTGAGCTGATTGCTCACCGCTACAGGATATTCCACATTCAGGGTGGCCTGGGTGTAGTGCAGCACATCGGTCAGCACTGGAGCAATGAGAAATTCTCGCCGGGCCATTTCGCTGGTGAGGCTGAGGCGGGGCAGGCTTTCTTCAATCCGGGTTTTGAGATCGTTCAGGCGATCGAGCGGGCCTGGGTAGCGGGGCAGGTGCAAAGCCTGGCGCTGGAGCGACACGCCAAAGTAGGCCAAAATATCCTGTGGCGCAAAGTTGAGCTTGAAGTAGTCTGCAAAAGTGTATGACTGTTCGGGCTGGATGATGGCAGCTCTAGGCATATCTCAGACCGTTTAAGGATGAAGTGGGGGGCGTAATCCTAGTGTATCGTTCCTTCCACCGAGGGGGCGATCGCCAGGCCAATCCAACCCGGTCGCGTATCAATTTGCGCAACCAGGGCAGTAGGCTCAGCCGAAATGGTTGATACTGGCCGCAGTCTGTATTCTGTTGGGGGTAACGCCCATGCAAAAGATGCTAAATCTGAAGCCGTTAGGCTGTGTCTTGACGATCGCCCTGGCAACCACTACACCACTCCCTGTCGGTGCCCAGGGCACTCCTTCCCGGATCGCTTGTGAAACGATGGTTTCTCTGGGCCAGGGAGGCACTTTAACCTATTTACTAACGGGCAGTCTACCGGAAACTACTGCGGCGGAGAATCTGCAAAACCCGATCGCACCAGCCTTGACCCTGACGGTGCAGTGGCAAAATCAGACGGGTCGGGTGCAAGCCCTGCTCAATGCCGCTGCCCTGAGCGATTACGAGCAACTGGCTCCCGATGCGGACTATGCTCAACTGCCCTTTGAAGACCCTTTTCGTGGTCAGCCTAACAACGCCGACCGTCTCTATGGAGTACCCCATTCGGTGCATGGCCTCTACGTCAGTCTGCGCCCCACCAGCGGACTGCCCCAGCAGATACAGATCGTCCACTACTTGAGCCCGAGGGAGTACGTGCGCTCAATGGTGGGCACCTGCCAAACTGCAAATGCCGACCTCAACGGGGCGATTGACGAGCAGTTGGCGCTGTTACAAGAACGACTTCAGGCCCAGGACTGGGCCGCTGCCGATCGCATAACCCGGCGGTTGCTGGCCCCAGGGACAACCTCACTGCCACCGTTTGATCCCCTACCCAATGATCCAGTATTGTTGCGGCCAGAGCTGATACAGGCCATTGACCAGATGTGGCTGACGGCCAGCGACGGGCGATTTGGTTTCAGTGTGCAGCGGCGTCTTTGGCGGTCGGCGCTGGCGGCTCATCCCAACGATGGTGCAGCGGCGGTCAATGCCTTTCGCGATCGCGTCGGCTGGAAACTAGCGGCTCCTCGGGCTGAGGTTGACTTCATCAGCAGTGACTGGTTGAACGAGGCGGAGTTGACCTACTCGTTGCAGGCACCGGAGGGCCATCTGCCCTGGGCGGGAGTGTCGGATGAGGTGGTGCAGGCGATCGCGGTGCCACCCGCAGGGGTGCATTGTGGCAGCTGCACGGTCGATGCCATGCAGCTGCGCAACGAACACTTCTATACATACATTCCAAGACTGATGGAACGGGTGGCGCTGTATCTAGACAGGCCAGTTTCCCAGAGTGCAGAATAGCGACGCCTGATGCAGCGCTGGCCAGTCGGCTTAGACGGCAGCTCGAGGTGTGGTGGACGGAGAGGGGGTGAGGGGGCGATCGCCTCGTCTGTCCACGCCCATATCACAACCGGCAACCCATAGGGTAGGCTAGGAAAGCAAACGACACACCCTAAACCCATGGCCAACCTTGAACCCACCGTCACCCCCACCATTGAGCGTTCTAAGGCGGGCTTTAATGATTATGCCGAGCGGCTAAATGGGCGGGCTGCCATGCTGGGATTTGTGGCGCTGGTGCTGTTTGAGCTGGCCACCGGGCAGGCGATCGTCACCTGGCTGGGCCTGCGCTAGGTAAGCTATTGCCCTGTATTGGGAACGCTGTTTATCTGAGACAGATCCCCCCCAGGTCTTTGTTCTGACAGCTTTACTCACCCCCCCTTTTTATAGACGCTTGCGGCTTCCCGCAGGGTAGGGGGGCAGGGGGGATCCCCAAAGGCCAATTCACCGTCATTAACCTTGCTACATTCAGGAGATCGACCCATTAAGGTGCTTTTTAGAAAACAACCGTGGCTGGCTACAGCGCTCACCGTAGGCGCTGTCGATGGCCTCATGGGCGCGACAGAAGATAAGGTCTCTTTGGCGTTGTTTGGCCTGCTGCTAGCGGGCGGGGCCGCAACCCTGAGCTGGGGACAAATTCAGCGCCACGCTACCTCTAGCAAAATGCCAGTGCTGCTGAACCCACCGGGGCAAGTTTACGTTTCCACATCCACGGGGCGGAACGACCTACAGGCCAGCACGGGCGACGAATCTACGCCCTGAAGCGGGCACTTGGCCTGACTACAGGAGCGGCAGTTGGCGTTGAGCAAATATTCCAAACTGCGCTGGCGGTAGAGGCTGACGTTTTGGCGAATGTAGCCCTCGACTTCGAGTTCTGACAAGTCGTCGGCAATCAAAATAGCCTGGGGAATGCCTAATGCCTGGCGGCTGAGGTTAATTTGGGCCAGGTTGTCGCAAAAGCTGGCCTGGGGCGCATGCACCACCACCGGCAGCTTTTGGGGCTGGCTGCGAAAGCCCTCGGGGCGCTGCTGGGCGTAGTGGTCTTTAAATTGTAGGGTGACGGTACCGTCGGCGTAGCAGCGGCTGCGAATGTGGCGCTGAAAAGGCACGGTGAGAAACCCATCTGGGGCGAGGCTGTACCACCACGACTTGTGCCATCCCTGGGAGGGCAAGTTGAGAATGTGCTGCACCTCGTCGTTGTCAAAGCCCGATCGCGCCAGCAGTGCCTCGGCCTCGGTCAGCGACACATTTTGCGCCAGGGTGGCGAGGTCAGAGTGGCAGGGGGTAATAGCCTGGTATTCGCGATGGTTATGGACATCGGGCAGCGGCGGCGCATCAGGGTATGAGCCAGCCAGCACACAGTTGATGTGCTCGAAGGTGAGCACGGCATCCATACGGCCCTGGGGCAGGGGAACGCCGACTTCGACGGTGACGGAGCCAATCTCGTGGGGGTGGGCGATCGCAGGCAGACTCTCGGTGAGCAGCGATCGCAAAAACCCATCGTCGGCCACGGCCAGAGCTAGCTGCGGGTCAGCGGCAGACAGGCTACTCCCCGGCTGGGTGCGTTGAGAAGGCTGGGCGAGAGGAGAGCTAACCATAGGTAAACACTCGCCAAAATGAGGAGTATTGCTAATGCTGCTAGGCACAGGGCTGCTGGACAAAGCTAGATCTAGCCACCAAACCCGTGGTTTCACTGTTTTATCAAGTTGGCTTGCCGCTGGGGCGCGCACCGCCAGGAAACGTTGCACAGGTTTGCACAGCGCAACGTAACCGCCGTACTTTGTTACCGTTTTTGGTGCCCTTGGCATCAAAACTGCATCCTCAATAAAAAAAGCGCCCCAACGATGTTACGTGGGGGCGCTTTGCTTTACCTAGGGTTCAAACACACAACCAACCAAAACTAAACGTTCGTCGCGTCATCCGCCGGGGTTTCGACATCGTCTAGTACAACGATGTGGACGGGGGTGGGCGCAGGGGGCTCAGCGGGCTGGCCCAGTTTGCTGTAGGCCAGCGCCACTAGGGAGCGAAAGCCGCGCACCAGGGGCCGCACAGCACCGTAGCGATCGCCCTGTTCTGTGGCCATTTTGGTGTCAAAGCGATCGATCTGGGTTTGAAGGCCAGACAGAATTTGCTGGGCCCAGCCAACTTTGCGATCGTCGGCCAGGTAGCGCAGGTCGGCAAAGATTTGCGACCAGGTGGGGGCAGGGGCGCTGGTTTCAGGAGCCTCTGCGTTAATGGCTTCGGCCTGGACGGCATCGGCAACGGCAACGGCAACGGCAACGGCTTCAGCGGCGGCGGCATCGGCAGCTTCGTTGGCCCGGAGTTGGGCAATCATTTCGGCCAGGGTTTTGCGGCCCTGGGTTTCGATTTCGCCAGAGCCTTCTCTGAGTTCAGCCAGGGCTTCGGCAGCGGCAACTTTAACGATTTCGCGAATGCGGCTGGCGCGCTGGCCACCTTCTTTTTGGGCTTTTTCCCACTCGGTTTTAACGCGGTCTTGTACGGGGTTAGTCATGGGGGCTTTTCCTAATTAAAAATGGGGTTACAAAAAATGTTGAATTGTGTCTCAGTTGGCCGCGGTGTTTGCTCACCGGCAGCACTTTAAGACTCCGCCTAAAGAAGGTTTAGCGAACGGCAACAGCATCTATATCAATCACTGTGCCGCTGGTATCAACCGATTCTGTCATGGCGATCGCCTCATCAACCTGGCGCAGATTGCGTCTGCGATCGAGCAAGATTTGGGTAATTTCGGTGATGGCGATCGTGGCGATGAGGCCATCGTCAACCCACCCCAAAACCGGAAAAACATCGGGAGAAATATCAATGGGGCTTACCAGATAAACCAGGGTGCCAAACAGCACAACCCAACGATATTTCGAGTTGCGTAACAACTGACGGTACCAGTTCATGAAGGGCTTGCCAAAAAATCGTTTTGCCATTGCTATCTCCTTTCGCCGACATGACTATCTTGACAAAAACAAAGGCTGAGCACAGGTGTGGCTTACCCCTGCAAAAACGGGGTTTTTACACCGAATAGACCGTATAGGGAGAGCCGTAGGGAGTGCGGGAGTAGGGGTGTGGGGGAAGAGTTTTGAACTTTGAATTGAGAGTGGGGAAGTTGCGGGAGGTGAGGGAGAAATCGCTTCTCTGAAGGACTCCGGGGTATGATGTGGCAGATTTTGGTGGGAGTTGGGCTATGTCATCCTTTCAACTGCGGATTTATGTGCCGCCGCATCCTTTGGTTAAGCACTGGTTGGGGGTAGCCCGCGATGCCGATACGCCGGGGCCGCTATTTCGCTCGGCGATGGAAGAGCTGGGCCGCTGGCTCACCTACGAGGCCATCCGCGACTGGATTCCAACAATGGATGCAACGGTGAATACGCCCCTCGGCCCGGCCCCGGCCACCTTTATTAACCCTGAGGTGCCGACGATGATTGTGCCGATTTTGCGGGCGGGGCTGGCGCTCATGCCGGGGATTCAGGCGCTGCTGCCCCTGGCCTCGGTGTACCACGTGGGCTTTGTGCGCAACGAAGAAACTTTGGAGGCGAGCTGTTATTTGAACAAGCTCCCTGCCCAGCTCGACCCGGCCACGCGGGTGATCATCAGCGAACCGATGCTGGCCACGGGCGGCACCATCATGGCGATGATGGATGAGCTGACCCAGCGGGGCATTGACCCAGCGGTGGTGAGAATTATTTCGATTGTGGCGGCTCCACCAGCCCTGCAAAAGCTGGCAGCGGCCTACCCTGCGGTGACGATCTACACCGCCATGATTGACGAAGAAGTGAACGATCGCGGGTTTATTGTGCCGGGGCTGGGGGATGCGGGCGATCGCACCTTTGGCACCTAGCCCGATCGCCGCCCAAAATCCGTCAGAATGAAAGCGGGATCGGGGGCGATCGCCGGATTTGCACTGTGCAGTTGGCCGGTTGCTTTGCCACAATTAGAGTATTGTAGGCTTCGGTTGTTTGGGTTTAAGTTCTTGGGTGAGATGGATTAACGACCTATGAGTCAGCAAGACAATTTCGTCGGTGGATTTTTGCTCGGCACCCTGGTGGGTGGCGCGTTGGGCGGCGTGGTGGGTGCGCTAGCGGCCACGCGCATTCAGCAGTCGGGGGGCAGAGCCAAGTCTGCGCTACCCAAAACCAGCGGCACCCTAGCCTTTGGCGAATTTGACGACCCCGATGAAGAGAGCATGGAAGCCGCTCGCCTCGGCTTAGAAGACAAAATTGCCCAGCTCAACGATGCGATCGACGACGTGCGGCAGCAGCTCGGCGGCATCAACGGCCACTCTGAGCACCCTTGGGAAAGCCCATCCCCCATAGACTCTTAAGCAAATCTACCGGGTTCGCTCCGTGCTGGACGAAGCAAACCGTTACACTAACTGACAGACTTAGACGCTCCGTGTATTGTTGATAACGACTACTGCCGAGGTTCTCAAATGGACATATTGGTACAAACCCTCACCACGTTTTTATCGATCTATACGATCTTGCTGATCGTACGTATTCTTCTGAGCTGGTTTCCCAATGTGGATTGGTTTAGCCCGCCCTTCTCGGTGCTGAGCCAGCTGACCGACCCCTACTTGAACCTATTTCGCTCGATTATTCCTCCCCTGGGCGGCATCGATCTTTCGCCAATTCTGGCCTTTTTGCTGCTGTCCTTCTTGCGGCAGGGGTTGGTTGCGATCGCCGCCGCCACCGTATCGTCCTACGCCTACTTCTAGACTATTGCCAGATTCAACCTAAGCTCGACCGCTAGCTCCCTACCGTTTGAGGAGGGGCTAGCAGTCGGGCTTATCTGCTTTAAAGGATTGCCGCTCGTCGCGGTGGGATGGCCAGGGTTCCCTATAATGGGGGCTTGTGACGTTTTGCCATTCACCTGCCCCTAGCTATGTCGTCTGACTCTAACCGCCCAGGCCAAAGCGCCTCCAGCCTTGACGAAATTCGCGCTGCCCGCCTGCAAAAGGTAGAAGACCTCAAGCAGCTAGGCCAAAATCCCTTTGCCTATCGGTGGGATGTCACTCACCACACCGCCGACTTGCAGACCAAATACACCGATTTAGAAGCCGGGGCCGAGGTAGATGTTCCGGTTTCCCTAGCTGGGAGAATTTTGGCGCGGCGGGTGTTTGGCAAACTGGCCTTCTTTACCCTGCAAGATGAGAGCGGCATCATTCAGCTCTACCTCGAAAAAGCCACGATTCAAGAGAGCATGGGCGCGGCGGATGAGCAGGCCTTTGAACATTTAAAGCAGCTCACCGATGTGGGTGACATTCTGGGCGTGCGCGGCACCATCAAGCGCACCGAGAAGGGCGAACTCTCGGTCAAAGTGCAGGAGTATGCCCTGCTGACCAAGGCGCTGCTGCCCCTGCCCGACAAGTGGCACGGCCTGACGGATGTGGCCAAGCGCTACCGCCAGCGCTACGTCGATTTGATCGTCAACCCCACCGTGCGCGACACCTTTCGCAAGCGGGCACTGATTACCTCCGGCATTCGTCGTTATTTAGAAGATCGGGGATTCTTGGAAATCGAGACCCCGGTGCTGCAAAGCGAGGCCGGGGGGGCCGAGGCGCGCCCCTTCGTCACCTACCACAACACCCTGGAGATGGATCTCTACCTGCGCATCGCCACCGAGCTGCACCTGAAGCGGCTGGTGGTAGGCGGTTTTGAGCGGGTGTTCGAGATTGGCCGCATCTTTCGCAACGAGGGCGTGTCTACCCGCCACAACCCCGAGTTCACTAGCGTGGAGTTTTACCAGGCCTACGCCGACTACCACGACCTGATGAATCTCACCGAAGACCTGATCGCTACTCTGGCTAAAGATATTCTGGGCACGCTCAAGATCACTTACCAGGGCGTAGACATTGACCTGACGCCCCCCTGGAAGCGGGTGACGATGCATGACCTGGTGCAGGAGCACACCGGACTAGATTTTTGCCAGTTCACCACCCTCGAAGACGCCAAGGCTGCTGTGAAGGATCTCAAGCTGCACGGTGTCGAAGACTGCGACTCGATCGGCAAACTGCTGAACGAAGTCTTTGAGCAAAAAATTGAGGAAACCCTGATTCAGCCGACGTTTTTGATTGACCACCCGGTCGAGATTTCGCCCCTATCGAAGCCCCACCGCAGCCGACCTGGGGTGGTGGAACGATTTGAGCTATTTGTGGTGGGTCGAGAGACCGCCAACGGCTTTTCGGAGTTGACTGACCCCATCGACCAGCGGCAGCGCTTTGAGCTACAGGCTGCGCGCAAGGCGGCGGGCGATTTGGAAGCGACTGGGGTGGATGAAGACTTTTTGACGGCCCTGGAGCACGGCATGCCGCCTACCTGTGGCGAGGGCATCGGCATCGATCGCTTAGTGATGCTGCTGACCGATAGCCCTAGCATTCGCGATGTGATCGCATTCCCATTGCTGAAGCCAGAGCGGGAGGAGTAGGGGAGTAGGGGAGTAGGGGAGTAGGGGAGTAGGGGAG
>QBLT01000110.1:12580-14735 GCA_003249105.1 Leptolyngbya sp. | reverse complement strand
TCCCTCCCCCTGTCATCTAGCCCTGCCAAACGGGGTACCGTAAGACCAGCATAAGTTCAGTGGCCTAGCACCATGTCTCAAGAGTTTGCCACCGGGTTGCCGAGCGTGCGCCAGGTTCAAAATCTAATTCGCGATAACGCCCCCATTGAGGTCAAGCTCATCACCGGCGACGTTATTACCGGTCGAGTCGTCTGGCAAGACCCCCAATGCATCTGCATCCAAACAGAAGACCAGAGCAAGCACCAAATTTGGAAGCAGGCCATCGGCTTCCTGAAATATTCTTAATTCGTCACTACGTCCCCCCGCAGTCTTCACACGTTCCTGTGGTCTGCTGAATTGATCGGGGCAAACTAAACCCAGGTGGATGCCTACCCCTATTGATATCCCAGTCCCCTGATTTCAGTAAAAGCCGTTTATCCGCCAGTTTTATGGAGCTTTTGGCCAAATGACTATCGAAAAAATTGTTGAACAAGCCCTGCAAGACGGCTACCTTACCCCCGCTATGGAGGCCGAAGTAGGTCGTATTTGCGACACTGCTGCCGAGCTTTCCATCGAAGAATATATGGCTCTCGATCGCCTGATGGGGGCCCTGCTCACCGGCGAAGTGGTAGCTGTGCCCCGTAAGCAGTTCATCAACGTGATGGAAGAACTGGTGCTGACCGAGGCGATTTCACGAGTGGCCGAGATCGAGTCTACCTCCGACAAAACCCTTGATTTAGGCGACATTGCCGCCTATGCCCTCAACCGGCTGCCGCCCCTCTACGCCACTACCGAAGAAGGCGCTAACTTCCAGCGCGAAAGTGCTCGGGGCGACTTGTCTGCCCTCATTGCCGACCAGGTGCAGCAGGCGATTTCCCGCAACCTCGACAAACCCGACTTTTACCCCGAGCGCCAGACCATTCAGAAGAAAACTGGCGACAACGTGCTCAACCAGGTCAGCTCGCTGCTGCAAGACCACGCCCACAAGTTTGAGCCAGCACCCAAGGCGTAGCAGCTATTCTGGGGCAGCTACCCTTTTCATTCCACAATTCTTTGACCAGAGCCTAGATCTACCATTCGGCACGATCGAGGCTCTGGCTTTTTTTTACAGGCCAGAACCGGTACGCCTGTGGGTCATTAGCACCGTCAACGGCCTAAAGGGCAGGGTAACGGGCATACCCACTGTGCGAAAAGGCTCGACGCTCTTTTAATAAGGATGTAGGCTTGGTCTCCAGCAACCTCGTATAGCCCGTCTCTACGTTAGGTGCTGCCAGCCTTGGTGGCAAACGCAGGGCGCTGGTGATTCCAGGGGCTAACCTGCTCAAGCTGCGCGGCCAGGGCCAGCAAGGTGGCTTCGTCGGCGGGGCGACCCACCATCTGCACGCCGATGGGCAGGCCGTTGGGAGCAAAGCCGCGAGGAATTGCCAGGGCAGGCTGGCCGCTGGCGTTAAAGGGCGGACAGGGGGCCACCCAGTTGATGACGTTGTTGAGTACTTTGGGCGATCGCAGCCCCTTCCACTCACCCACTTTGATCGTAGGGTGCATATACACTGGCAAAATCACCACATCGTAGGGCTGACAAAATCTCACGATCTGGCGAGCCACCTGCTGGAGCTTCGCCACCGATCGCAGGTAGGCACCACTGTTAATTCGCCAGGCCCGCCAGTAAAGCCAGCGATTCATCTTTTCCATCACCACCCAGGGTACGCCCACCTCCGTCAGCACACATTGCCACAGCACCACAAAGGGTTCGATCAGGTCTTCCAGGTTCGGAAAAACCACCTCTTCAGCCCTGTGGCCGAGATCCTCGACCTGCTGCACAGTTTCATAGATAGCCTGACGGCAGACGGGGTCAACCTCACCGATGGGGTCAAGCCGGGTAGCGTAACCAATTCGCAGCGGTTTGAGCGGCGTATCTAACCCAGCCAAAAACGACGGCTCTGGATCGGGCAGCCAGTAGGGGTCGCCCACCTCGTAGCCGCTGAGGGCATCCAGCAGAGCGGCTGTATCAGCTACAGTGCGCCCCAAAGGGCCATTGACGGCCAGCCCGTTGAGCCGCTCCCCTACAGGGGAAAAGCTGATTCGCCCCCGGGAAGCCTTCATGCCCACCAGCCCGCAGCAAAAGGCCGGGCCGCGCAGCGAACCACCGCCGTCGGAGCCCTGGGAAATGGCGCAC
>QBLT01000110.1:0-12570 GCA_003249105.1 Leptolyngbya sp. | reverse complement strand
CACCGGGCTTTTCCCCCGCCGCTGGATCCCCCCGGCGTATAGTCCAAATTCCACGGGTTGCGGGCGGGGGAAAAGCCCGGTGGCTCGGTGTAGGGCAGCGACCCGAGCTGGGAGGTAGCGGTTTTGCCCAAAATAATCATCCCCGCCTGGCGCAGCTTGCCGACGATGTAGTCGTCTTCGGGAGCAATGAGCTTACAGGCGGCCTTGAGCCCATAGGCGCAGGGCACCCCCCCTACCGAATTCAGGTCTTTGACCGAGACTGTAACCCCAAACAACGGCGGCAACTCCTCAGGATTGCTCGCTAAGTGCTCGGTTTTAGCCCTGGCATCGGCCAGGGCCTGCTCTGCCATCACCGTCACGTAGGCCCCCAGGGCCGGATTGAGCCGCTCGATGCGCTCCAGATAAATTTCCGCTAGCTCTAGGGGCGAGATGTCTTTGTTGCGAATCAGCCGAGCTTGTTCGAGGGCGGGCAAGAAGGCAAGATCGACTGAATCCATGGCTATAGGGTTAAGGACTGGGGATTGTTTTCAATCACGTTGGCCAGATCCTTGAGGAAAGCGGCGGCATCGGCCCCATAGATGACGCGGTGATCGCAGGTGATGTTGACCTGCATCTGGCGCTTGACGCCCATCAGACCGTCAGGGGTAGCGACCACCGTGGGGCGAGAGGCCCCGATCGCCAAAATCGAGCCCTGCCCCGGCGGCAAAATCGCGTCGAAGCGATCGACCCCAAACATGCCCAGGTTTGACAGGGTGAAGGTGCCGGAGGTGTACTCGTCGGGCTGGAGCTGCTTGGAGCGCGATCGCGCCACCAGATCGGCCCAGGTGCGCGACAGCGAATAGATGTCGTACTGGTCGGCATTCTTCAGCACCGGGGTGATCAGGCCGCCGCCTTCCATCGCCACCGCCACAGCGACGTTGATGCCTGCGTGGTACTGCACACCCTGGTCGGTGAAGCCCGCATTCAGCAGCGGGTGTTTTTGCAGGGTGACGGCTACGGCCTTGGCCAGCAGCGCAGTCATGGTCACCCCCTTAGACTTGATCTGCTTGTAGAGAGCATCCAAACTGTCGGTGGTGATGGTGTAGCCCACGTGGAACGTGGGTACCGCCAGACTGGCCACCATGTTGCGAATAACGGCCTGCTGGAGGGTGTTAAAGGGTACGACCTGGCCCAGAGGTGCCGCCATAGGGGCCGGAGCCGCCGGAGCTGCGGAGGCCGCAGCGGGAGCCACAGGGGCGGCAGACACCGCCGCCAGGGGCGTTGCCACCGGCCCAGTAGCGGTAGGATTTTTGCCTGCCGCCAGCTCCACATCCTGAGCCACAATGCGACCGTGGGGGCCGCTGCCCTGGAGGCTAGTGAGGTCTACCTTGAGGTCTTTGGCCAGCTTGCGGGCGCGGGGAGAAATCACCACTCGACCGCTGCGGCCAGAGGATGCCCCATTTTGGGCGGCAGGGGCCGGGGCTTCGACCACAGCCACGGGGGCAGCGGCTTCGGGCTTGGGGGCGGAGTCACCCCCAGCGGCACCAGCTTTGGCGGCGGCCTGCTGTTTGGCGGTTTCAACTTCGGCTTCGGTCTCGGCCAGCAGGGCGATCGCCTCACCCACCGGGGCCGTGCCGCCCGCTTCCACCACAATGGCGGCCAAAATCCCTTCGTGGAACGACTCCACATCCATGTCTGCCTTGTCGGACTCGACAATCACCACCGTTTCGCCCTTTTCTACCCGATCGCCGGGGGCTTTGACCCAAGACACAATCTTGCCTTCGGTCATAGTTGAGCTGAGGGCAGGCATAAAGACTTCGCGAATCATGGAGGTGACTTCCGAAACAGGGTTAAAACGACAGAGCAGCAGAGATGCCAAGGATTTATTCTATCCCCAAGGCTGAACCGTTCGAGCGTTTAAACGGTCAAACGTGGGCAGGCTGAAACGCGCCGAGACTAGAGTTCGCCGCGAATCTCTTGAATCACGCCGTCCTTGATTAGGATTTCAACCTGGAGCTTGCGCACCAGATTATCGCCCACTGAGACATTAAAAAAGCTCTCGACCTTGCCTTGCTCCACTTCGGCATCGATCGCGATGGTCTGCACTTCTTGAAGCTGTTGCAGGCTCTGGTTCTTTTGCTGAAGCAGCTTGCTTTTGTCCTGGTTGAGCTGATTTTGAATATTGCCCATCTGCTGCTGAAGGGTGCCGCTGGTGGGCTGCCCTTCGGCCTGTTTTTGCAGCTCGGCTACCATGCGCTGGCCCTGCATTTCAAGCTGTTGCAGACGACCGTCAACCTGGTTTATTTGGGCCTGGAGCTGCTTCTGCGCCTCTTCTTTCCACAGGGGGGTCACAATGGCTTTAATGTTGACCACCCGCTTGAGCAGCAGCGTTTGATTCTCATCCATAATCTTTGACGTAATAAAGAAATCACCAATACCGACTACGACCAGCGAGCACCGTGGCCGGACTATTCCACCGGATGTGGCTGAGGTTAGTGAAGTCTTTACACCACCCGCAGCTACACAAACATCGCGTCAATCATATCGCGATACCGGGCCGTAACCACGGGACGGCGGACTTTTAGGGTTTGGGTGAGCAGGCCGTTGTCAATGGAGAAGGGCTCAAGAATCAGGCGGAAGGGGCCGATGCGATCGTCGGGACGGTAGCTGGGGCGATCTTTCACCTCGCGGCCCAGCTCATCGCGAAATAGCTTTTGCACCCGCTCGTCATCGAGGGTAATGGTGGTGCAGTCGGATGGGGCTGGGGTGTCATCCCCCGGCACAGCCACAAAAAGAGATTGAGTAGAAGCCCAGGCTTGCAGGGCTTCTAGGTTAGGAACGATCAGCGCGCCGAGCGATCGCTGATCTTGCCCCACCAGCATGATCTGGTCGATGTACTTACTGCGAATGCAGGCGTCTTCGATGGGCTGGGGCTCGATGTTTTCGCCGTTGGTCAGCACGATGGTGTCCTTGGCCCGTCCGGTGAGCACCACGTTGCCGTCGCGGCTGATCCAGCCCAGGTCGCCCGTGTCAAACCAGCCCTCGGGGTCGATCGCCTTTTGGGTAGCTTCGGGGTTGCGGTAATAGCCCTCCATAATCTGCGGGCCGCGCGCCAGCACCAGGCCTTGGCCACCCTGGGGCAACTCCTGGCGGGTTTCCAGATCCACTACCTTAATTTCGGTGAAGGGAATGGGCTGCCCCGCCGCTCCGCGCAAATTCCGCCAGGGACGGCGGGCCGAGAGCACTGGGGCCGTTTCGGTGAGGCCGTAGCCCACGATTAGCTGGACACCGATGATTTCAAAGAAGATATCGATATGTCGAGCCAGGGAGCCGCCGCCGCTGATCAACTGCTTGACCTGTCCCCCAGTGGCTTCACTGACTTTGCCGTAGACCAGCTTTTTGCCCAGCTGGTGCAAGGGCCACAGGGCCAGGGCGATCAGGCCCGAACTCAGGCGCTTGAAGGATTGTAGGTCAGGCTCGTCGATTTTCATATCCTGGTAGCGCCAGAGGTTTTCGACGTAGCGCTGGCTGAGACCAAAAAAGGTGAAGATCAGCTTTTGCTTGCCGGAGCTCTGTTCGCGAAACTGCTTTTGCGCCCCTTCGTAGATTGACTCCCACAGGCGGGGCACCCCCACCATGTACTGGGGTTTAGTGGCCTTGAGGTCGGCCTTGAGGTGGCGAATGCTGCTGTAGGTCTGGGTGCAGCCTCGCGACAGCAAAAAGTATTCGGCGGTGCGCTCAAAGCTGTGCCAGGAGGGCAAAATACCCACCACGCGATCGCCCGGTTCAGGCTGCACCACCGCCTCCAGGGTGTTGATCTGGTGCAGCAAGTTGCGGTGGCTGAGCATCACCCCCTTGGGCTGGCCGGTGGTGCCGGAGGTGTAAATCAGCGTGGCCAGATCCTCGGGCTGGATGGTGACCGGGGTGTAAGAATATTCGGCACCCAGGGCCATCAGCTGGCCAAAGTTGAGGATTTTGAAGCGGTTGTCGGTCGGCGGTTCCTCATCTGACAGCAAAATCACCAGGGGAATGGGTAAGGTGTCGATGCGATCGCGCAGTCGTTTCAGCAGCGCCAGGGTTTCCACCACCAGCACCGTGCTCTCGCTGTGATCGGCAATGTAGGCGAGCTCTTCAGTTTCGGCGGTGGCGCTGCGCACGGCGTTCATGCCGCCAGCGGTCATAATGCCCTGGTCGGCAATAAACCAGCGGTGGCTGTTGTCGGCAAACAGGGCCACGTGGGCGCGGTTTTCGACCCCCAGGGCCTGCAAACCGCTGGCAAAGGTGCGAATCGCCTCGGCCATTTGCCGATAGGTCAGGGTAGCGGCGGGCTTGTAGTGGGGGTCGTTGAGGGCCACCGTATCGCCGTATTTCTCCGCCACAATCGGCCAAATTTCGTGCAGGGCCTGGAGCCGTTCGTAGGGGTTGTGGGCTTCTAGGCAGGCGCGATCGCGCTGTCGCACCGCTTGCAATGCAGTTGTGGATACGGGCATAGCGGCCACCAAAAGTTTAGAAAAGCCTGCGGTAATCCTACCGCAGCCTGGCTCAAGACTAGCCCTAAAGCCGATCGGCCTTAACATTGCCCCTTCCAGAAATTCAACTGGCTGGGGCGAGGGGCGATCGCAAACCTTCAGACTATATTCAGCTCATTGCGAACAGCTTTTATTTTGGGCGGCGCAAAATATAGATAGTCAGGGTTAGAGTCTTCCAGCTAAATACTTATCCGCAGTTTTCGGCCACAGGCCCAACGGGCCGAGGTTGCGACCTCAACGGGGACGTTTATTTAGCTGGAAGACTCTCAGACAGCCCAGCAATTGCGCTGACACCGGCCCGCCAAGTTCTGTATTCGAGTCCAGCAAGACTCAACACTCCATGCTATGCACCACTTGCCAAAATAAACCTCACTGCCTGGCGGCCCAACTAGCCGAAGGGGACGCCGCCCTAGCCCAGATGCTGGGTCAGCTGCGGCGCTGTAGCCTTAAGCCACCCCACCACAGCCTAGGGCAGCGAGTCAAAGCCTGCTGGCAATGGCTCAAAACTGCCCTACGCCGAGTCATCTGGAGGCCCCTGGGGCTTCAGCAACGCTAGCTAGTCCACCTCAAACACCGTCTCATCTTCCTGTCGCCAGGCGGGGTCAACCAGGCAAATAAATACCAGCGGGCGATCGCCTATGGTGCGAATGTGCTGCCGGGCATGGGGTGGAATATATACCGCGTCCCCAGGCTCGACTGGACTAGTTTCGCCGTCGATAGTCATCTCCCCCCGCCCTTCTAGAATGTAGTACACCTCAGAGGTGGTGAGGGCATGGGGGGTCGACACCTGCCCCACTGGCAACACGGCGTGGGCCAAGCTGTAGCGCAGGGCAAGGTCTTGCTTGTCGGGGTGCAGCAGCTCCCGCAGGTGGGTGCCGTCACCGGCCACAAACTCGGGGCAGTCAAGCAGTTTACGAATCAGCATGGCAGCGCAATTCTATTCCCCTGCCCACCGTTGCGCAACCTCCTAGGTGGGGCGTGTCACAGTGGGCAGGTCAGATAGATGGGTAGTTTTCTCCGCCATCATAGCCTCAACGGCGGCGGGCGCTAGGGGGCGAGAGAATAGATACCCCTGGCCCAGCTCGCACCGCAGCGCCTTGAGCTGAGCGTGGTGGCGCGGGGTCTCTACCCCTTCGGCCACCACATCGAGGCCCAGATTCCAGGCTAGGCGCACCACTGACTGCAAAATCTCCAGCTTTTCGAAGTCTTGGTCGGCGTTTTCGATAAAAGAGCGATCGATCTTGAGGCAGTCAAAGGGAAAGCGGTGCAGATAGCTCAGGGAGGAATAGCCCGTGCCAAAGTCATCCACCAGCAGCTTAATGCCCAAGGCCTTGATCTGCTGCAGGGTAGCGATAATGCTGTCGGAATGGTCGATCAGCACGCCTTCAGTCAGCTCAATTTTGAGCCGATTGGCCACAAAACCGGTGTCGCTCAGAATTTTCTGGATTTTCTCAACGATGTGCGGCTGCGAAAACTGCTTACTGGACATATTGACGCTCACCGTAAACTCAGCCATCGCGGGGTGTTGCTCGGTCCACACCTGCATTTGCCGACAGGCTTCGGTCAGCACCCACCAGCCCAGGGGAATGATCAGCCCGCTGGCCTCGGCAATGTGAATAAATTCCCCTGGCATTAGCAGCCCGCGGGTGGGATGCTGCCACCGCACCAGGGCCTCAAAGCCGCAAATTTCCTCGTTGCTGATGGTGACGATGGGCTGGTAGTGCAGCCGGAGTTCACCGCGATCGAGGGCCTGACGGAGGTCAACTTCGGTTTGCAGGCGCAGATCTTGCTGCACCCTGAGAGAGCTGTCAAACACCTGCCAGCCCAGGTGAGGATAAGCTTTGATCTGGTCCATAGCCGCGTCGGCATCGCGCAGCCAGTCGAAGGCGCTCTGGTAGGCCTCAGCCCCGAAGGCAACCCCAATGCTGGCATTGGCATAAACCTGCTGCTGCTGAAGCAAAAAGGGTTGCTGCACCGCGGCGTGAATTGTTTCGGCCAGATCAATGACGCTAGCTTGAGTAGTCAGATTGTCTAAAAATATGGCAAACTCATCTCCCCCAAGCCGCGCAACAGTGCCCTGGGAGCCCACCAATGACTGAAGGCGTGCCCCTAGCTCAACCAGCATTTCGTCACCCACCTGGTGCCCTAAATTGTCATTGATCAGCTTAAACCGCTCTAGATCGATAACCAGCAGCGCCATCACCCTTTGAGGGTCACTCTGGGCACAGACTAAGGCTTGGTCAAGACAATCTATAAACGAGTGACGGTTTGGCAGTCCTGTGAGCGGGTCATAAAAGGCCTGCTGCACCAGACTGGCTTCCTGCTGTTTGGCGGCGGAAATATCGCGCAGAGTAAGCATTGCCATGCCAGAACACAGCCTGCCACTACAGGCGACCCAGTAGGTCTGAGAAGGTTGCCCCACAGCCAATATCAATTCTTTGTTGTGTAGACGTTGGCCCGCGAGTACTCGGTTTAGGGGCAGCTCAGACGCAGCCAGGGGCCGCTGCTGCGGATCGAGCACCTGATAGTCTGGCGAGATGCCGCTGCCCCCTAACCCGGCAATTCCCCCCGGTAGCAATGCCTCGGCCGCCGCATTGCAAAACAGCAGGGCCCCGCCTAGGTCAACCACCACAACCGCGTCGGGTAGGGCGCTCAGCACGGCCAGGTACATCTCGGCATTGGGGCAAGAGGGCTGTGACATAGGGCCAGAGGTGAAAGAAAGGGAGGTAGCGAAATTCAAAGCCAGTCTTCAAAGCCAATCTGCCAACAGAGGCGATCGCAGTTGGTAGATTTAGCTTGCCCAAAATACCGGCTTGGATTTGCCTAGGGCGATCGCTGCCTTAAGCGTAAAGCCCGAACCCGGCTTACCGGCTTAAGAAACTTAAGATAAAGTGCTGTAAAGGATATGTAAGGTAGCTGGGGGTTATATCTAGGGTCAGCTCAAGGCAACCAGTCAGGCCCTAAACTGAAGCTGGTGCATTGGCGGTGAGATTGACACGACAGTTCAACATAGCTGACCTCGAGGCCCAAGAGAAGTTCTGAAGCCAAACCGATTGCCCGTGGCTCTGCTGCAGCTATTGGCAACTGGCTAGCGGGCCTACCGCTGGACGTCGAGGCCCTTGGGTCTGTGGTTAAATGACCAGGCTGACAAAGACATTCTAGGCAGCATGGAGCAAACACTACTGGGAGGACGGTACCAAGTTGTTCGACGGCTGGGGTCGGGGGGGTTCAGCCGCACCTTTTTGGTGACCGATATCCACCTGCCCAACCACCCTCGGTGTGTGATCAAGCAGCTCAAGGTGCAGGACAAAGACACGGGCACCCTAGACATGGCCCGGCGGCTGTTCGACACCGAGGCGAGAGTGCTCTATCAACTGGGCAACCATCCCCAAATTCCGTCGCTCCTGGCCCACTTTGAAGAGGGCCAGGAGTTTTACTTAGCCCAAGAATATATCGAGGGCAGCCGCCTCAATCGCCAGGTCGAGGAGGGCAAACCCTGGTCAGAGACGCGGGTAGTGCTGCTGCTGCAAGAGGTCTTAGAGATTCTCTCTTTTGTGCACCGCCAGCAGGTGATTCACCGCGATATCAAGCCTTCTAATCTAATCCGCCGCCACCGCGACGGCAAGCTGGTGCTGATTGACTTTGGGGCGGTCAAGCAGGTGACCTCGTCACCGCTGCTCGATGCCGAGACCGGCGCCACCAACATCACCGTGGCGATTGGTACCCACGGCTACATGCCCAACGAGCAGTATGCAGGCAAGCCGCGCTTTAGCAGCGATGTGTACGCCGTGGGCATTCTTGGCATTCGGACGCTGACCGGCATCCATCCCCAAAAAATCGAAGAAGACCCTGTTACTAGTGAGTTAGCCTGGCGTCAGCATGCCCCAACCGTGTCATCATCGCTGGCGACCGTGCTCGACAAAATGGTGCGCTACGACTTTCGCGATCGCTACCCCACCGCCCAAGAAGCCCTTGAAGCCCTGCAAAATTTGCCTAACCCTCTGCACGGCCTGCTGGGCACCCAAATCTACCAAACCTGGATGAAGGGAGCCAACGGCCGGGGGCCAACGTTTCCGGGGGACGACAGCGATACTGCCGTAGGCCCCACCGAAACCTCAGAACCCACCGCCTTTGCCGACGATCAAGAGTCCACTTCACTGTTTCCCGTCGATCTGGCCTACGGTACCAGTGAGGCGATGCCGCTGGTATCCACAAATTCGTTAGTAGAGGAGTCTAAGCCCTATGTCCGCCGCCGAGCGCTGGTGGTTGGTGGCCTAATGGGGGCGCTCAGCCTGCTCGTGCTCTGGCGCAGCGGCCTCACCGTCGCCTTTGAGCCCAGTCCTGGGGCTGCCGTACCGTTTCAGGCGGCGGCAATTCCTACCCTGATTACCGACTTTGGCCTCCTGCTGCCCCCCGAAGAAAAAGCAGC
Source organism: Leptolyngbya sp. (assembly GCA_003249105.1). Lineage (GTDB taxonomy): Bacteria > Cyanobacteriota > Cyanobacteriia > Phormidesmidales > Phormidesmidaceae > Nodosilinea. The sequence continues at coordinate 3,633 of QBLT01000110.1, read as the reverse complement.
CTACCTGACCCGCGAGGGCGATCGCCTGCGCTACCAGGGCCGCTACCCCGACGCCTTAGTCACCTACAACCAAGCCGTCGAGAGCCAGTCAGACTACGCGCCCGCTTACCTGGGGCGCTGCCGGGCCCTGATTGCTCTCAAACGTCCGTTGGAGGCTATTGCAGCCTGCGACGACGCCCTGGCCTATAGCACCTACTACCCCGAGGCCGTGCGCAGCAAGGGCAATGCCGAAGAACAGCAGGGGCGACTGCTGGCCGCTCTTGCCCTGTACGAGAGCACCAACCGCCTGATGCCCGCTATGTTTGAGGCCTGGCTCGACCGAAGCCGCGTGCTGCAAAAGCTGGGGCGCTCCGCCGAGGCCATTGCCGCTATCGACCAGGCGATCGCCCGCAACCGCGAGTCAGCCGAAGCCTGGACCGTACGCGGCGAAGCCACCTGGGCCCTCCAGCGCTACGACCAGTCGATTGTCGCCCTCGAAAAAGCTCTACAGATTGACCCAGACTACGAGCCAGCTAAGGCACTGCGTCAGCGTGCGCGGCAAACCTTGGGGCGGTGAGGGGATGAGAGTGATGGGGTGACGGAGTGGTAGGAAGATCCTCACCGTTCTCCTCTCCCTCACCGCCTCCAACTCCCTGACCTTCTCGATCGCCTAATCCCCCAGCACCTCTACCCGAATCTCGGCCTCCAGACTAGACCCCACCCGGCTGCCCTCCTGAGTTGTGCCGCTGACGGGCAGGGTGTGGGCTGGAAAGGGGCTGGCCGCCAGGGCAATGTGGCGATCGCTGACCGCTAGCCCGTGGGTGGGGTCAAAGGCGCGCCAGCCTCCACCGGGCACATAGGCCTCGGCCCAGGCGTGCAGGTCGCGATCGCGACTTGTGCTGTCGCCCTGCTCATACCCACTGACAAAGCGAGCCGCTATCCCCACCGCCTGGCAGGCTTCCATAAACAGCACAGCAAAGTCGCGGCAGCTGCCCAGCTTTTTGCCCCAGGTTATGCCCCCCGGCCAGGGAGCGCCCGTCGGGCGGTTGGTGTACTCACAGGTTTCGTAGATGCGGCCCACTAGAGCAGTCAAAAAAAGACCAACATTGCCCTCCACCTGGTGAGCCAAAGTTTGAGCCAAATCAACCACGCCAGGCCCAAGGGCAGAGACTCTGGCTGACGCCAGGTAGGGCGTTAGCGTGGTTCCCAGGCTGGTGGGATAGTCGATGGGCAGGGTGGTGGCCCAGGGCTCAGCCAGGTAATCAAAGGGGTTAGTGCGGTAGGTTTCGACCTCAGCGGTGGTGATGATTTCAAACTGCTCTACCGGATTAGGCGCAAACCACAGGCCTATGGTGCTGTTGCCATCGATATCTGCGATCGCACTCTGCTGAGTTGGCTCTGGAGTGACCTCAAGGGTAAAATGCCGCAGCTGCTGGGCACCGTCACTGCGGGGGCGCAGGCGCAGGGTGTGGGGTCGCAGGGTAACGGGCTGCTGATAGCGGTAGCGAGTTAGGTGGCGAATTTGATAGCGCATGGGCAAGTAAGAATTGAGCAGCAACCGTAGCAGAGCACATACAAACGATAACGTCACATCGAGCCAGACAAACTTATTTCTGGTTCCTGAGCCTAACCATAATAGTTACCCTAAAACTAGCGATCCCCACGATCAGAACAAAAAGGCAAGGATCCAAATCTAAAGATTAAAGATCAGCCCGATCCCCAGCCGTTAGCGATCGTTACAGAGTTGTAAAAACGGCATCAATCCTCAGCCTGCTTGCTCTACCTAAAGGCGGGGATCATTGCCCCAAGCTTGATCCCAAGATTAAGGATTTATAAAATAGAGTTGCGCCCCCTAAGAAACGAGGCGATAATAATCATCAGGGAAGATAAGATTTTGGCCTGCGATTTTTGAGTAGCGCTCAAGTAGTTCTCGCGATGTTTTGTCCATTGCGAGAATTCTTTTTAATAAGACCTGACCCAAATAATATCCCTTAATTGTTCTGTCAAAAAGCTGCCGGAGTTACAAAATGATTGGTCATTCTCAACAGGTACACTGCCCCAACTGTGGACATTTAGCCGAAAGGCACCACATTTACCCCGATCAGCTGGTGCAAACCCAGTGCGCCGCCTGCGACTACCTCATGATCACCTGCGCCGTCACCGGCAATGTGATTGAGGCCCACGCACCGGGTCTATTTGCCGCTTCGGCTTGCTAGCTTAGCTTGACCAATCGACCGGCATCTCCCTAGGGTTCTTCCCCCCTTGGGTCATCTCAAATTCGTTATCCCCGGCATTGCCTTAGCGGCAGCGTCGGGGATTTTTGCTGGGAGATCGTCCACCGAGCCTGTCTCTGGCCGAGGCGGAGTTGGTATAGTCGAGGCCATAACCATAGGGCAAACTGCGCCAAAGGGGCTGGCCATGGACATAATTCTGCGAAACGGTAAGCTGCCCAGTGGCGAGTCAGTCGATATTGGCCTTGAAAATGGCCGCATTCAGGCTATAGAGCCCCATTTAACTATCTCAGCTGCCCAGGAGTTTGCCCTAGACGGCAGGCTGGTGAGCCCGCCCTTTGTGGAGTCGCACATTCACCTCGATTCGGCCCTGACAGCAGGACAGCCCCGCTGGAACCAGAGTGGCACCCTGTTTGAAGGCATTGAAATCTGGCGCGATCGCAAGCAGTCCCTTTCCATTAATGATGTGAAGGAACGGGCGATCGCCACCCTCAAGCTCCAGGCCCAGCAGGGAGTGCTCTTTGTGCGCAGCCACGCCGACGTCAGTGAAACCAGCCTCACCGCCCTCAAAGCGCTACTCGAAGTTCGCGACGCCGTCAAAGACTGGATCACCGTGCAGGTCGTGGCCTTTCCCCAAGACGGCCTCTACGGCAGCCCCGGCAATCTTGACCTGATGGAAGAAGCCCTGAAGCTGGGGGCCGACGCCGTCGGCGGCATCCCCCACTACGAAATGACCCGCGAAGACGGCGTCCAGTCAGTACACCGCATCTTTGAGCTGGCCCAGCAGTACGATCGCCTGATCGACATCCACTGCGACGAAATCGACGACGACCAGTCGCGCTTTTTAGAAGTGGTCGCCGCCTGCGCCGTGCGATCGGGCCTTGGTTCCCGCGTCACCGCCAGCCACACCACCGCCTTTGCCAGCTACAACAACGCCTACGCCTTCAAGCTCATGGGTCTGCTGGCGCGATCGCAGATCAACTTCATCGCCAACCCCCTGATCAACATCACCCTCCAAGGCCGCACCGACACCTACCCCAAACGGCGCGGCGTCACCCGCGTCAAAGAACTCTGGCAGCAGGGCCTCAACGTCAGCCTCGGCCACGACTGCGTCCAAGACCCCTGGTATAACCTGGGCACCGGCAACATGCTCGAAGTTGCCTCCATGGCCGTCCACGTCTGCCAAATGACCGGCCAAGACGAAATCGCCGCCTGCTACGCCATGATCACCACCCACGGCGCTCAAACCCTAGCTCTACAAGACTCCTACGGACTCGCAGTCGGCAAACCCGCCAACCTCATCGTCCTCGACGCCGACAGCCCCTACGACGCCATCTGCCGCCGCGCCACCGTGACCCATGTTTTCTCACAGGGCAAGCTGCTCGTGCAGACGAAGCCAGCAGAGGTGAAGTGGGAGTAAGGG
>QBLT01000010.1:22713-45229 GCA_003249105.1 Leptolyngbya sp. | reverse complement strand
GTGGGGGAAGAGGGTCTCCTAGGGTTGCAGGTTCTCGATGATGCGGGCGGGGCTGACGAAGGACATGCCCTGCTGGGAGGCGGTGCTGATCATCACCGCTTCGACGACGGGGTCGCTGACGGGGACGGCGGATTGCCATTCCACGATAAAGTTAGCCCCTACGCCGCCGGTTGTGTTGGAGCGATTCGCGGAGCGATCCATTCTGGAATCGACGACGACTTCGGTGGAGGCGAGGGGGCCGAGCTGAATCGGTGTGTCGAGGTAGGTGACGATGCGATCGCCCCCTGAATTGTAGTAATCCAGCGTGGTGATGGTGATGGGCTGGTCGCGATCGCTGTTGCGCAAACTCAGGGTCACCGTCAGCTGAAAGGTGCGATCGGCCTCGGAGTCAAAAATTTCGGAATACACCGGCACGTAGAGGGTTTGCCCCTGCACCGCCGAGCTTGGGGCAGCGGCGAGGAGGGTAATGCCGGGGCGATCGCCAAAGCGCTTTTGGGCCGAGAGCGGGGGTGATGGGCTAGTCGCTGGGGTCTGGGCCGCACAGGCCGACAGCATTCCCAGGCTAAGGCTGATGAGTCGTTCTTTCCACGGCATGGGTTAGGTTCCTCGGCATGATGGGGAAGGTGAGGGAGGTAGGGAAGTTTTGAATTTTGAATTTTGAACTCAAGCCCACCTCAAAACTCAAAACTTTCTACCTACTCTCCAAACCGGGCGGCGCGGCGTTTGGTGCCAAACAGGTGGGCGTAGACAAACGAAAACTCGCAGCCCGCAAAGAAAATTTGGCAGGCGAGAAAAATCCACAGCATCAGAATCATCACGCTGCCGATCACGCCGTAGGAGACGAAGCGGCTGCCCAGGCTGATGACGCTGTTGCTGACTAGCCACTGTAACCCGGCCAGAAGCAGGGTGGTGAGCAGGGCACCGGGCCAGATGTCGCGCCAGGAGAGTTTGATCGAGGGCAGAATGCGGAATAGACCGGCGATCGCAAACCCCAAGGCCAAAAACGACCACCCCGCCTCTAGTCCCCTAGCGAGGAGTTCTTGGTCAATGGCTAAGAAGGCAAAGGTCTCTTGAAAGTTGTTGACCAGGGCCAAAATGATTTTGATCACAATGTCCGACAGCAGCGAGGCCAGCAGCAGCAGCGCTGTGGCCAGCACCAGCACAAAGGCCGACAGCTTGTTGACCACAAAAAAGAGCGCCATGCGGGCGGGCGATCCGGCTTCGCTGACGCGGCTAGGGGTTTCCCAAATTTTGTTCACCGATCGCTTCAAAATTGCAAAGATGGTGCTGGCGGCAAACAGCAAAATGCCAAAGCCAATCAGCCCCGCGCCGACGCTGTTTTCGTTGAGAGACACAATGGTGTCTTTGATCAGGTCGTGCACTTCGGGGGGCAGGTAGCGCACAATCACGGCCTCGATGGCCTCAAACACCTCTGTATTTGGCCCCACCAGCGCCCCGATTATGCTCAGCACCACCAGCAGCAGCGGAAACAGCGAAAATAGCGCGTAGTAGGACAGCGCTGCTGCCATACCGGGCACGTTGTCGCGATCCCACTTGAGCCAGGTTTGAATGAGGAGCTGGGCGGGTTTAGAGGGCAGCACCTGGGTGCGTAGGTGGGGAAGCAGGCGCGATCGCACGTAGTTGAGCATGGGGGTGGGGCAGAGAAACCGAGGGTATTATCGCCCACCCCCGCAGCCGATGCGACCCTAGCCTTCTGGCGATCGCGGCTGCACTAGGGCGGTGATCGCCCTGACCAACAGGTCGGGCTCGATGGGTTTGGCCAGGTGCAGCTGAAAGCCAGCGGCGAGGGCCTGCTGCTGGTTGACCTCTCCGGCGTAGGCGGTCAGGGCGATCGCGGGGATGTTGCCGCCCTGGTCGTGTAGCCGTTTGCGGATCTGCTGCATCAGCGCGTAGCCATTCATCTCGGGCATGCCGATATCGCACAGCAAGAGGTCGGGCACCGCCTGATTGAGCTGGCTGAGGGCCTGGAGGGCTGAGGCCGCCGTAGCCACCTCGGCCCCCGCCTGGGTGAGGATGAAAGACGCCAGCTCGCGCATGTCGGCCTCGTCGTCGACCACTAAGATCCGTAGCTCGGTTAGGTCGGTCGCTTTGTTTAGGGGTGCGTCGGCAGACGCTTGCTCCTGCCCGTCTAGGTTGAGGGGCAGCAGCACCGTAAAGGTCGCGCCCTGGTTTGGGCCGGAGCTTTCGGCCCAAACCATACCTCCATGCAGTTCGGTGAGCTGGCGCACGATCGCCAGGCCCAGGCCCAGGCCGCCAAACTGCCGCGTGGTGGTGCCGTCTTCTTGGCGAAAATAGTCAAACACGTGGGGCAAAAAGTCGGGATGAATGCCTTTGCCGGTGTCTCTCACCTGAATTTGAGCGTAGGCGTCAACCTGCTCTAGGGTAATGGCGACCTGCCCTCCCGCTGGGGTAAATTTGACCGCGTTGGAGAGCAGGTTCCAAATCACCTGCTGGAGCCGATTGGTGTCGCCCAAAACCTGGCCCGCGATCGCATGCAGCGTGGTTTGAATGGGAATCCGTTTGGCTTCCGCCGCTAGGCGCACGGTCTCCGCCGCCGCTTCAATGGTGGTGACCAAATTCACCGGGGCCACGGTCAGGGTCAGCTTGCCCTGCAAAATGCGGGAGACATCAAGCAAATCTTCGATCAGCTGGGCCTGGAGTTTGGCGTTGCGCTCAATGGTTTCGAGGGCCTGGTCGGTTTTGGCGGCATCCAGCGGCTTGCTGCGCAATATTCTGGCCCAGCCCAAAATTGGGTTGAGGGGCGATCGCAACTCATGGGACAGGACGGCCAGAAACTCATCTTTGATGCGGTTGGCGGCCTCGGCTTTAGTGCGATCGCGCTGGGCGAACTGGTAGAGCTGGGCATTTTCGATCGCTAGCGAAGCCCGGTGGGCCAGTTCTTCGGCCAGCTGTAGATCGGCGGTCGTGTAGCGGCGGCCCGACTCCGCCGAGATAAACGAGATCACGCCGATGATGCGATCCTGGCTGCGCAGGGGCACCGTCATCACCGAGCTAAAGCCCACCTGCCGCAAAATTTCTAAATGCTCGGCGTCTTTGGCGGCGTGCACCAGCAGCTCATCGGGAATTTCGGGTATCAGGTCGGGCTGGCCGGTGCGCAGGGTGAGGGCCGCGCCGCGCTCGGCCTCGGTGTCTAAGGGATACTTATCGCGAATCTGGTAGGCCCATTCCAGCTTGGCCGGGTCGATGTGGGCCACGGCAATCTGGTCGACGGTGCCATTCTCTTCGACAATGTGGACGGTACACCAGTCGGCCAATTGCGGCACGGTGAGCCGGGCAACTTGCTCGAGGGTGGTTTGGTAATCCAAAGACGAGGCCAGCACGGCGCTCGACTCTGAGAGATACTGCTGGGCGTGCTCAAGCTTGACGCGATCGGTGACATCGACCACGTAGGCTAACAGCCCTTCTACCCGGTGATGGGCGTCTACCGTGGGCAGGTAGTAAATGTTGTAGTAGCCAGGGCGGCGATCGTCGCGCCCAGGGGCATAGATGGGCAGGTTTGGCGAGATAAACGGCTCACCAGTGGCATAGATCCGTCCGATAACCTCGACGATGGCCGGATCGGTCTGAACAAATAGCTCTGTTATGGACTTGCCGAGGTGATGGTCGCGGGGTAGCCCGTTGATCTCAGCCAGGGCTTGGTTGATGGCAACAAATCGCTGTTCACCATTCAATAGCGCCAGCCCAATCGGGGAGGTGTCGACAATGGTGGCCAGTTGCTGCCGGGCGGCTTCAGCCTGGGTTCGGGCCACGCGTTCTCGCCCTAGCAGTTGTTCGCGCTCCTGCTCGGCCAGCTTGCGTTCGTCTTCGACGCGCTTGCGTTCGGTGACATCGAGCACCAGCGACAAGACTGAGATCATCTGGCCCGACTCGTCTTTGAGGCTGGAGTTGTACCACTCGCAGTGGACCACGGCGCGATCTTTGGTGTAGTTGCGGTTGGAGGAAAGAATGTGGGGCTCTTCACCGCAGACCAGCCGACGGCAGACATCGGCCACGGGTTCTTGATCATCCTCATAGACAAAAGGGATGTCGGTTAGGGTTTTGCCCAGTATTTCGTCGGCTCGCCAACCCAGAATGCGCTCTGCGCCCGCAGACCACCGAATCACGCGAAAGTCTCGATCCCACTCGATTACCGCCATTGGCGTGTTTTCAACGTGGAAATTGAGCTTTTGCAGCGCCTGATGCAGGGCCTCCTCTGCCTGCTTGCGCTCGGTAATGTCGATCACCGCCCCAATCGATTGCTTGGGATGGCCTTGAATATCGTAGGAAAACTGCCCCCGAGCCTCTACCCAGCGGGTGGAACCATCGGGCCAGCGCAGTCGATATTCGTAGTGGTACTCGGTGCGGTCTTGAACCGCCTGCTGAAGCTTTGCCTTAGCGATGGCTAGGTCGTCGGGATGGACGCGGTTGGCCCACATTTCGTAGCTCGGTTCGCCTTCGTCGGGCTGGTAACCCAGGATGGTGAAATGTCCCGCTGACCAGCGGATGGTGTCGGTCTGCATGTCCCATTCCCAGGTGCCCATGCGGCCAATACTGAGAGCAATCTGGAGCCGTGCTTCGCTTTCGCGCAGTTCGGCTTCGGCCCGCGATCGCTCTACGGCCAGCCAGGTTTTTTCGGCAATTCGCTCCATCAGGGCGATATTGTCTGCCGTCCAAGCGCGCGGCGCGGCGTGGTGCAGCACCAGCAGGGCCACAAACCGCCCGCGTTTCACCAGCGGCACGCAGAGCAGCGATTGGGTTTCAATGGCGGCAAAGGCCGCCGCCCCAGCGCCAGCGGTGCGAGGGTCGCGATCGACATCGTCGACCACAATGGTTTTGCCCTGCTTGAGCTGGGCAACAATCTCAGCCCCAAACGAATCCATGCGGTGGGCACCCACCACGCTGACGACGCCGTCGCAGTAGTCGCGATCGACGATCACATACTCCTGGGCGGCGTCGATTTCGCCGTAGGCGCAGCGCGTGACGTTGAAATGCTGGCCGGTGGCGCTGACCACCTGCCAGATGATTTCTTCTGAGTCTTGCAGGGTGCGGGCGGCATCGTTCAGCTCAATTAAAAATTGCTGCTGCTGTTCTTTGCGCTGGAGTTCGGCCAGTAGATCCTCTCGGGTGGCTTCGATCTGCTTGCGATCGGTAATGTTGATTGAAACCCCGGCCATGCGGACGGCTTGCCCCGATTCGTCGAGGTAAATCTGTCCCTGTCCCTTGAGCCAGCGCACCTCACCGTCGGGAGCAATCACTCGATATTCTTGGGCAAAAGCCCGGTTCCCAGTCATGGCCTGCTCGGTCGCCTGTCTGAGCAGGGGCCGATCGTCTGGGTGAATAGAGGCTCGAAACGCATCAGCCGTGCCCACCTGCATACCCCAAATTTCTTTGGCGTTGGGAGAACACACAACCTGATCTGTTTTTAAATCCACATCCCAGGCAACCATTTGGGCCGATGAGAGGGCAAGCTGTAACCGTTCTTCGGTCTGCCGCAGGTTTGCCTCAATCTGCTTAAGGCGGGTCACGTCCTGAAACATGACAATGCCGATCGCCGAATGTCCATACATGGCAGGCAATATTTCTCCCCAACACAGGGTGGCGCGAACGCCGCCGGGGGTATGCCAGTTCATCTCATAGTTCTGTAATTGCTCTCCACGGGCAACTAGCACGGCGGGCATTTGGTCAGTGGGGATGCGCTCGCCCTGGGCATCGGTGCAGTAGTAGGCATCGGCGTATTCCTCTAGAGATTTGTTTTTAGGTAAATCGCCTCCGGCCAGTTCATTGGCAATGCGGTTGGCAAAAATGACTTTTGCGGTGGCGGGTTCAATAAAAACGGTGGGCGTTGGCATTAAGTCGAGGACAGTTTCTAACCACCTCTGCTGGTTTTCGAGCTCTTCCGCCTGCTGTCTGAGCAGACGTTCGGTTTGCTGGCGGTCAGTAATGTCTTGAAACACCACCACAGCCGCTAAAATCTGCCCCTGCCGATCTAAAACTGGAGCCGAATTGACGCTAATCACGATCCGCTGACCATCCTCCTGGCGCAGCTCCATCTCTTTATGGGTAATGACTTCACCGGCTCTCAGCGATCGCGGTAGGGGATACTCCTGGGGCTCATACCGTTGGCCATCGGGGTGATACGCCTCAAAGGGCGTGATCGGGGCGTAGTCCTCCAGCTCGTAGGACTCCTCGTAGCCGTAGCCCAAAATTTGTTTCGCCTGCTCATTGGCCAGCACGAGCTGGTTTGACGCGGCCTCGGCAATCAGCACGCCCGCCGGCATCTGCCGCAGCACGGCTTCAAACTGGGCCCGTTCTGTCTCCAACTCGCGGAGCAGCTGCTCCCGCTCGACCTCGGCCTGCTTTTGGTCGGTCACGTCGCGAAAATAAACCGTGATGCCCTCCTCAGAGGGGTAGGCTTTTACCTCCAGGCAGCGCTGCAGCAGCTCGCTAAATTCTTCCCAGGCCACCGGCACTTGCTCGGCGATCGCCCGGTGCATGGCCTCGTAGGCCACCCCGCCCACCAGCTGCGGAAACACCTCGCGCCACACGTGCTTGCCAATTAGATCCTCAGGGGTCTGGTGCAAAATTTGGGCTGCCGCCTGGTTGACGTAGGTGTAGCGCCAGTCGCGGTCAAAGGCCACAAAGGCATCGGTGATGCGCTCTAACAGTGCGACGACGGGCTCTGTGGCCTGAGCGGGGGGGCTGGCAGCACGGGCTAGGCGTGCCTCTAGGGCCTGGTTTTGCTGCTGTAGCGATCGCAGCTGGGCTTGCAGCCGCACCGTTAGAGCATCGCCGCCGCCAGCGGCAGCATCCTCTGGCGCTACACTGCGGGCAAACTGTTCAATGACTTCAGAGCGAGAAATACCTTGCTGGTGCGCCGCTTGTTCGAGCGATCGCCAGGCTGTGCGGGTTAGTGACAGACTCACTCGATGCTTAGTCTCTCGGCCCCAGTTATTCACAAACTTTCCGCTCTCGTCACGTCTCATGGAGCATGCAACCGTATACATAAACGGTATTCCCATTCAACTCGACCCAAACCTCTATCGGAATCATCCCCTCGATAGAGGTTTGGGCTCAAAGGGGCACCGCACCGAGCTTGGGGCGCAGCACCGGGGGGGCATACCACCCTGGTGCGGGTGATTACAGCTGAGCCAGTCGGCGGCGGCATTCGTTGACCCAGATTTTTTTTAACCCGCATTCTTGAACCTGGAAAAAAGGCGGCCAGGGCAATTTCTACGGCTTTCTCATGCCTGCGATACAGGCGAGGCGCAGAAATCTCTGCCTAGAATAGAGCGTATTTGCTTTGGAGGAGCAGGTGATTCTCGACCAACTTCCGGTATCGCGCGTGAACGCTCGCAGCACCGACGCCTTTGATATTCACAACGGTCGGTTTTGCGAGGGCAGTAATCCCTACCTAAATACGGCGGCGTTCGTGTTCGATTTTGCCCTCTCTGGCAACCGCGATCCGCTGCCGATGGAGGTCTATACCGAGGCGGTGGGCGATCGCTACCCCCACCTCAAGGAGCACGCCTACGACTCCTTTGCCCACCTCTTTGCCCAGGTGGCCGCCGAGGTCAACCGGCTCGATATCGGGCTCTACCTGCACCGCTGGAGCGTGACCCACCGGGGCGACCGCTGCTGCATTGCCATCGAAGCCCTCCATGGCCGCACGACGCGATCGGTTGTCTATGCCGTGTGGGACTGGTTTGAGGCTATTACCCAAGACCACCAGTTCTATATCGAAGACCAGATTGAGGTCTTTCAGCGGCTGTTTCGCCAGTCGGTGTATGGTGGCCCTACCGTCTATGCGCTGCTGCGCACCGCCCACGACAAGGGCATCCCCACCTTTTACCTGTGGGATGAGGGGCTGATGCAGTACGGCTACGGCAAAAAGCTAGTGCGCGGCGTCGCCACCACCTTTGATACCGACAGCCACCTCGACTCAGACTTTACGACCCGCAAAGACGACTGCAAAGCCTTTCTCAGCACCCTGGGTTTTCCGGTGCCCAACGGCGAAATTGTCGTCAACCGCAAGGAAGCCCTGGCTGCCGCTGACCGAGTGGGCTACCCCATCGCGGTGAAGCCGGTGACGGGGCACAAGGGGGAAGGGGTAACCGCCGCCGTGCGCGACGACGAAGAGCTAGAAGTCGCCTTCGATCGCGCCGTGGCGACCATTCCCGAAGACCAGCCGGTGGAGGTGATTGTCGAGAAGAGCATTGCGGGCTCCGACTTTCGGATTTTGTGCGTCAACGGTCGCTTTGTGGCCGCCATGGAGCGCCGCCCTGCCTCCGTCACCGGGGACGGCGAATTGACCATCGATGAACTGATTCGCGAGGCCAACCGAGCCGCCAACCGCAGCGACACCCCTCTGTCGCCCCTAGGGAAGATCAAGGCCGACGGGGCCATGGAGATGTACCTGGCGGAGCAGGGGTTTAATCTGGAGAGCGTTTTAGAACCCGATCAAACGGTCTATCTGCGCAAGGTGGCCAACCTGTCCGCCGGCGGGGTGAGCATCGACGCCACGCCCACCATTCACCCTGACAACGTGGTTTTGGCCCAGGATATTGCCCAACACTTTCGCCTGACCTGCTTGGGTATCGATGTGATCACCCGTGACCTGTCGCGATCGTGGAAGGACGGCAATTTTGGCATTCTCGAAATCAACTCTGCGCCGGGAATTTCGATGCACCTCAACCCGTCGGTGGGCGATCGCGTCGATGTCACTTCCCCAATTCTAGAAACCTTCTTTCCCGAAGACGCTAGCGCCCATATTCCCATCATCACGTTCAATCGGGTTTCCATGCGCGATCTGCAAGAGCTGATCGACCACCTGCTGTTGCAGTATCCCAACTGGGTGATTGGGGCGGTGTGTCGAGAGGGCGTGCTGATTAACCGTTCTGAAAAGGCCCTGAGCCCCAACTACAACATCAACGTGCGCAACCTGCTGCGCAATCCTCGCCTTGACATGCTGATTGCCGAATATCGCGGCGAGATCTTTGAGCAGGACGGCATGTTTTACTCGGGCAGCGACATGGTCGTCTTAGACAACCCCACTGAAACGGAGTCTCTGCTTGCCCGCGATGCGCTGCCCCATTCCACCATTGTGGTGCGCGAGGGCAGCAATGTCTCGATTCGTCGCGAGGGGCTAATTGAGCAGTACCGCTTGGGCGGAGGCGAACCCTTTAGCCGCGTCTATCTCAAGGAGACGGGAACCATCTTGGCCCCCTAGGGAGGTTCAGTTGTACGGCCCAGGCTCCATCATTAGCAAGATGCTGCCTGGCCCTGAGTTTTTTACCATGCGGTTGTAAGCCACTGGGCCAGGTGATTGCCAGCGCTAATGCTGCGGCCTTTGCCCCTTACGCCCACCGCAAAAGCATAGAACTATGAGCAACACAACCGTCATTAAAGTCACCTCTGAAGCGGCACCGATCGATGCCATGGGGCAAAAGCATCTGGCCCTCAGCAAAAAGCTGGCGATGCGCCTGTGGGAGAATGAGCAGCCCGGCGAGGCTAAGCCCGCAACCCAGCGGCCCTACGAGGCGATCGGCTACGTGATCAGCGGGCGGGCTGAGCTACAGCTCGAAGGTCAGACGGTTGTGCTAGAACCCGGCAATTCCTGGGTTGTCCCCGAGGGGGCATCGCACACCTACAAAATTTTGGAACCCTTCACTGCCGTCGAGGTGACTACGCCTCCGGCGGTGGTGAAGGGCCGCGATCAGGCTTAATGCTGGTTGACCATGTTGCCATTGGAGCCGACCGCTGGTTGCCCCTACCCCATTTGGGATTGGGGCACGTTCTGCTGCGTTCAGCCTACTCATTTTCTTTTCATTAAAAGCAGCCGCTGAGGCGATTTAATAGTCTCTAGCAAGCTAAAAATGTCCCCAAAGAAGATGTGTATGCATAGATTTCGCCTCAAAGGCTGGCTTAGCGCTTGGCTGATTGGATTGCTGGCTCTCGTTGTGGTCGTGGCCTGCGCGCCCCCATCCAACAATCAAACCGTAGCGGATTCAGATTCTGCACCTGAGGCACTGACGGAACTCAAGTTTGGCGTTGGGCCTTACTTCCCCACCCCCAATGAGAACCGCAAGCAGTTTGAGCCGCTGTTTGCGGCAGTGGCCCAACAGCTAGATCTCCCCGCCGATGTGACCGTGGCCGACGACTGGATTGGCATCTCTGAGGCGCTGCGATCGGGCACCCTGGATGTTGCCTGGCTGGGGCCCTGGGGCTATGTGCTGGCCCACCACAACGAGCCTGCGCTGGAGGCGATCGCCACCGTTAAATACAAAGATAAACCGACCTACTACTCGGTGCTGATGGCCAAAGCCGACGCGCCCTTTGACACGCTGGATGAGGCGATCGCCCTAAGTCAGCAGGGGCAAAAGCTCAAGCTCAGCCTGGCCGATGTGGGGTCAACCTCGGGCTGGCTGATTCCCCAGGCGGAGTTTAAGCGGCGGGGGCTAGACCCCGAAGCGGTGTTTGACTACAGCGAAGGGGCCAGCCATGCCGCCCAGGCGATCGCGGTGCTGAGCGATCAGACCGACATCGCCTCGGACTACGATCGCAACCTCGACGTGCTGACCGATCAGGGCAAAATCGACAAAAGCCAGCTCAAGATCATCTGGCAGTCTGAGCCGCTGCCCAACGACCCCATCGTGGTGCGGGGCGACTTCCCCACCGAGCTAAAGACCAGGCTGCAAGACGCCCTGGTCAACCTCACCCCCGAGCAGACCCAAACCCTGTTGCCCAAGAACTACACTGGCTTTGTCGTCTCCGACGGCAGCAACTACAGCCCGATCGAGACGGCCGGTAAATCTGTCGGCAAGCTGGAGTGATGGAGCCACCCTCCAGTAACGGCAGCCGCTCGGTTACCGATTTTGACGCGATCTTGCAGCGCGAGTGGCAGCGCCAGGGCGGACTCTGGCGCATGCTTCAGCAAGGCTTTTGGGGGGTGCTGGCGGTGGCGGTGGTCGTCGCCAGTGCCCACGGAGCCGAGGTCGATGTGCAGCAGTTTTGGGCGCGGCTGCCCCAGTTGGGCGAATGGCTGGTGCGGCTGTTTCCTCCCGATTTTTCAGAGCTGCCTAGCTTTTTGGGGGCGATTTGGGAAACGCTGGCGATCGCCATCATCGGTACGGGCGCGGCCATAGTCGCGGCCCTGCCCCTAGCGGTGATGGTGGCCCGCAACGTCACCCCGTTTCGGCTGCTGTCGCTGCCCTTACGCAGCCTGCTCAATCTGCTGCGGGGCATTGACACAGCTATTTTTGCCCTGTTCTTTGTCTCGATTGTGGGCCTGGGGCCGTTTGCCGGGGCGCTGGGGGTGGCGCTGCACACCACCGGGTCAATGGCCAAACTCTACGCCGAGGTGTTAGAGACCCTGCCGCCTGAACCGATTGAGGCGGTGGAGGCGACGGGGTGCGATCGCATGCGCACCTTTACCTTTGCTGTGCTGCCCGAAGCTTTGCCAGGGCTGATCGGGATTAGCCTCTATCTATGGGAATTTAACGTGCGATCGTCGGTGATTTTAGGCATTGTCGGCGCGGGCGGCATTGGCTACGAGCTGCTGGTCAGCCTAAAGCTGCTAGATTTTCCTCGGCTCTGCACAATTTTGCTGCTGATTTTGGCCATGGTGACGCTGATCGATGCCCTGAGTGCCCGGCTGCGGCAGCGGTTAGGATGAGACCATGCTGAGCATTGAACATCTCTCTAAGGTTTACGACCACAACCGCACCGCCCTGGACGACGTTAGCTTTGAGATCGAGCCGCACACCTTCACCGCCATCTTGGGGCCGAGCGGGGCGGGCAAAACGACGCTGATGCGCTGCATTCTTCAGCTGATCAAGCCGACGGGGGGGCAGGTGTGCTTTCAGGGTCAGAACCTGACCACCTGCTCAGCCCGGGAACTGCGGCAGGCCCGCACCCAGATGGCCACCATTGCTCAGCAGTTTAACCTTGTACGCCGCCGCACGGCGCTGGAAAACTGCCTGGGCGGACGCCTGCCGGAGCTGCCCCTCTGGCGCTGCTGGCTCAACCAGTTTCCGCCGGAGTTGCTGAAAGAGGGCATGGCGGCCCTAGAGCGGGTGCAGCTCTTAGATGTGGCCTTTCAGCGAGCCGATCGGCTCTCAGGCGGCCAGCAGCAGCGGGTGGCGATCGCCCGCGCCCTCACCCAGCGAGCCAGCCTGATTTTGGCTGACGAGCCGGTGGCTAGCCTAGACCCCGAAACCGCCCAGGTGGTGCTGGGGCTGTTGCGATCGCTCTGTCGCAACGAAGGCCTGACCGTGGTGTGCAACCTGCACCAGGTCGATCTGGCGCTAAAGTATGGCGATCGCATCCTCGGCATTCAGGCGGGCAAGCTGGTGCTCGATCGCCCCACCAGCCAGGTGAGTGCGACCAGCCTGGATTTGATTTACAAATCCTGAGCGGCGTTCTCGACTAGGCCGCCCCAAAATCTCTCTTGCGATGTAGTGAAGCGCTAGGGCGGCCCGGTAGCCTTTAGAGGCAGCCAGCCGATAAGGATTATTGTGGAATGCCCCTGGAAACGGTAGAGCAAGCCCAGGTTTTAACCCTAGAAAATTCCGAAATCAAACTGACGCTTCGCCCCGATCTAGGCGGACGCATCGATCAGCTAGAGGATCTACAGACCGGGCATGGCTGGCTCTGGCACCCCTCCCACTACGCGCCTGAATCAACGCGATCGCTGCCCGTTGGAGCTTCCTTTGACGACCAGTGGACGGGCGGCTGGGATGAGGTATTCCCCAACGATGCCGCTGGAGCATTTCAGGGACGGGCTTTGGCCGACCACGGCGAGCTGTGGTCGCAGCAATGGGAGATTTTGGACAGCTCACCCCTCAGCCTCAAGCTGGGTTACCAGTGCCAAACCGTGCCCGTGCGAGTCGAAAAAACGATTCAGCTCGACGCCGAGAAGCCAGAGGCCAGCCTGGTTTACTCGTTTCAAAATCAGTCTGAGGCCGAAATTCCGTTTTTGTTTAAGCACCACGCCGCGATCGCGATCGAAGCAGGCGATGAGATACTACTGCCCGACTGCTGGGTCGAACCGGCGTTTTTAGAATTCAGCAAAATCATTGGCCAGCCAGGCAAAACGCGCTTTCCTGAGGCGATCGGCCCCAGCGGCGAACAGGTCGATCTGCGGGTGGTGCCACCTCCCTCGTCGCAGCTGCAAGAGTTTTACTACACCTCTGAGCTAGCGCAGGGGTTTTGCGGCATTCGCCATCGGCACACCCAGTCATCCCTGCTGATGAAGTTCGATCCAGCCGATTTTCCCTACGTGTGGATGTTTCAAAGCTATGGTGGGTGGCAAGGCCACTATGTCGTTGTGGTCGAACCCTGCACCACCCTACCCTCTGATCTAGAAGAGGCCTGCTGCAATGGCACCGTGGCGGTACTCAAACCCCAAGAGCACCAGCGTCGCCAGCTCACCGTCCAGCTACAGCGATAAAAGGGGCCTGAAGCCGACCTGGAGTGGGCATAATGCCTGTGTTGCGATCGGTGGCCGTTTCATTCCAGGCGGCAATTCCCCGGAGGTTCTGAGGTGCCCTCACCTGTCATTATCAACGGCCTTGTGTGCGTCGCAGGAACCCTGCTTGGCATTCTGTTTGCCGGGGCGAGCATTGTCAGCATCGCGAATATGAAGGTGCCCTGGGTCGGCTTACTCCTGGTCGCTGCGCTGCTGGTTCCCGTCATGTTTGTCGTGTCGGGGGTCGGTGTGGCGATCGCCTATGGCCGCACGCCGCCAGGGGTGGTCTATGGCCTGGTGGCGTTGCCATGGCTCTATGGCTCAGGCTTTGTGCTGCTCATGCTCCGGTCCTTCTAGGGGTAATGCCCTCGCTTTAAACGTCATGATTTAAACCCCATGGCCAACCCCTCGAACGTTGGGACATGGTTGAACGGTGCCCTACTTTTGGTCAGGGGCAAACGACCGTTTGCTCCTACGAGAGACGTTGATTTTTTGATGCCTATTTGTATCCAGCCATCCCAGCGTTGGCTATGGGATGCGCTAGAACAGACTACCCATAGCGCGCAGCATATTCTGCGGTTGCAGGGCCGCCTCTGCCGCCGTCGGCTCGTAGCCGCAGTGCACCATGCAGTCAGCGCATTCGGGGTTGCCGCTCTTGTGGCCGTACTTCTCCCAGTCGGTATTGTCGAGCAGTTCTTGGAAAGTCTCGTAGTGACCTTCGTTCAGTAGGTAGCAGGGTTTTTGCCAACCCAGCACGCTGTAGCTGGGGCTACCCCAGGGGGTGCAGTCGTAGTCTTTTTGCCCGGTCAAGAAGTCTAAAAAGAGCGGGTTGTGGTTAAATTCCCACTTTTTTTTGCCCGCCGTAAACGGGGCCAAAATTTCTCGAAACAGCGCCTTGGTCTGGTCGCGCTTGAGGAAGTGCTCTTGGTTGGGGGCCCAATCATAGCTGTAGCCCGGCGACACCATCATGCCGTCTACTTTCAACTCGGTGAGGTAGTCGAATAGAGACTGGATTTCCTGGGGATCAGTACCCTCAAACACAGTGGTGTTGGTGGTGACCCGGAAGCCCCGCGCCTTGGCGGCCCGGATGGCGCTGACGGCAATGTCGAAGACGCCATTGCGATCGACACAGCGATCGTGCAGTTCCTTCATGCCGTCGAGGTGAACGCTGAACGAGAGATAGGGCGACGGCGTAAACTTGTCGAGACTCTTTTCGAGCAGCAGGCCATTGGTGCAGAGGTAGACAAACTTTTTGCGCGCTACTAGGCCCTGCACAATCTCGTCAATCTGGGGGTGCAGCAGCGGCTCCCCACCGGGAATTGAGACCACCGGAGCGCCGCATTCTTCCACCGCCGCAAAGCAGTCTTCGGGCGACAGGTTTTGCTTCAAAATTTCCTTGGGATGCTGAATTTTGCCGCAGCCCGAGCAGGCCAGGTTGCAGCGAAACAGCGGTTCTAGCATCAGCACCAGAGGATACTGCTTGCGCCCTTTGAGGCGCTGGGTGACAAGATATTGCCCCACGCCCAGGGCCTGCTGCAGACTGATTGCCATGTCTCTTCACTCCTCGGTTGGGGAGGATTCGTTAGCGGCACCGCTGAACCTGGCCCTTGCCTGGAGCACGGCGGCTGCCGATGTTGCGAACCCTGATGGTGATACCCAACTACCGTAATCCATTTTGGCAAAAACGGTCGTCTCCAGCCTCACCCTTTGCTCACCAGAACTCTGGCCGTGGTTTGGGGTTTGAGCCCAGCCCACGGCGCTGGGGCTGACAGTGTAAGATGCGGTTAACTTTGCCCCTGGCCATGGGGCCACCTAGAGGTACCCTAGATGCTTAGTAGTCTCAGATACCATCCATCCCAATTTATTCATCGTTAATGCTCTGTTAATGCTTACAGATTGAAAGTCAACCAGTATGGTTGAAAGCTACAGCAACGTGAGGAGAGCGCTCAATGCCGTCGTCTATTAAATCTGCGTTGGACTTGCTAAAGGAGACCAGCCGAACATTTTTTATTCCGATCAGCTTACTCCCCCCTGGGCTTCAGGAAGCGGTGGCATCAGCGTACCTGTGCATGCGGGCGATCGACCAGATTGAAGACCATCCCACCCTAGATGGCGGCACCAAGACCAAACTGCTGCGCCAGATTAGCCTCAACCTGCAAGCGGGCACAGAAACTTCGGCGGTGGCTGATTTTGCGGTCGGGCTAGAGGGCTATGGCGACCAGCTCGACGAGGTGACCCAGCGCATTGGCGAATGGGCCTTGCTGGCCCCCGACACGATCGCCCCCCGGATCTGGGATGCCACCGCCGCCATGGCCGATCGCATGGCCTACTGGGCCGAGCAAAACTGGCGAATCAAAACCGAGGCCGATCTCGATCGCTACACCTTTAGCGTGGCCGGGGCCGTGGGGCTGATGCTCTCTGATCTTTGGGCCTGGTACGACGGCACCGAAACCAGCCGCATGGAGGCGATCGGCTTTGGCCGCGGCCTGCAATCGGTGAATATTTTGCGTAACCACCTCGAAGACAAAGATCGCGGCGTCGACTTTTTCCCGGAGGGCTGGACGGCGGACGACATGCAGCGCTACGCCCGCCGCAACCTCGAAATGGCCGATGCCTATACCAATGCCCTGCCCAAGGGGCCAGCCCTGCTGTTTTGCCGCATTCCCCTGGCGCTGGCCACGGCTACCATCGATGCCCTGGCCCAGGGCCGCGAGAAGCTCAGCCGGGCCGACGTGATGGCGATCGTGACGCCGCTGCTCGGCGTTGGCAAATCGATCGAACTTATGACTAAAGTCTAGTTAGATCGATTACGGCCCCTCTTACCTCGCTAGTGAATGAACATTCTCGATCGCATCGCCGAGCGGCAGCGAGACAATTTCTCGCTGCACGCCCAGTACCTCAACCCGCAGATGGTCAACGTGCTCAAGACGATCGGGTTCGATCGCCACTACGTGCGCGCCGAGGGGCCTTATCTATTTGACGACCGGGGCGATCGCTACCTCGACCTGCTCAGCGGCTTTGGCGTCTTTGCCCTGGGGCGCAACCACCCCAAAGTCGTACAGGCGTTGCAGCAGGTGCTGAGCGCCGACCTGCCCAACCTGGTGCAGCTGGATGTGTCGGTTCTCTCGGGGCTGCTGGCCGAAAAGCTTCAGCAGATCACGCCGCCAGGGCTAGACCGCATCTTTTTTGCCAACTCCGGCACCGAAAGCGTCGAGGCGGCAATCAAGTTTAGCCGCTACGCCACCGGGCGCAGCAAGATTGTCTACTGCGAAGGGGGCTATCACGGCCTCACGCTAGGATCCCTATCCGCCACGGGGGATCCGCATTTTCGGGAGGGTTTTGGCCCCTTCTTACCCGACTTTATCGAAGTGCCGTTTGGGGATTTGGCTGCTCTGGAAAAGGCTCTGTCTCGCAAAGACGTAGCCGCCTTTATCACCGAGCCCATCCAGGGCCACGGCGTGTGGATTCCAGAAGCCAGTTACCTACCGGGGGCGGCGGCGCTCTGCCGCAAATACGGCAGCCTGTTCATTGCCGATGAGGTACAAACCGGGCTGGGTCGCACGGGCAAATGGTGGGCGATCGAGCACTTTGGCGTCGAGCCCGATCTGCTCTGCATGGCCAAGGCCCTGTCGGGCGGGTTTGTGCCGGTGGGGGCCGTGGCCTGTCGGTCATGGATCTTCGACAAAGTGTTTAACCGCATGGATCGCGCCGTGGTGCACGGCAGCACCTTTGGCAAAAACAACCTGGCCATGGCCGCCGGGCTGGTCACCCTCGACGTGCTCGAAACTGAGGGCTGGATTGACCACGCGGCCCAAATGGGGCGGCAGATTGTGGCCGATTTGCAGCCTTTGGTAGGCCAGTACGAGTGCCTGAAAGCCGTGCGGGGCCTGGGCATGATGATGGCGCTGGAGTTTGGCGAACCCAAGAGCCTGACGCTAAAAATGTCGTGGAAGATGCTGGAGGCCGCTAACCGGGGCCTGTTTTCACAGATCATTACGGTGCCGCTGTTTACCCGCCACCGAATTTTGTCGCAGGTAGCGGGCTACGGCATGAACGTGGTCAAGTTTATTCCGCCTTTGACCCTGCAAGAGAGCGATCGCCGCTGGATTGTCGAGGCCGTCACCGACGTAGTGGCCGACGCCCACCGGGTGCCGGGTGCCGCCTGGGAATTTGGCAAAACCCTGGCCACCCAGGCGATGAAAACCAAAGCCGGAGCCCGGTAGCCCCGCCATGGCCAGCCTGTTTCATCCGCTGTGCGGCAGCAATCCACCCACCCTGCTCAGGCTGCTGCTGCAAAATGGATTGCCTGCGGCTAATCGCTGCCCCCAGGTAGCTTTGGCCCTGGCGGTGTCGTTGGCCCGCTGGCCCTTTTCGACGGCGGAGCAGGTGGCGTTTGCGCTGTCCCCAAAGCAGCCGATGCCCGACCCAATTTTTATTGTCGGCTATTGGCGATCGGGCACCACCCACCTACATAACGTCATGGCCCAGTGCCCAGCCTTTGGCTACATTACGCCTCTGGCAACGGGAATGCCGTGGGATATTTTGGGGATAGTGCGATCGCTAGAACCGCTGCTAGAGCAGGCCCTACCCCAAGATCGCTACGTCGATAATGTGGCGGTCACCCCCACCTCGCCCCAGGAAGATTCCATTCCCCTGGCGACGATGGGGGCAGCTTCGTACTACCACGGCATGTATTTTCCCCGGCAGTTTGAAACTCACTTTCGGCGGGATGTATTTGGGGAGGTCGAAGAGGCCGATGTGGCGCGATGGAAACGCCTGCATTGCCACCTGCTAAGGAAAGTTTCGGTACACCAGGGGCACCGCCCGCTGCTGATCAAAAACCCGGTCTATACCGGCTACATTCGCCATCTGCGAGAGCTGTGGCCGGGGGCGAAGTTCATTCATATCTACCGCAACCCCTACCGAGTGTTTGTCTCGGCGCGGCACTACTTTACGCGGCTGCTGCCCGAGTTGGCCCTGCAAGACTACGGGGATCTGCCGATTGACTCGCTGGTGTTAGAAAGCTACCCGTTTCTTTTAGACGCCCTCAAAACCGATACGGCGGATCTGCCCCCCAATCAATTTGCAGAACTCAGCTTTGAGGCTTTGCAGAGCGATCCGCTGGGGGAGTTAAAGACTCTATTCGAGCAGCTAGAACTGCCCGATTTTGAAGCGGCTTCTCCCCATTGCAAAACCTATCTAGCGGGGCTAGAAGCCTACCAGCAAAACCAGTATTCTATTGATGCTGAAACGGTTGATGCGGTTGAGAATAATTGGCATTCCTACATCCAGCAGTGGGGTTACAGCTTAGAGATGGTTTGAAAAGACCTATTCTTTGTTATCGAGTAAAAGCGTCATAGCTACATATAGTCTTTGAGGTCTTCTAGGGGTGCATCAAAGTCTTCCACCATGGTGAACATACCTTTCATAGTTCCGGCTTGGCGATAGATTGTGGGGGCCATTTCTGCCTGCGGAACAGGAGTGTATTTGGCCGCCAGAAGTCAGCCACAGGCGTTCCCATAAATGACATTCTTGCCTAATTTTCAACAACTGTCCGAAGTTACTCTGTCCTAGCGCCTGGCTGAACAACACCCAGATTTGCAGATGCCGGGCTTTGCTCAAACTCGACTTGACCGTAGTCGAGCTTGAGGATGCGATCGCCCACATAGAAATAGTGGTCGTCGTGGCTGATCACAAACACTGTCTTGCCCTGGGCCTTGAGGTCGGGCAAAAACTGGGTGTAAAACACCTGCTTAAAGGCCGGGTCTTGGTCAGCAGCCCATTCGTCAAATAGATAAATGGGGCGATTCTCCATGTAGGCGCTGAGCAGGGCCAGGCGTTTGCGCTGCCCCTGGGACAGATTCACCGTTGAAAACTTGCCCTGGTCGATGTGCACCTTGTGGCTGAGCTGGAGCTGGTCTAAATAGCTTTGGGCCTTGCTGTCGTCGGCCTCGCTGCTCAGGCCCAGCAGCCGCTCAAACAGGTAAAAATCGGCAAACACCGCCGCGAAATGCTGCCGATACCACTCCTGATTCTGCTCATCAATGGGCTGCTGATCGAGCCAAATTTCGCCCGACTGGGGTTGATAAAGCCCCGTGAGCACCTTCGCCAGGGTCGATTTGCCGCTGCCGTTGCCGCCGATGATAAAAATCAGCTCGCCGGGGTGCACGGTTAGATTCACCGGCCCCAGGGTAAATTCGGTGGCGTCGCGATCGGTGCGATAGCTGTGGGTGACCCCCTTGAGCGTTAGCTGCTGCCAGCCTGGGTCGATGGGCGGCACCGGGGCCGTGGCGATCGCGGCATCGATGCTCAGGCCCAGGGTTTTGAGCTTATCGAGGGCGACGCTGGCCTGGCCCAGCAGCGGCAGCTTGTTGACCAGGTTTTCCATTGGCCCCAGCAGGTAGGTAAAGGTGAGCACGTAGGCTACCCGCGTGTTGGGGCTAATGCCCACCCAGTTAGGCAGGGCAAATAGCACCAGCCCCACCGCAAAAAAGTAGATGAACTTGCCCCAGCTATCGAGCACGGCAAACAGGCTCAGCCCCTGCTGGTTATAGCGCTTGACCTGGAGGGCGGTGGGCCGGAGGTCGATCGCAAAAAAGTCTTGGCGACCCAGGTAGTGCAGCTTCAGCTCTTTGATGCCGTCGATCAAGCTGCGGAAATGCTGAAATAGCCGCTCTTGCTGGTCGCGGGCAGCGGCCAGACCACGCCGCCCCGCCACCAAAAACCAGCGACAGCTGACCGAGGCCACCAGGGTGATCAGCAGCACCAGAGCCAGCACCTGCCACGACAGCCACGATACGTAGACCATGCAGCCGACGGTGCCCGCAATGTTGATCATCAACACGGGCAGAATGCTGGCGGCGGCGGCGATCGCCTGCATATCCTCGGTCAGCAACACCAGCAGGCTGGGTAAGCCGAGGTTTTCTAGAGACTTCAGCTCCGCCGCTAAAATTTGGCGACAGAGCTGGAGCTGAAGCTCTACCACCGCCGTCTGGGAAAACCGCACCAGCAAAATGCGCGACATCATTGCCGTGGTCAGGGCGATCGCCCCCAGGCCCACAAACGCGGCGGTGACCGTCGCCCCAGTGGTGCCCTGGGCGATGGTATAGCTGATCAGCGCAATGAGCGCGGCACTACAGCCGCCGCTGACTAGGCCAGTGGCCAGGGCAACCCACAACCCCGACCCGGCGGTGCGCAGGAGAAACAACAGTAAGCTCATGGCAATCTCTCAAATCGGGGGATAAGCCTGGGGGGCTGAACGGCGATCGGCGCGGGCGGTGACAGACCCCGGCGCGGCTGATCAACCGGTCGAACAAGCTATGATATCTGCGTTTCTGTTCTCCTAGGAAAGCGATGCCCCGCCCCAATCTAAATCAGCTGCGAGAACGATTAAATTTGTCTCGATTTGCCCTGCGCAACCGGGGTCTGACGATTTTCTGCTGGATTGTGATTGGGGTGGCTGGGCTGTTTGCCTTCAGCTCTTTGAAGTATGCCTTGTTTCCCGACATCACCTTTCCGGTGGTGCTGGTCAACGCCACCGCCCCAGTCGAGACGGCGATCGCAACCGAAGCCCAGCTCACCGTGCCCCTAGAGGCCCAGCTGCAACCCCTGGCCGGGTTGACCAAACTCGACTCCACTACCTCGCCGGGGCAGGCGATTCTGCGGCTCAATTTTGCGGTAAATACTGCCCTGGAAGAGACCACGGCGGCGGTCGAGCAGGCGATCGCCCAGGCCGATCTGGCCACCGGGTTTGACTATGAGATCATTCCGCTCAATCTGAATGAGGCGACGGCGATTAGCTATGCCCTCACTAGTGAGGCGCTGCCCCTGGACGACCTGGCGACGCTGGTGGAGGCGGAGATTTTGCCAACCCTGCGCGACATTGCCGGGGTGCTGCGGGTCGATCTGCGCGGCACCGGCACCCAGGCGGCGGCCAGCGGAGAGGGCAGCTTTTTGGCGACGCTGCAAAACCCGCCCACGCTGGTTCGCTTCAATGGTGACGCGGCGCTGGCGGTGCAGGTGGTGAAACAGGGCGCGGCCAACACCCTGGAGGTGGTCGATCGCGTCGAGGCGGCGATCGCGCAAATCCGCGAGCAGCAGCCCCAGGTGCAGATTGCCCTGGCTGCCACCCAGTCCGACTTCATTCGTTCATCGACTGAGGCCACTATCGATGCGCTGGTGGAGGCGATCGTGCTGGCGGTGCTGGTGATTTTGTTCTTTTTGCGCAGCTGGCGAGCCACGGTGATTACGGCGCTGGCGATTCCGCTGTCGCTGCTGGGAACAGCGATCGTTATGGCCATCTACGGCTTTAACCTGGAAACCATTACGCTGCTGGCCCTGGCGATCGTGATTGGCATCATCGTTGACGACGCGATCGTTGAAATTGAAAACATCATGCGCCATCTGGAAGCCGGGGCGACTCCGTCCCAGGCGGCTCTGCGGGCCACGGACGAAATTGCCCTGACGGTGACGGCCTCGACCCTGACCATTGTGGCCGTATTTTTGCCCGTGGCGCTGATGGGCGGCACCGTGGGTCAGTTCTTTAAACCCTTTGGCCTGACGGTGTCGGCGGCGGTGCTGTTCTCGCTGCTGGTGGCCCGCACCCTGACCCCGGTGCTAGCGGTCTATTGGCTAAAGGCCCCCAACTCGCCCTCGGGCACTGACCCCGCTGCCGCTACCCCCCTCGACCCGGCGGCCACCGCGATTCTAGCGGAGACGGTGGCGGCTTCCTGGCTAGAGCGGCGATACAGCCAGCTGCTGGCCTGGTCGCTGCTCCACCGCTGGATTGTGGTGGGGCTGGCGATCGCCAGTCTAGTCGCGGGCATTGCCATCATTCCGCTGATTCCCCAGGGGTTTATTCCCCAGCTCGACCAGGGCCAATTCTTGCTGAACTACCGGGTGCCCCTGCCCCAGCGCCCCGGCGGTGCTCAGCTGCCGTCAGCCGGACAGCTACCGCCGGGTCTGAGCGCACCCCAGGCGGCGGCAGCAGCAGAGGCGGCAGTGGCCGCAGGGCGATCGCAGCTCTTGCAG
>QBLT01000010.1:0-22703 GCA_003249105.1 Leptolyngbya sp. | reverse complement strand
GCCGACGATCTGGAGGCCACCGTAGCTCAGCTGCCGGAAGTCGAGTCGGTGTTGACCACCGTGGGCGGGCGGGGCCGACCCAACGAGGGCAGTCTCTACATTCAGCTGCGGGAGGGGCGCGATTCCGGGACGGATCGCTCTGCGAATCGCACCACCGCCGCCGTGCAGGCCCAGCTACGCCAAGATTTGCCGACCAAGGCGGGCCTAGAAACCAGCGTTGAAGACCTTCAGTTTGTCGATACCGGCGGCGAAAAACCTCTCCAGGTGGCCCTGGTGGGCGACGACGTAGCGGCTCTACAAACCGCCGCTGCTGAGATTCAGGCCCAGGTGAAAGCGCTGCCCGGCTTTGCCGATGTGCGCATTTCTGGCGCTGAAAACACCGCCGATGCGATCGTGGAGATCAACCGACAGGATGGGGAACGGGTCGCCATCGTCAGCGCCAACCTGAGTGACGGCAATGCCCTGGGCGACGCCACCGCCCAGGTGGTAGCTATTGCAAAATCGGTGGTGCCCCCTGGGGTGAGTATTGACCTGGCGGGTGACTCGGCCAGGGCGGGCGAGGTGCTGGGCAGTTTTGGCCGCACGCTGGTTTTGGCGGTGGTTTGCATGCTGCTGGTGCTGCTGGTGCCCTTTGGGCGGCTGCTCGAACCGGCGGTGGGGGGCCTGTCGCTACCGCTCTCGATTGTGGGTGCCATGCTGGCCCTGTGGATTACCCGCAGCGACTTTGGCATTGTCTCGCTGCTGGGCCTGCTGTTTTTGCTGGGTCTGCTCAGCAAAAACGCGATTTTGCTGCTGGACTACATCAACCAGCTGCGCCGGGCCGGGCTTGAGCGCGCAGACGCGATCAAAAAAACGGGTCTGGTGCGGCTGCGCCCTATTCTTATGACCACTGCTTCGACGGTGCTGGGCATGGTGCCGCTCGCCATTGGCCTGGGGGCCGGGGCCGAGCTGCGCCAGCCCATGGCCGTAGCCATTATTGGCGGACTGCTGACCTCAACCCTGCTGAGTCTAGTGGTGGTGCCGGTGCTCTACACCCTGCTCGAAGATGGCTGGCTTAAGCTCACCAAGCGGTCGGCCTGATGACAGTTCAGGTGATTCTTGTGCCTGCCGGGGCCGAATATCAGGCGGTGATGCGGGGTCTGAAGGCGATTCCCCATGCGCCCCCGGTGGTGGCGGTTCCGGCGGGGCCAGCGGCGTTTCGTGCTTTTTTGGAGAGCTGGGCAGACCGATCGCGCTTTGCCACCCAGGAGATTTTGCTGCTGGGTCTGGGCGGCAGCCTGTCGCCCCAGCACTCCGTCGGCGACGCCATTTTGCTTGAGCAGGTGTGGAGTGATACTGAGGGGGATCAGCCCCCCCTATTTAAGGGGGGTAGGGGGGATCTCCCAGTTCAGTGCGATCGCGCCCTGGTCGAATCCTTGGCCCAACGGCTCAAGGTTCCCGTGGGGACGGGGGTAACTTGCAATCGCGTGATCACGACAGTCACAGAAAAGCGGCGGCTGGGCGATCGCTACGAGGCTGCTGTGGTGGATATGGAAAGTGCCGTGCTGCTAGAAGCTATGCCCCAGGCCAAGGTCGCCATTCTGCGGGTGATCAGCGACGACTGTAGCCACGATTTGCCGGATATTGCGGGAGCGATCGACCCGTATGGCAGTCTGCGACCCGTAGTTCTGACACTGAGTTTTCTCAAAAAACCGATAGCCGCTCTAAATTTTATTCGCAGCTCTGTCAAAGGGTTAAATACACTAGAGCGACTAGTGCAGCGTCAACACCAAGAATTGGAATAAGTGATTGCCGAAAATCTTAATTTACCTGGCTTTCAGCAAACGGCAATCCCAAAATTTAGTCTTGACAGATTACTAGCTTCCCTTCTTGCTTCAATTTAGAAACCATACAAAATGATACAGCAGGTATCTTTCCTGACTTAAACCGTCTCATCGTACATGTTAGGCCTTGCCACGACATAAGCGTGGAATAATGAATCCTTAAATCTGTAATAGCGTTCTCTAATCTTGTCCAGCTCAGCACCATATTCTTCTATGACGAGTTGGCCTACGTAATGACTTGCATTCTCAACACCTTTATCGAGAGCAATTTTGTAAGCATTTGTAGTCCATATCTCTCCTTGCTCATCTTTTGCAGATGCCATTGCTTTAAGGACTGTTTCGCGTTGTTGTGAGGATGCAACTGCCTTTCTATATTTACCTTCCAGAACTGGATCTGCTCTGCGTTCGGCAATACTTGACAATGTATTATCTATATCGCTACCTGATATCTTAGATCGACCCTCCTGAAATGCCGACCTAAGAGCAAACTTACCGATTAGGTGAATCATGTATGGATGCCCTTGCGCTAAATCAATCATCTTCCGTCTAGCATCATTTTGAAAAATTATAGAAGAATTAATATACTGCTCGGCATTGTTAATTATAGATTCCAACTCAGGATCACCCATCGAATCCAAAGGAATAATGCTTCCGGCAAAGAGCCGATCAGTAGAATCGTGCTCTTTCATTAGGACTTGAATGTCTTTTGCAACACCTACAATGCAAAATTTTACTTCAGGGCTATTGGTTGCAATTGCCTTTAAGAAGGAAGCAAAACCAGAAGGATCAGAGATTTGATCAAACTCGTCAATAACAATCAAGATGCCATTCTTTGCTATTCTTCTTTTGACTATTGCATCAACAATATTTGTGAAGACAACGTCAATTTTATGATTAGATATTACGGACTGATCTGTGTTTTCAGTTTTTTTGGACGCACCTAGCTCAAAGCCCGTATCAAACAACTTTGCACTGAACTTGGGCGAATAGTCAGTCATAATTTTTTTGGCGTTTGGGATATCATAAATCCACTCGGCCAAACAATTAGATGACGTTAGCAGTCTTTCGAGAAGCTCTTCAATGCTAGTAATTTGACTTCCACAAGCAAAATAAACTGTGAGAAAATCGAGTGGGTGGTCATATTTGATTCCCACTTTGTCAAGAATAGCATTGTCGCCCGAACCAATACCAATAATCTGTCTAGCCAAAGAGGTCTTTCCAATGCCTCTATTTCCAACAACCGCTATATTTGAGCCTTCTGCTACTAAAGCATAGTAAACATCATTTATTGCGCTCTCTCGGCCAGCAAATCTTTCTACATCAGTGATCTCTTTTGCTGGAAGAAAAGCATTTTCAATTTGTGTAATGGTAGGAGCTTTCATGAAAATATGTTGTTAAAAGGCAAACGATTGTGAAACATAAATTTGGGCTTCAATGCTTGTTTAGAGCAATGTCTAGAGTTCAATATAGTCTTCCGTTGAGCAATCCTAAGACTATTCCATGATATTCACATGAACAATACATCTCTTTTCAATAATTGCCCTACCCCATATCACTGTAAACCCGTCCCTTCCATGCACCGCCCTGCCCTGCCCAGTGCCGCCGCGCTGAATCCAAGGTCATCAGAGTGTAGAGCAACGCAATCAACGGCAGCGCCAGCGCTAGTAAGGGGTTGCCGCCGTAGAGCTTCAGCGTTGGCCAGTAGGCTAGAGCCATCAGCAGCCACCCCGCCAACCCCGTCAGCACCAGAGCTGGGTCGCCCCAGATCAGTCCCAAAACCACCCCCAGGGGAGAGGCTAAGTAGACCAGCAGCATCCCCAGCACCGTGCCGACCAGCAGCCACGGCGAGTAGTTGAGCTGCGTGTAGGCGCTGCGGGTGATCATCGTCCAAATGCTGTGCAGATTGGGGTACGGGCGCAGGCTGTGGATGGTGGTGCTGAGGCCAAGCCAGATCGGGCCGTTGGCCTTGATCGCCGCTCCCAGGGCGCAGTCGTCAATTAGCGCCTGGCGAATGGCCTGGAGACCGTTGATGCGCTGAAGGGCGCTGAAGCGAATCAGAGCGCACCCCCCTGCTGCCGCTGCCGTCTGTTTTTCGGGGTTATTCACCCAGGGGAAGGGGTAGAGCAGCTGAAAAAAGAAGATAAATGCCGGAATCAGCAGCTTTTCCCAGAAACTTTCACAGCGGAGCTGCACCATTAGCGATACCAGGTCGAGCCCGTCGCATTCAGCTTTAGACACCAGCTGCTGGAGGCTGGCGGCATCGTGCTCGATATCGGCATCGGTAAACAGCACGTAGTCGGGCGGGGTAGGCTGCGACGCTAGGTAGCGCCAGCCCTGCTCCATTGCCCAGAGCTTGCCCGTCCAGCCTGCGGGCAGGGCTGTCCCCGGGAGGATTGTCAGGCGATCGCCCCGCTCTACCGCAGTTGCCGCCGCCTGCGCCACCGCTGCCGTGCCATCGGTACTCTGGTCATCCACCAGCACTACTTGCAAGTTGCCGGGGTAGGTTTGGGTGAGATGCGATCGCACCGCCACCCCAATCAGCTCTGCCTCGTTGCGGGCCGGAATCACCACCGCCACCTGGGGGCAGGTGGCCAGGGGCACCCAGCTCTCGGCCCCAAGCCGCTGGTCGGCCCGCCAAAACTGGCCCCAAAACAGCAGCATCCCTATCCAGATTAGGAGCGCCAGACTCGTCAAGCTCAACGCTAAAATTGCCATCGCCATTGTCTGCGGTTAATTCTTACGCATCATAAAGGCGATCGCGCTGGCTGACGACGCTAAGCTAGAGCAAAGGGCACCCCCAGGAGGCTCCGATGACTCAAGCCACTCCCAAAATTCGCTGGACGACTGCCGATCTAGAGGTGCTGGCCGCCGACGAATGGAAGCGCTATGAAATTATCGATGGAGAGCTGTGCGTGACTCGTGCCCCTCATTCTGGTCACCAACGCGCCATCGGTCGAATTTATGCTCAATTATTGAGTTGGTCAGACGAGAGTGGTTTGGGTGAGCCGCTGATTACGCCAGGGCTAATTTTTACCGATACCGACAACGTTATTCCCGATGTAATTTGGGGCTCCCACGATCGCCTCGCCGCCCTGATGGATGACGAAGGCCACCTGCGCGGCGCACCCGAACTGATTGTGGAAGTGCTCTCCGAAGGCAGCACCAACGAGCGGCGCGACCGCGAAGCCAAGCTCAAACTCTACTCTCAGCAAGGCGTACAGGAATATTGGATTGCTAACTGGCGGCTGCGGCAGGTTGAACTCTATCGCCGTCAAGCTGCTCAGCTCCAGCGAACTGCGACGCTACTGGCGACGGACAGTCTTGAATCACCACTGCTGCCTGGGTTTTCCTGTCAGGTTGGCAGCTTTTTTTAGAATGTCTAGCCAATGGCTGAGGATGTTGGGCCAGAATTGACTGACGAGTCGCCTATCTTTCCTTGATGGAAGCATTTGCATTATGCTGCCCCAGGGACCATAGCGTCTTGACCGCAGAGTTTTGACCGTGAGGGGTGGCCATGCAGATTCAAGAACCGCAGCAGTTAACCGGGCTTGACTCGGCGATGCCCGCAGAGATCGCGGCGGCGATCGCTGCCGCGCAAAACTACCTGCTGGGCCTACAGCACCCCGATGGCTACTGGTGGGCCGAGCTGGAGTCGAACGTCACCATCACCGCCGAAATCATTCTGCTGCACAAGATTTGGGGCACCGATGGCGCGCGCCCCCTGGCCAAGGCAGAGCACTATTTGCGATCGCACCAGCGACCCCACGGCGGCTGGGAGCTGTTCTACGGCGACGGCGGCGACCTCAGTACTTCCGTTGAGGCTTACACAGCGCTGCGAGTGCTGGGGGTGCCCGCCAGCGATCCGGCCCTGGTGAGGGCGAAAGAGTTTATTCTTCAGCGCGGCGGCATCAGCAAAACCCGCATTTTCACCAAGCTGCACCTGGCCCTGATCGGCTGCTACGACTGGCGCGGCCTGCCCTCGCTGCCCGCCTGGGTGATGCTGCTAGAGTCGCCCTCGCCCTTCACCATCTACGAACTGTCGAGCTGGGCGCGGGGCAGCACCGTGCCGCTGCTGGTCGTCTTTGACCAAAAGCCGGTCTACAAGCTTGACCCCGCCGTTTCTGTGGATGAACTCTACGCCGAGGGCGTCGCCAACGTGCGCTGGGAACTGCCAAAAGCCGGCGACTGGAGCGACATCTTTATCTGGCTCGACGGTGCGTTTAAATTTGCCGAATCCATCAACTTCACCCCGTTTCGTGACGAGGGGCTGCGCAAGGCCGAGCAGTGGATTTTAGAACGGCAGGAAGCCACGGGCGACTGGGGCGGCATTATCCCCGCCATGCTGAACTCGATGCTGGCCCTGCGCTGCCTCGGCTACGACGCGAACGATCCGGTGGTGCGGCGCGGCTTGAAGGCGATCGACAACTTTGCGGTAGAAACCGATGACACCTACTGGGTACAGGCCTGCGTCTCCCCAGTGTGGGATACGGCCCTGGGGATGCGATCGCTCACCGATTCGGGTCTAGCCCCCGACCATCCCAGCCTGGTGCGGGCGGGCGAATGGCTGCTAGACAAGCAAATTCTCGACTATGGCGACTGGATCGTCAAAAATCCCCAGGGCAAACCGGGGGGCTGGGCCTTTGAGTTTGAGAACCGCTTCTACCCCGATGTGGACGACACGGCGG
Organism: Leptolyngbya sp.; assembly: GCA_003249105.1. Taxonomy (GTDB): domain Bacteria; phylum Cyanobacteriota; class Cyanobacteriia; order Phormidesmidales; family Phormidesmidaceae; genus Nodosilinea. Next base: position 16,195 of record QBLT01000010.1, on the reverse strand, counting down.
TGGTGGCCATGGCTCTGCAAGACGTAACCCTGCCCGACGAGGCGCTGAAGCGTGAGGCGATCGCCCGGGCCGTGCGCTGGGTCGCCACCATGCAGTGCAAAACCGGGGGCTGGGCCGCCTTCGACATCGACAACGACCAGGATTGGCTCAACGCCGTTCCCTACGGCGACCTCAAGGCGATGATCGACCCCAGCACCGCCGACATCACCGCCCGAGTATTGGAGATGCACGGTCGCCTCTGCCGCGAACCCGACCTAGCGGCCCGCTACAACCGCGACCTCACCCCCCAGCGGCTCGAACAGGGCTTGGCTTTTCTGCTGAACGAACAGGAGGCCGATGGCAGCTGGTTTGGCCGCTGGGGCGTCAACTACCTCTACGGCACCAGCGGGGCGCTGTCGGCCCTGGCGTTGATTGCGCCAAAACAGGGGCAGGGGGCGATTGCGCGCGGAGTCAATTGGCTGATTAGCTGCCAAAACCCCGACGGCGGCTGGGGCGAAACCTGCCGCAGCTACGACGACCCCACCCTCAAAGGCCAGGGACCGAGCACCCCCTCCCAAACCGCCTGGGCGCTGCTAGGGCTACTCGATGCCGATAGCTCTAGTGCTGCCGCAGAGTCGGCGATCGAGAAGGGCATTCACTATTTGCTGGAGACTCAAACCCCTGAGGGCACCTGGGAAGAGCAGGAGTTTACCGGTACCGGCTTTCCGCGCCACTTTTACATTCGCTACCACCTGTATCGCCACCATTTTCCGCTGATGGCGCTGGGGCGCTACCACAAAGCTCTATGCCCCTAGCTAGTAAGTAGATCGCCATATGTATTTGTAGGATGGGTTAGCGAAGCGTAACCCATGCGGGTGTTGGGTTTCGTTCCTCAACCGCAACCTACATCTGGTCATTTCATTTATGGCAACCTACTTACCAATTCTGCAAAATTTGGTTGTGTTAGGACATACTCTCCATCGATCCCCCCTAACTCCCCTTAAAAAGGGGGGCAATGAATCGGGGTTGTTGTAGCCCCCTTTTTAAGGGGGCAGCGAAGCGGGGGATCCAAAGTCTTTAGTTCTGTTTCACAGATCGCCCTTTGTTGGTTACAGCCATTGAGCCGCCGCTTCTGCAACCAGGGGTGGGGCAAACCAATAGCCCTGGCCATGTTCACACCCCAGCGTTTTGAGAATATCGAGTTCGGTGGCGGTTTCGATGCCTTCGGCAACTACGTCTATGTCTAGGCTGTGGGCTAGGGTGAGAATCATCTGCACCGTCTCTAGGGAGGTTTGGGGGTCTGCGCCCACGGGGCTGAGGCGCTGCACAAAGGAGCGGTCAATTTTGAGGGTGTCGATGGGAAATTCGTGCAGGCGGCTGAGGGACGAGTAGCCTGTGCCAAAGTCGTCGATGCAGAGCCGCACGCCCAGGGCCTTGAGCCGTTTGAGTGACTGAGCCTCCGAGGTGAAGGTGTCGAGGATGCAGCTTTCGGTAATCTCAAGCTTGAGGCAGTGCCGGGGAATTTGGGTGGCCTGGAGCACTCTGGCCAGCCGCTCGATCAGCTCGGGCTGCTTGAGCTGCATAGCGGACAGGTTGACGTTCATGGTCAGCAGCGCCGACTGGGAGGTCGCCTGCCAATGCCTGAGCTGCTGACAGGCGGTTTCGAGCACCCACCAGCCGATCGGGCCAATCAGCCCAGTTTCTTCGGCCACGGGGATAAACTCTAGGGGAGAAATCAGCCCGCGGGTGGGGTGCTGCCAGCGCACCAGGGCTTCAAAGCCGCGCACCTGGCCGGTGGCTAGCGAAACGATTGGCTGGTAGTAGAGACAAAATTCTTGAGCCTCAATGGCTCGCCGCAGGTCGCTCTCTAGCTGGAGCGGCTGGGTGATTTGGGTTTGCATGGCGGGGTCAAACACCACGTACTGGTTGCGGCCCTTGGCCTTGGCCTGGTAGAGGGCAATGTCGGCATCGCGCAGCACGTGGGTGGCCACCTGGTAGTTGAGGGTGCTGTAGGTAATGCCGGTGCTGGCGGTGGAAAAGACTTCGTAATCGCTGACTCGAAAGGCTAGGGAAAACTGGTCTTGAATGCGCTGGGCGATCGCCAGGGCATCGTCAGGGTGCACCAAGTTTTCGAGCAAGATAGCAAATTCGTCGCCGCCAAACCGCGCTACCACATCGGCGGAACCTACACAGCCCTGCAACCGCTGACTGGCCAGCTTGAGAAACTCGTCGCCGATTAAATGACCGAGGCTGTCGTTAATGTTTTTGAACCGATCGAGATCCATAAACAGCACGGCGTAGAGGCGATCGGGGTGCTGGGCGCTGATCTGAATGGCGCGGTTGAGCAGGTTGAGGAAGCAGGCGCGATTGGGCAGGTTGGTGAGGCCGTCGTAGAGGGCATCGTGCTGGAGCTTGTCGGTGGCCTGGAGCAGCTGGGCCTGGGTTTTTTGCAGATTCTCAAGGGACTGTTGCAGCGTTCGGTTGCTCAGCTCTAGGTTTTGGTAGAGGTTGGCGTTCTCAAAGGAAATCGCCGCCTGGGCGCAGAGAATGTCGAGCACCTGAATGCGATCGCGGGTAAACGCCCCGGTGGTCAAATTATTCTCCAGGTAGAGCACGCCCATCGCCTGGTTTTTTTGAGTCAGCGGCAGCGCTAGCACCGATTTGGGCGATCGCTGCACGATGTAGGGGTCGGCGGCAAAGCGCGGCTCGACTCGCATATCATCAATCACCAGGGGTGCGGCGGTGCGATCGACGAAGTGAATCAGGCTCACCGGCAGGCAGCGACTGGTTTGCAGGGGCACCAGATCCACCCGGCAGGTTTCGCCGCTGAGGCACTGGGCCACCACCATCAGCTGGTTGGCCTGGCGCAGCACCAAGGCCCCGCGCTCGGCCCCAGCGTTCTCTAGCACCAGCTGCATCAGGGTGACGATCAGCTGATCGGGGCGCAGCTCTTGGGAGATCGCCTGGGAGGCCTGAATGACGGCGGCCAAGTCGAGGGCGGCGGTGTCGCTGGTGCGACTGCTGATCTCGTCGCTGGCGCTGAGCACCCCTGGCGTGGGCAGCGCCGATGCGGCCTGCAACACCTCGGGGTAGAGGGCTTCGAGCTGCTGGGTTTTGGCTTTGGCCCCCCACTGGGCGTAGGCGTGGTAGGCAGCGTGGAGGTAGGGCGGGGCCAGCTTGTCGCGCCCCCAGGCCAGGTAAAACCGAGCCGCCAGCTCATTGGCCAGCCCTTCATCTTGAATGAATCCGTGGGTTTTGGCGGCGGCGATCGCCCCGTCGTAGGCCGCCATCGCCTCCAGGTAGCGCCCTTCGACCCGGGCGATTTCGGCCTCGACCAGCTGCCAGCGGTGGTGGTGGTTGCTGGGGGCAGCGTCGGCCCACTGGGTCAACTTTTCCTGCTGCTGCTGAATGCGCTGCCACCGGGCGGCCTGGTCGGCGGGCTTGTCAAGGGGCTGATCCCAGAGCGCCAGCTGAATCAGGGCATCGTAGAAGGCGTAGAGGGCGACGGGAAACTGGGCCCGCCCCCCGTCCAAATAGGTGGCCACCTGATCGGACTGCTGGGCCGCCGGCTCAATCTGCCCAAACAGGTAGTAGAGCACCGTCTGGTTAAAGTGGTAGTGGAACAGGGAGGTGCGATCGCCGTGCTCCAGGTGAAACCGCACCGACGATTCGGCCTCGTACACCGATCCATTCAAGCACCAGGGCTCCCCTTCCCCCAGCAGGTTGAGCACCGTCTGCTGCACAACTTCTAAGCACTTCAGCGACACCTGCTTGAGCTGGCGCAGAGTCTGCCGGTAGGCGGCCATCTCCGCCGCCAAATCCTCCAGGGGCTGCCCAGAAAAATAGGCGTAGTGGCCATAGGCCTGGGCGTTGAGCACCACACATTCCAGATCGCCCGTCGCCAGCCCGCTCTGGTAGGCCTGCACAAAGGCGGGCAGGCTCTGGCGCAGGGGGTCGCGCCAGTGGCAGATGAAGTTGTGTACCAGATACCGGGTCCGGCTTTCGCCGGCGGTCGCCTGGAGCTGCTCTAGCAGCCCCAATGCCAGCTGACCAAATCCATAGCCCAGATCGATCTCGCCCATGCTGCACAATGCCATGCCATATTCGGCATAGGCAAAAATTGAGATCGGGCTATTGCCAAAGCAAATGGAAAACTCTACCTGCTTGGCTATAAGCAGGGGCGTCAGGGCCGGTAGCGCTCGGTAGGTCGGGGCGGTGAGCTTAGTCATGATCTGCATGGCCGCTAGCCGCTGCCCCCGCGCCATCGGCGGTAGGGCGAGCAGGCTGAGGGGGTCTTGCCCAGCCCAGAGCTGGTGCGTGTCGGCCAGGGCCTGCTGCACCTCAGCCGGGGTGGGCTGTTCGGCAAAGTCAACCCCCAGAATGCGCAGCACCTGGAGGCCAGTGCGCACCGCCGCCAGATAGTTGCCCTGGGCCCGATCGGCCAGCAGCCGCACCTCGTAGGCGGGCAGCTGATCGAGCAGGTTGCCGGCGTGGTGAATGGTGCGGTCAGCCCACCACGCCATCTGCTCAAAGTCAGTGCAGAGGTAGGCGACTTCGGTGATCTCCTGGTGCAGAGCCAGGGTCAGATCGTAGTGCTGACCCCAGCTATTGGCCGGTAGCAGGGCAATGCCCTGACGCAGATAGTCGAGCGCGGCCGGGTAGGCGGTGGCCGTTTTGGCCTTGCGGCCCGCCTGCAAATTGAGCTGGGCTAGCTGGTTTCGTTCGGCGGCGGCAGCCAGTAGCGCCTGCCCCTCGTTGAGGTGGTTGACGATGGTAAACAGCTGCTCGTCGCGCTGGGTCGGGGACGATTTGTGCCACAGCAGCTGGCCGATGGTGAGATGGGTCTGGGAGCGCTGGTCGACGGGAATCAGCGAGTAGGCGGCCTGCTGAATGCGATCGTGCAGAAATCGGTAGCTCAGCTCTGGCCTGTCTAAGGACGGCGGGGCGGGCTCTAGGCTTACTTCGGGCTCTAGCAGGGTGTACAGCTCGCTCTGGGGCAGCACTAGCCCCAGTTCTAGGGCGCTCCACAGGGCGATCGCCACCTCGGTTTCGGGCCGCTCCGCCACCAGCGCCAGCGTACCCAAACTAAAGGGGTTGCCGATGCAGGCCGCCAGCTTCAGCACGGCCTGGGTAGAAGGCTCCAGCTTTTGCAGCTGCTGGGCCATAAACGCCACCACATCCTCGTCCATAGCGGCACTGTGGGCCTGCCCCAGATCGCACTGCCAGGCTCCCTGAGTTGGGTCAAAGACGATGGTGCCCGCCTGGTGCAGGGCCTGCAAAAACTGGGTGGCAAAAAACGGGTTGCCGCCGGTCTTTTGGTAGACCACGTTGGCTAGGGGCTGGGCCAAGGTTCCTGGGCAGAGCAGGGTATCGGCCACCAGCTGATTGATGCTGGTGACCGACAGCGCCTCTAGGGTAATGGTGTTGATGGTGGCTCCCGCCTGGTGCAGGGTGTCTAGGGTGAGCATCAGCGGGTGGGCTGCGCTCACCTCATTGTTGCGGTAGGCCCCAATCAGCAGCAGGTGGGGGCACCGCAAATCGCCGAGCAGCAGGTTCATCAGCTGGAGCGACGCCAGATCGGCCCACTGCAAGTCGTCCAAAAACACCACCAGGGGATGCTGGGGCGCGGCAAACACCTGCACAAAATTCTGAAATAGCCGATTAAAGCGATGCTGCGCCGCCTGACCGGCGAGGTCTAGCACGGGCGGCTGAGGCCCAATGATCTGCTCTAGCTCAGGAATCACGTCAATCAGCAGCTGGCCGTTGGGGCCTAGGGCGGTCAAAATGGCGGTGCGCCAGGCCAGCAGCTGGGCCTCAGTCTCGCTGAGCAGCTGCTGCATCAGCCCTTGCAGGGCGGTCAAGAAGCCCACAAAGGGGGTGTTGCGCTTGAACTGATCAAACTTGCCCCGAATAAAGTAGCCCTGCTGGCGGGCGATCGGCCTCTGCACTTCGTTCACTACCGCCGTTTTGCCCACTCCTGAGGAGCCTGCAACTAGCACCAGTTCGCCGCCGGTTGCCCCAGCCGTAGTGACGCGCTCAAAGGCGGCCAGCAGGGTGGCCACCGCTGGCCCTCGACCGTAGAGCTTTTCGGGAATCAGAAAGCGATGGCTGCGATCGCGCTGCCCGATCGCAAACGCGACAATCTGCCCCGTCTGCTCTAGCTGGCGGCGGCACCGTTCGAGGTCGTGGTGTAGGCCCACTGCGCTCTGATAGCGATCCTCAGGGGTTTTTGCCATCAATCGGCTGACGATCGCCGCCACCACCGGCGGCACCCTTGAGTTTAGGCTGGCGATGGGGGTTGGGGCTTTGGCAATGTGGCAGTACACCAGGCCCATCAGCGTATCGGCGGTAAAGGGCACCCGCCCGGTCAGCAGCTCGTAGAGGGTGACGCCGAGGGAATAGTAGTCGGCGCGGTAGTCGACGCCACGATTGATCCGCCCGGTCTGCTCAGGCGAAATGTAGGCCAGGGTGCCTTCTAAGGGCTGGTATCGCTGGGCCAAATTCGCCTCGCGGGGCAGTCGTGAGGCGAGGCTAAAGTCGGTCAGCTTTATCTGCCGGGTTTGGGGATGAATCAGCAGATTGCTGGGTTTGATGTCTTTATGAATGATGCCCTGGTCGTTGAGATGCTTCAGGATATCGGTGAGCTGCTGAGCAATATCCAGAAACTCCAGCAGCCCCAGCCCGCCTTTGCCCTCCCCCTGGCGTTGCTGAATCCACTGCTTGAGGGAAATGCCGCCGAAGTCTTCTAAAATCAGCGCGTAGCTCTGGCGGTAGGGCAGCAGCTCGTAGGGCCGCACAATGTTGGGCGCATGCAGACTGCGGGCGATCGCAAACTGATGGCGTAACCGCATCAGCTCGTCGGGCGTTGGCCACTCGCTGCGCAACACCTTGACTATCACCAGCTGGCCATCAGCGACCCGCCGCCCCCGGTAAACTAGGCTCTTTACCCCGACGTGCAGCTGATCTAAGAGTTGGTATCCAGGCAGCCCAATCATCGGATGAGTCGTTGAATGTTCTTTCTAGTCTTCCCGGTCTTGCCGACCGCAAGGCAGTGCAGCGCCGGATAGAGTGCCGCCCTCCCCTGGAAACAAGCTCAGGTCAGGTTCGGTTGGCATAGAGGAACTGCTGACCAGGCGATGGCCTAAACGGCGGTCGGCAATGGCTCAACCCTCCTTTGCCCCCGGTGCCAGGCAGCCAGCAGCCTCGGCTCAACACCTCCTAAATTTCATCAGAATAAGTTTCCTCGAAATAGGTCGAGAACGCTCGGTGGGCCATTGGGCCAAAACGGAAAAACTTCGCCATACTCTATTCACTAGCTCGCCAACGAATAACCGGCCAGCGATCGCCTGAGCCAAAGCCGCTTGTTTGCGCCAAACTAACCGTTACTGTACTGCCACCGGAAAATCTGATGCGACTAACCGCAGGGTGTGAGCTTTTGTTTGAGACCACTGAGCCTTCGCCGCTGATTCTGATGCTGCGCCCGCGCGGTGGGGTGGCTCAGCAGATAATTCAAGACAGCCTAGCGCTTGAGCCGAGGGTGCCTGTGGTCGACTATGTCGATAGCTACGGCAACCTCTGTCAGCGGCTGATCGCCCCGGTGGGGCAGCTGCGGGTGCGCAGCACCTCGACCGTGGAGGTCGCCGACACCATTGACGTGCAGTTTGGCGCTGAGTTTGTGCCCGTGCAAGACTTGCCCGACTATGCGCTTCAGTTTTTGCTGCCCAGCCGCTACTGCCAGTCTGACCTGATGGCCGAGTTAGCCAGCGCCATTGTGACTGGCATCGAGCCTGCCTACGACCAGGTCGAAGCAATTCGCCACTGGATTCACACCCACATTGAGTACCGCTACGACACCAGCGATGCCTCGACCTCGGCGATCGACACCGAAAAAAACCGCGTCGGGGTCTGCCGCGACTTCGTCCATCTGGGCCTGGCCCTGTGCCGCAGTCTGACCATTCCGGCCCGCATGGTGGTGGGCTATCTGCACCAGCTAGAGCCGATGGATCTGCACGCCTGGTTTGAGGCCTACGTGGGCGATCGCTGGTACACCTTTGACGCCACCCAGCCTGCCCCCAAGGGCAACCGCATTGTGATTGCCTACGGTCGCGATGCCGCCGATGTAGCGCTGGCCACCCAATACGGGCCGCTCCAGCTAACCGAAATGGCGGTCTGGGTGAACCCAGCAAATCTATAGATTGGCCCCCAGGCGGTTGAGGCCGATCGATACCGACTACAATTAGTTCATCATCTCAAGCAACGGCACGACCCATTCCAAGGTAGCCAAAATAGATGCCTACAAAATTTTGGCAGTTAAGCGTTTGAGCACAGCCCGTAGATCTAATCTGCCAATCTGCGACAGTTTTTTGGGGGTGCCGCCCTACCAGCACCACGGCTGACAATTTAATAATTTTTGCTAACCCCTAACGGATAGAACCATGGGTAAAGAAAAGAAAGGCAACAAAGAAGTGAAGAAGCCCAAGGCAGACGCTGACGGCAGTAAAAAGCCCAAGAAAGAGCGCAAACAGTACGATTAGCCCCAGCAATTCCCAGCATTGAACGTCACTGCTGCGGAAGCGATTTACGCGCTGCCTGGAGAAATGCTGAGGCAGCGCTTGGTTGGCTCAGCTATTGCTCGCTGCTCAGTTGATGGATAGCCTAGTTCGGCAAGGCTTAGCCTGAGCCAAGGGCTAGTGCATAGACGGCTTTTATGGCTCAACTTGTTGGAGCGATGGGGGTATTTTGGCATTTAAATTTAGGGTTGTAGTTCGTCAATTCGCCCTTTATTAACTCACCATTCAATTCTCAAGTCTGCTTTTTGCTCAAGTCTGCCCCTCCAAAAGATTTCCTAGAGGCTTATATGTCATCTTCACTAACTAAAGGCACCCTCGTCACCATTATTGGCGAAGCGGTTTTGCAAGAGCGCCTGATTCACCTTCTCGGCCAGCTAGAGGTGTCGGGCTACACGATTGTGCCGGCCAAGGGGGCGGGCAGCCACGGCAGGCGTATGGGCGATATTGCGGGTTACAACACCAATATTGAAATCAAAACCATTGTCAGCTCTGACCTTTCTGACCAGCTGCTAGAGGAGCTAAAGCCCTATCAAGAGACCCACGCCCTGATAGTTTTTCGCCAAACCGTCGAGGGGCTGTTTGATTAGTAGTCTGTGCTCGTGCCCGCTATTGAGGCAATAGAGGCACCCGATGAAAACCTCGCCTTTTTTTACTCGACCCCTGTTTTGGTTAGGGCTATCGCTGCTGCTCTACCTGACAGCTTTGGCCCTACCGGCGCTGGCTTTTCGCATTGTCGAATCTCAGACGGGAGCTGTGGGTGCTCTGTACGTCATGGGGGGCATTGAGGTGACGGCCTGGGGAGTTTTAGGGCTGCTGTTTTTGCAGGTGCCTGCGATCGCCTGGTTGGCAAATCCGCTGTATTGGCTGGCCTGCGGGCTATTTGTGCGGCGCAGGTACGGGGGCGCGATCGCATCCGCCCTCTTCGCCGTCGTCATCGGCTTCACGGGCACCCTGTCTGCCTATCGGTGGCCGCTACCCAACGGCAGCAACCCCTTCAGCCAGCTTCAGCTAGTGCAGCTGCTGCCCGGCTTTTGGCTCTGGCTGGCGGCTCCAGCCTTGTTAGTCGCCATTGCCGGTAGCATTGCCTATGCCCCGAGCCGGCGTCGGCTGGGGCAAACCCAGACAGCGGTAACGCGATCGTCAAATCGGGGTCAGCACCATGAGTAGAGTCCCCGGCACCTTGACGCGCTTTCTGCTGCTGGTTTTGGTCACCGCATGGCTGGTTTGCCGTGGGCCACTGCCCTCGATCGCAAGCCGTACTCCCCCCAGCCTGGCGTCTCTGTCGGCGCAGACAATGGCGGCCCAGGCTGACCAATATCTAGGTGACCTGGCCACCGAAGCAGGCTTTAGCGGGGCGGTGCTGATGGCTCGCCAGGGCAAAATTTTGCTGAGCCGTGGCTATGGCGAGGCCGATCGCGATCGCCACCTTTTGAACACCGCCCAAACCAAATTTCGCCTGGGCTCGCTGACCAAACAATTTACGGCAATGGCGATTTTGATCTTGCAGGAGCGGGGTATTCTCACCGTGCAAGACCCCATTTGCGCCTACCTGGCAGACTGCCCGGCCCGGTGGCAAGCAATCACGATTCACCAGCTCTTGACCCATACCGCTGGGGTTACAGACTTTGCTCGTTTGCCCGGCTTCAGGGCCACCATGGGGTTGCCGTCGTCACCCGCCGAGACGATCGCTCGATTTCGAGACCAACCGCTAGAGTTTCTGCCCGGCGAAAAGTTTCGCTACAGCAATTCGGGCTATGTTTTGCTCGGTGCCATCATCGAACAGGCCTCGGGCAGCACCTACGAAACCTTTCTCCAAGACCATATTTTTGCCCCGCTACAGATGATCAATTCGGGCTATGACCACAATGCTGGCGACCTGGCGGTGGGCTATCGTGACGGGTTGGCCCAGGCCGAATTTATCGATATGTCTGGCCCCTTTGCGGCGGGAGGATTGTACTCTACCGTGGCCGATCTCTATCGCTGGGATCAGGCTTTATACACCGATCAACTTATCTCTCAAACCTTGCTGCATGAGATGTTTACTCCCTTTGTGCCTATCTTTAACGGCGGCGGGTCTGGCCCTGGCTATGGATGGTTTATCGGCAAAGCGGGCGATCGCCCAATGGCCAGCCATGCGGGCGGCATCAACGGATTTCTCAGCCTGATTACGCGCTATCCCCACGATCATATCTTGATCACAATTCTGAGCAATCGAGAGGATGCAAACCTGGCTGAAATTCAAGCACAGCTCACCAATATCCTGTTTTAGAAAGCGTAAACGAGAGCAAAGTTATGGCCAAACAAATTTCTCTCGACGCACTGTGGAATTCAGCCATACCTGAGCAGCGCGCATTTAATCCAGATGACTTTGTCCATCTGCCGGAAGCGGCAAGACGGTATTTAGAGCATGCGATCGCACCCGGCACCGCCCTCGCCTCAGCCGTGCGACTAAAAATGCACGGCGAAATCAAATTAAAAACCTGGAGCCCCTTCACCGCCGAGCAGGTGGTCTGCTGGCAGCGCGGCTTTATCTGGAGCGCCACCGCCTGGATGACTCGCCTACCCGTCGTCGGGTCAGACCGCATCATTGATGGCACCGGGTCGATGCAGTGGAAGCTGCTGGGGCTGTTTCCGGTGATGACCGGCACTGGGGCTGATATTACCCGATCATCGGCGGGGCGCTTCCACACCGAGTTGACGCTGTTGCCCTCAGCGTTTTGCCTAGGTGATGTCACCTGGGGCAGCACCGATGTAGCCCACCTCCATGCCAGTTTTATGGCCCAAGGCGAGCAGGCAGAGCTCGATTTTACCCTTGACCACACAGGGCAGTTGAAGACGGCTAAGCTGCCCCGCTGGGGAAATCCCGACGGTGGTGAGCACCGTTATGTAGACTTTGGCGCAATGATTGAGGAAGAGAGCACCTTCAGCGGCTACACCATTCCTACCCGACTGCGGGTAGGCTGGTACTTTGGCAGCGAGCGGTTTGAGCCAGAGGGAGAGTTCTTTCGGGCCACCATCGATGAGGCCATCTACCGTTAGGGGGCTGTTAGAAAGCCGTTAGATGGGGTATGGCTGAATGACCAATCGAGGAACGCCACGCGATGATTACCGTTCACCACTTAAATAACTCCCGCTCCCAGCGGGTGCTCTGGCTGCTCGAAGAACTGGGCTTGGCCTACGAGATCAAGCGCTACGATCGCGACCCCGAGACCATGCTGGCTCCGCCGTCGCTGCGGCAGGTGCATCCCCTGGGCAAGTCGCCCGTGCTCACCGATGGCGACCTGACCCTGGCCGAATCGGGGGCGATCGTCGAATATTTGGTCGATCGCTACGGCGATGGGCGGCTGATTCCGGCTCCCGATACCCCAGAGCGGCTGCGCTACACCTACTGGCTGCACTACGCCGAGGGGTCGGCCATGCCGCCGCTGCTGATCAAGCTGATCTTCGACAAAATTGAGCAAAGCCCCATGCCCTTCTTTGCCAAGCCCATCGCCCGAGGCATCGTCCATCGGGTCAAAGACTCGTTTATTCATCCTCAAATCACCCAGCACCTCGACTTTATGGAGGCAGAGCTGGGCAAAAGCACCTGGTTTGCCGGGGAAGACTTTACCGCCGCCGATATTCAGCTCAGCTTCCCCCTCGAAGCCGCCGCTGCTCGGGCAGGGTTAAACGCCAGTCGGCCCAAACTCATGGCCTTCTTAGATCGCATCCACGCTCGCCCGGCCTACCAAAAAGCCCTGGAACGGGGTGGCAAGTATGAGCTGTTAAGTTGAGTTCAACGCTTGGGGTAATTCGCCATCTAACGAACGTCTATGGGGCACAGTAGCGCAACATTCCTGCGAGTCTGGCGATTTATAGCCCTGATGCTGGCATCGCTGAGTCTCAGTTTGTCTATGACCCATTTGCTAGAGCTGCCCCAACGAATGCAGTTTGACCAGCGGCTCTGGGTCGAGGTAACCGTTGTTGAAAACCTGTATCGGCTGTTTGGCTCAGTCGGCGCAGGGTTTGAGATGGGCGCGATCGCAGCAGCAGTGGGCCTGGCTGTTGGGGTGCGCAAGCGCGGCGCGGTGTTTTATTGGGCCCTGGCTGGAGCCATGTTTCTAGGCTTAGGGTTTGCGAGCTGGCTGATCTTTGTCGCACCCATGAATGCGGCGTTTGCCACCTGGTTGACCCAGCCCGTGCCTGCCGACTGGACGCAGTATCGCAACCAGTGGGAATATGCCCATGCGGCGATCGCCCTGATCAAAACCCTGGGCCTCAGTTGTCTTTTCGTCTCGGTACTGTTAGACCCATCGATTACGGGAACGGTTCACGCTGCGTCTGAGAGGCTGCGCCAAAATCACCTGCCAGCAATAGCTGCTCATCCCTTGGCCTCGGCTAGGTCTAGATCTAGGTCTAACTTTAAAGCTACCTGGCTGTGGTCAGTGGGGTTGGTGGCAGTCATTGTCGTCAGCGCGGTATTTTTTGGGCTGATTACCTACGTTTTTCACAGCGTTTTAATAGGCACAATTTTATCGATCGCAGGCATTTTGGGAATTGGCGTTTCAATGGATAAATAATCGGACCTGGCCCAGCAGGCGGCTCATACAATATCGGAGGCCATGATGACCAAACCGCTTTCCCTCAATGGTTCCCTCAATACACTGTGGGAGAATGCGCTAGGGCAGTCGGCCAAAGCTCAAGCTCGCCGATTTAGCCCCGATGAATTGGCCCATTTACCAGCAGCAGCAAGACGGTATTTGAAGCATGCAATTGCCCCCGGCACCGTCCTCGCCTCAGCCCTTCGCCTCAAAATGCACAGCGAAATCAAGCTCAAGACCTCGATACCCTTCACCGCCGAGCAAATGGTCTACTGGCAGCGATGCCGACATCACCCGCTCGGTGGCGGGGCGTTTCCAGGCCGAAACCATGCTGCTGCCCTCGGTGTTTTGTCGAGAGGATGTGACCTGGAGCAGCACCGATGCTGCACACCTGAGGCCATCTATCGGTAGACCGCAGCGACCATCCCGGTGGTCGCTGCCGACTAGGAGGTATGGAATGGGCCACCCCCTCATTCAGCCCAGGCACCACAGTCCCCGGTTGACCCAGTAAAGGGGGCGATCGCAACCCGGTTCAGTCCCTTAGTGAAGGTAAGGCAGTAACTATGAGTCAGGCCACGACGATCAAGGGCATCGGCTCGATTCTCCACCCCAAAGGCGTGGCCTTTCGCCTGTGGGCACCCCACGCCCAAAAGGTCTCTGTCATCGGCTCCTTCAACAACTGGAACGGCACCAAGCACAAGATGCGGGCCGAGCCAGGCGGCTACTGGTACACCAACATTGCCAAGGCGCGGGCGGGCGACCCCTATCGGTTTTTGCTGACCACCCCCCAGGGCGAGTTTCAGCGCATCGACCCCTACGCGCGGGAGGTGACCAGCTCGGTGGGCAATGCCATCGTCCACGACCCCAGCTTTGACTGGCAGGGGGATGATTTTCAGCTCGCCCCCTGGAACGAGCTGGTGATCTACGAACTGCACATCGGCACCTTTAACGACCGCGAGGGCCTCAACCAACCGGCCCAGTTTGCGTCGGTGTCGGCACGGCTGGGGCATTTGAGAAAGCTTGGCGTCAACGCCATTCAAATCATGCCCATTGGCGAATTTGCGGGCGATCGCTCCTGGGGGTATAACCCCGCCCATATCTTTTCGGTCGAAATCAGCTACGGCGGGCCGCTGGCGTTTAAGCAGTTTGTCAAGCGCGCTCACCAGGCGGGCATCGCGGTGATTTTGGATGTGGTCTACAACCACCTCGGCCCCAGCGACCTCGACCTCTGGCAGTTCGACGGCTGGAGCGAAAACGATCGCGGCGGCATCTACTTTTATAACGACATCCGGGCCGATACCCCCTGGGGAGAAACCCGCCCCGACTATGGCCGGGGCGAAGTGCGCCAATACCTCTGCGACAACGCCCTGATGTGGTTTGAGGAATACCACGTCGATGGGCTGCGCTTTGACGCCACCCAGTTCATTCGCACCTTCCAGGATCAAGATGTGCAGGATTTGCCCGAGGGCTGGAGCCTGCTCCAGTGGATGAATAGCCAAATTGTAGAGAAATACCCTGGCCACATCACCATCGCCGAAGATCTGCAAAACAACCGCTGGCTCACCAAGGATGTGGGGGCGGGCGGGGCCGGGTTTGGCTGCCAGTGGGATGCCAGCTTTGTGCACACCATTCGCCAGGCGGTGATTGCCACCCAGGACGAGGAGCGATCGCTGGTCGCCATTCGCGACGCCATTCAGTACCGCTACAACGACGACGCCTTTGACCGGGTGATCTACAGCGAATCCCACGATGAGGTGGCCAACGGCAAGGCGCGGGTGCCCCAGGAAATCAGTCCCAGCGACCCCAAGGGCTGGTACGCCCGCAAACGCTCGACCCTGGCCGCCGCCATGGTGTTTACCGCCCCCGGCATTCCCATGCTGTTTCAGGGGCAAGAGTTTTTGGAGGGTGGTTGGTTTCGCGACACCGTGCCCGTCGATTGGGATCAGCGCGACGAGTTCCACGGCATTGTGCGGCTCTACCGCGACCTGATTCGCCTGCGGCTCAGCCGCGACGGCTTTACCCGCGGGCTCTGTGGGCAGTTCACCCAGGTCTATCATCTCAACGACGACCGCAAAATTATTGCCTTTCAGCGCTGGGCCCAGGGCGGCCCTGGGGACGATGTGGTGGTAGTGGCCAACTTCTCCCACCTGGCCCAGGACAACTACCAGATTGGCTTTCCCTCCGCCGGTCAGTGGGTACTCCGCTTTAACAGCGATTGGCAGGGCTACAACGACGACTTTGCCAACCACCCCAGCACCGATGTCAATGCCGAACCCGGCGACCAGGACGGGCTGCCCTGGCACGGCACCCTGTCGATTGGCCCCTACACCGTGCTAATTTTTTCGCAATCCGCCCATCCCGTGATCTAGTTAGAATACAAGCATCACGTTCCCCTTACAGCTACACCAAATTCTTCTGTGCCCCAGCCCTCTTCTAAGCAGCCCCATCCCAACCCCATCGAGCGAGCAGACCCCGGCCTACAGCGGATCATCAGCCGCCTCTCGACCAGCCTGGAGAGGGATGCGCAGATCGTGGATACCACCCACGATTTACAGGAAAAACTGGGCGTCGATAGAGTGCTCTTGTATTACTTTTATCGCCCCTGGAAAGGGCGGGTTACCTTTGAGGCCCTCAGCGATCCGCAGTTTTCGATCTTTGGGTCTACTGGGCCAGATGAATGTTTTACTAACGAATACGCGGCGCTGTACCTGGCTGGCCGGATCCGGGCGATCGCCGACATCGAGACCGAGCCCATTGCCGAGTGCCACCGCAATTTTCTGCGCGAGCTGCGGGTGCAGGCCAACCTGGTCGTGCCGGTGCTGGTGGGCGACGATCTCTGGGGCCTGCTGGTCGCCCACCACTGCCAATCTCCCCACGTATGGACCGATGGCGATATTGCCACCATGCTCTATGGAGCCGAGACCCTGGCGATCGCCCCCGCCATCCGAGGCACAGACCATAGCCCCTAACCCACCAATAGGTCGACAGTGAGGTGGCTAATCACGCTGCGATCGAGGTCAAAACCCAACCCCCCAGCACTTCCCCACCCGCTGCCGTCCTAGCAAT
>QBLT01000109.1 GCA_003249105.1 Leptolyngbya sp. | reverse complement strand
AATGGGTACGAGCACTTCGAGGGTGAAGTCGGTGAGTAGTAGTCGACTAATGCCCAGCAGTTCCTCTTCGGTGGCATCGGCCGGGGGCGGCGCAATACTCTGCTGCACGTCTTTGATGATGATCAGCGGCTCCAGGCGCTCGATGTTGCGCATGATGCTGAGCGTCTGGGGAAACAGCGCCTGCATCGACACATCGACAGTGACGCGCTCCAGCTTGCCAGTGAGCTCTGGGCCAAGGTCAGTAACCGGCTCTGGTGGGCTGGGGTTAAACCGCAGCAGCTCGGAAGAAAAGAGCTGTTTTTGTACCTGAGGAGTAGCGGCAAACTGAGTCTTGACCCGCTGAATTTGCTCTCGGGTGAGCCCTAGAGCAGCGAGTTGGGCGTTGTCGAGGGTAGCTGGATTGGACCGCAGCACATCGGCGATCGCAGCGTTGCTGTTCTGAATTTGCTGATTGATGTCAAGCAGCAGGGTATCGAGGGTCTGGGACCCGCCCAACAGGCTGTAGACGCCTACCCGCTGCTCAATGGCCGAATTGAGCTCGGCCTCCAGGGCGGCGCGATCTTGGAGACTGGCCCGCTGCTGGTCAACCTGAGCCTGCTTTTGGGCAACCTGGCCCACCAGAGCATTTTTTTCCGCCACTACGGGCTTGACCAAAAAGTTGTACAGGGCAAAGGCCCCGACCAACCCCAGCACCGCTATGGCAATACCCTGCACCTTGGGAGTAAACTCTACCCCAAAAGCGACGGGGTAGCTAGGGCCGACGTCTAAGGCCTGATTGTCGTCGGCGGGAAGGAAATCACCCGATGCGGTCATTCGATCACTCCTTTTTCTCTCAGGGCCTGAAGACGGGTCACTAGACCGACGGTACCCTGGCGCTCAAGCTCATCCACCAGCTGGGAGGCTGGGGTATCGGTGATGCTGGCACCGATGGTGTAGTCGATCAAAAAGTCAGGGTCACCCACCGGGGTGCCTGGGCAGCGCCCCTGGGTTTGGGGGTCGAGCAGGGTAGGCTGCTGCTGAGCCTGACTGATGGCTACGGTCTGGGACTGCAACAGGGGCGATCGCTGCAGCACCAGAGCAAAATCGTTGATCTCGTCGTAGGAACAGGCCACACCATTAATGGAAAGCCCATCAACCGACTCTGGCGTAACGGCAGGGTCAGTTTGCTCGGGGGTCGTCGTCGTCTGGTTGAGGCTAACGATTTGAACCCGGGCCGGGGTGCGGGTGCGAATGTCTTGCAGCAGCGCCGACCAGGGCAAAATATCGTTAAAGACCGCCACAAAAGCGTTAATTTCAGCACGAACCAGGTCGATTTGCCCCTGAATGCCGCTGATTTCCTGGAGTTGGCTCTGGAGCTGCGCCGTCTCGGCGTCTAGTTCAGAACTGCGGACTCGCAGTTGGTTGACCTGACTGCGAGTTACCACCCAGTAGCCGCCCACCAGCGCCAACGGCACCAGCGCCGCCGCCAACCCTAAAACCAGCGGCCTGCGATCGCCCGGGGCCACCCCGCCACCCCGCCACCCCGGGCCCGGGGCTTAGCCTCAAAGACGCGAACTTCGCGATCCTTGAGAAAATTAATATCGAGACCGTACATAGCTACACCTCCCGCATGCCGAGACCAATGACCGTCGCCAATCCTGCCCGCTGACTCTCGGGAATGTCTTCAGCCACCTCTAACGACAGCGCTGAAATCGGATCGATCTGGCTGGCGGGCAGACTGAGCCGCTGGGCCAGAAATTCGTCGAGCTGGCCAATGGAAGCCCCTGGCCCGGCCAGCAGCAGTTGCGCCACCTCCATGTCTTCGCCCTGGTTGAGGTAGAAGTCAATAGAGCGGCGCAGCTCGTCAGACAGTTCACCCAGCACCCGCAGCATGGCGGTGGTGCCAGGGTTAGTGTTGCCCATCTGGGGAGCACCCACGGTATCCATCGTTTGAATGGGTACCGTCATGCCCTGGAGCAGCTCAGTATTGCGGGAGGGGGGCAAATTCATGGCCCGGCTGAGGGCACTCTGGATCTGAAAGGTGCCAATGGGTACAGTGCGCGAGAAGTGGGGCACCCCATCGACCACAATGGAAATTTCGGTGTTTTCAAACTCGATATCGACCACGGCGGCGGCCTCCTGGGGCGTAAACTGCCGCAGTTGCTCTCGAATGGTGCGAATCAGAGCAAAGCTAGAGGTTTCGAGCACGTTGAGCGCTAGCCCCGCCTGCTGAAACACCTCAATATAGGGGTCGGTGAGGTCTTTGCGCACCGCTACCAATAGCACCTGCACCTTCTCAATGCCGTCTTCATCGACAAAATAACCTAGCTTTTGGTAGTCAACATCGGCCTCTTCGCGGGGGAAGGGCAGGTAGAGACTGGCCTCCTGGTTGAGCACCATTTCGCGCAGCTCGTTATCGTCGAGCTCGGCGGGCACCGGAATGACGCGGGTAATGGCCCGGCCCGGAATAGCGGTGGTGGCCTGTTTGACCTTGAGCTTGCTTTCAGTGAGCACCGTTTGAATAGCGTCGGCCATGGCAGCGGTGTCTAGAATTTGGCCTTCCTCGTAAATACCCTCGGCCAGTTCTACCGAGGCCAAGGCCTCTAACTTAAGCGAGGCTCCCTGTTTTTTAAGGCGAGCCAAATTAACTCTCTCAGGGGTGAGCTCGATACCAACTCCCCGAGGCTTGCGACTAAAAATGGCTTTGAGACTATCCACGGTAGTATCCGAAAAACAGGTGGGTAACCAGAAAACCTGCCTGGTTTAAAGACAACCAAGCAGACCCAAACGAGCCCGTTTCTTCCCTCCAAAAGCCATTCTCAGGCACTCAAGAAGAGATCCAGCGGCCCAGCAGTCATCCCTGGGGGAAAAGTGCTAACGAATGGTACACAATTTAATTCAGATTTTCCACTTTTCTTGTTTAAGCACTATTTCCTGGGTTGAAGATCGACGATGCCGTATCTCCTGACCGCGCACCCAATGGTTTTGCCGTTGCTCCTGAGGTAATGCCAAGCCGACTAAAGCCTGGTATCACCAGCGATGTTACACACAATTCTGAAAAGTGAGCACTTAATATTGAGAAACTATGGCCGTGCCGCTGTATTTCTTTACGCGCTGTCTTTTCTTTACGCCTGGAGTAACGTGTTATGACCACCTCGCTGTCGCCCCTGGTACCCCTGGGCACCCCCCTCAACGACGAGGCCCAGCGCCTGCTGCTGCTGGGATCGGGTGAGCTGGGCCGGGAAGTTGCTATAGAGGCAGTGCGTCTGGGGCTGGAGGTGGTGGCCGTCGATCGCTACGACCATGCCCCAGCTATGGCCGTAGCCCACCGCCGCCACGTCATCGACATGCTGGATGGCAACCGACTGCGGCAGGTGGTCGAGCAGGAGCAGCCCAGCCTGATTGTGCCGGAGGTGGAGGCGATCGCCACCGAGACTCTTGTAGCGCTAGAAGCCGAAGGCTGGCGGGTCATCCCCACCGCCCGCGCCACCCAGCTGACCATGAACCGCGAGGGCATTCGGCGACTGGCGGCAGAAGAACTGGGGCTAAAGACCTCGCCCTTTCGCTTTGCCGGTACTGAGGCGGAGTATTTAGAGGCGATCGCAGCCATTGGTTTGCCCTGCGTAGTGAAGCCGATCATGAGTTCGTCGGGGAAGGGCCAAAGCACGGTACGTCAGGATTCGGAGGTGCTGACCGCCTGGACGTATGCGGGGGCAGCGGGGCGGGGTAAGAGCGATCGCGTCATTGTCGAAGGCTTTGTACCCTTTGACACCGAGATCACGCTGCTGACCGTGCGGGCGATCGACGGCACCCACTTTTGCCCCCCCATCGGCCACCGCCAGGAGGCGGGCGACTACCGCGAGTCGTGGCAGCCCTGCGCCCTGCATCCCGATACGCTAGCGGCCTGCCAGGAGATGGCCAGATCCGTCACCGATGCCCTGGGTGGTTGGGGACTGTTTGGGGTGGAGCTGTTCATCGCCGGGGAATCTGATCAGCCCCAGACCGTCTACTTTAGCGAGGTCAGCCCCCGGCCCCACGACACCGGTATGGTGACGATGGTGAGCCAGCACCAGTCGGAGTTTGAGCTGCACGTGCGAGCGATTATGGGTCTGCCCATTGGCGAGATCACCCTGGTGCAGCCGGGGGCTTCGGCGGTAATTTTGGCAGGCGGAAAGAGCGACCATCCCCAATATTCTGGCCTGGATGAGGCGCTGAAGGTGCCCACCAGCAAGGTGCGGCTGTTTGGCAAGCCCACCGCCCACCCCAACCGCCGTATGGGGGTGGCGCTGGCCCTGGGGGACACGGTGGAAGAGGCTAAGGAAAGGGCGATCGCCAGCGCCAGCGCCGTTCAGGTGATTCTATAAACCCCGCCACAACTGCACAAATTAAGCGAAAATGAACAACCGTGACGGGGTGCTCCCTGTTTGACCCTTCGTTCTTCCTTACTTCTGTTTTCGCCATGAGACTCCGCCCCTACGCCCGCTTTGGTCTGTTTGCCCTACTGGGCCTAATGATGAGCTGGCTTGTGGCCTGCGGGGGTGGACAGCCTAGCGCCACCGCCCCCACCGAGGGCGGCAGTCAAGAGGTCGAGTTTTGGACGATGCAGCTCCAGCCCGACTTTACCGATTACTTCAACGGGCTGATTGCCGACTACGAAGCGCAAAACCCCGGCACCACCGTGCGCTGGGTCGATGTGCCCTGGGCCGATATGCAGAGCAAAATTCTTACCGCCGTCACCGCTGGCACCGCCCCGGATGTGGTCAACCTCAACCCCGACTTTGCCGCCCAGCTGGCCAGCCGCAACGCCTGGATGCCCCTGGATGACAAAGTTTCCGCCGAGGTCAAGCAGGTCTACCTGCCCAACATTTGGGAGGCCAATACCCTCAACGGCCAGAGCTTCGGCATTCCCTGGTACTTAACCACCAACGTCACCCTACACAACCAGGCACTCTTGGATGAGGCCGGGGTCGAGCCACCCACCACCTACGCCGAGCTGGCCGAGGTCGCCCGCCAGGTGAAAGAAAAAACCGGCAAGTACGCCTACTTCACCACCTTTGTGCCCGAAGACTCTGCCGACGTGCTGCAATCCTTTGTGCAGATGGGGGTCGAGCTGGTGGATGACCAGGGCCAGGCCGCCTTCGACACCGACGCGGGCCGCGCCGTCTTCCAGTACTGGGCTGACCTCTACCAGCAGGAGCTACTGCCCCAGGAGGTGCTGACCCAGGGCCATCGCCGCGCGATCGATCTGTACCAGGCTGGGGAAGTGGCGCTGCTGTCTACCGGGGCCGAGTTTTTCCCCACCATTGAGGCCAACGCGCCGGATATTGCCGCCGTCACCGGCAGCGGCCCCCAGATCACCGGCGACACAGGCAAGACCAACGTGGCGGTGATGAATGTAGTAATTCCCGCGGGGACTGACGTGCCCGATGCGGCCCTGGATTTTGCCCTATATGTCACCAACGACGCCAACCAGCTCAGCTTTGCCAAAGCCGCTAACGTGCTGCCTTCCACCGCTGGTGCCCTAGAGGACGCGTACTTTGCTGCTGAGGGCACCAATGGGGTGGAGAAGGCGCGATCGGTCAGCGCCAAACAGATGAACCAGGCCGAGGTGCTGATCCCCGCCATGGATGGGGTTAAGGAACTGCAAGCCATCATCTACGACAACCTGCAAGCGGCGATGCTGGGCCAAAAGACCATAGACCAAGCCGTCAGCGATGCCGCAGCAGCATGGAATGGTCGGTAGGGTGCATCCGCACAACGATGCACCGCCGAGGGAGCCGAACGTTTCTTGTTACAGTGAGCAGTGCATTCCAGCGGAGCGCAGTTTAAGCTACGGGTTCGGAGGTAGCTAACCGCCTAATGGCACCCTACGGATAATTACGACTTGAGAAGCTGATCTAGAATTGTGCGGGCAGGCTGGGCGCGCTCTAGTGCCCCTTGGTAGTCGCTGTAAAGCTTCAGCAGCTTAGAGAGGCCGCTAATGCCGCCGCGCAACTCCTCCAGATCGTCTCCGGATACAAGTTCGCCGTCGAGCAGCCGCACAATTAGAGGTTTGATGTCGCCCACATCCTGCCGAGCTTTTTGCAGCTTTTCGACGGTGCTCAGCAGGGTCTTGAGGTCTTTGAATAGGTCATCGATCTGGTCAGCGTCGACTGTTTCAGTAACGGTGTCTTCACCGTCATCATCGACCGAAACCGTAGTGTCTAAATCTAGAGTGGCGCTGTCTGCCACTGCGCCGTTACCTTTTGCCTGTGCCATTGAGCCGTCTCCGTAGGAAGCGTGGATGGGGAGAGTATAGTCTAGTTTGGTTCAAGCGTACTACAAATCAATTCATTGCTTCCCTGAGTTTTACCACGCTCACCCCTCCAGAGCACGTTAAGTTGCGCGAACAGTCGGATCCTGATAGCGAACCCGACATAGCACAATATGCTTTTACTCAAACACAATCGTTTCCTGCTGCTGAAGCTGCTTGCGCTCGCGCTTGGTGAGCTTGCGGCGGCGGCTAGCCCCTTCTAGACGCTGCTGCAACCGCTCTTTTTGGTCGATTTCAGGCAGTTTCAGCACAATGCCCGCCGCCAGCCAGTAATATACGTTCACCGGATCCACATCTAGCGGGTAGTAGTAGGGAAAGATGCTGATAAACAGCACAAACACCCACATGGAAGCGCCGTAGCCTCGCAGGTTGGGGTCTTTGATGGAACGATAGGCTTTGAAGGTGGCGACGGTGAGGGCCAGATACACCGCCAGGGTGGCCAGCAGCCCCAGGGGGCCAATTTCGTACATCAGTTTGGGGTGGTAGGTTTCGACCAGCTCGGTTTTGCCAAAGATGCGGGCGGCGTTGGTGGCGCGGCCCACCCCTCGGCCCAAAATGCCCTCCTGCTGTTTCTGCGCCCACTGAAACTGCTGCACAATAAACTCGTGGGGCGGCGAGGCGCTCCAGCGGCTTTCGAAGCTTGCCCACCGTTCTTTGACCACTGCCGGGTTTTGGGCCATAAACACACTCAAGATTAGCGCTAGACCAATGCCAACGGGGAGAAAGCGCTTCAGGTTGGCCACCTGCCCCGTGAGCACCAGCAGCCCCACAATGGTGACGGGCACCAGGGCCAGGGCAATGCGCTGCCCCGACACCACCGCCATCACCCCCACCGCCGCCAACGATCCCAAGCCGACGGTGCGCCAAATTGGGCTGCGATCGCTAAACGCCGTGCCAAAGGCAAAAAAGCCGCTCGAAATTAGAAACCAGCCCCACTGCCAGGGGGCGTTGAACGTGCCGGGCAGACGAATTTGACCCTGGGCCGGGGTATAGAGCAGCGACCCACCGACAAAACAGCGCGCCTCTAGAGATGCCTTGAACAAGTCTTCGCCCTCGCCGATGGTGCCCTGGCAAACGCCCAGCCGCAGCATCATGTACTGCATAAAGCCCAGGCCACAGCAGACCAAGATCAGCACCACCTGCATGCGGAGCAGAAAGTAGACGTCTTCGCGATCGCGCAGCAGATAATAAATGCAGGGAATAATCAGCACGTAGCCGATTAGCACCTTCAGCCCCAGCACGCCGATCAAAATCGGCACCTCACCGCCCGCCGCATCGAGCTGCTGCCCGCCATTCACCACCAGCAGCGTCAGCCCGCTCAACCCCAGCAGCGCCAGCAGCGGCACTTTGATCAGCGGCGGAATAATCAGCGGCTGCCGGGTGCGGCGGCAAAACTGAATCACGCCCAGGAGCGCCGGAATGTAGATGGCGTCTTTGGCCAACTGCAAAATACCACTGCCCCCCAGGGCGTAGGTGACGGTGCCGCTAAAGGGCACGTAGATAATCAACCCATAGATCGCCTGGCGGGGATATTTGAAGGAGAGGGCGAGACAGGCGATCGCCACCACCGCCGCCAGCGCCAGCTTGGGTTCGCCCAGCAGCGCCAGCAGTATTCCAATCAGCCCCGCCACAAACAGCGTCGCTGATAAGTATTGAATCAATTCTTTGCGTGCCTTCTGAACCTGGCGCTTTTTAGCCCGCTCTTCTTTACGGCTGAGAGGAGGCGTTTGCTCTGCCTGATTCTGTTTGTTTTTGCCTCGCTGGCGGGGTCGAGGTGCTTTTGCCTGAGGCTGGGGAGTATCTACCACGGCGCGATCGCATGGGGCTTGCACTGTCAGGGTAGCCTCTAGACCAACGCTTTGAGCAGCGCTCGTCCCATCGCCACACATTCCATAACAACAAGCGGAACCCAGATTCTCCATCCGGGTTCCGCTTGCTACTTTTCTTGGGGTTTAACTGTCTAATCGAGTGCCAAACCTAGAACCTACGACTCAAACCCAAAATCCCAGATGATTGGCTCCCAACCGTAGGCATCGCCCTGGGCGCGCACGTGGCCGAGGCCGGGGAAGGGCATGTGGGGCACCAGCAGTTTGCGGCGATCGCCCACGATCGTCTCCAGCAGTTCTTTCCGAGTTTCCACTCCAACCTGGGGGTCGGTGTCAAACACTACTTCCCAGTCGGGGTTCTCCAAATTGAGAGGGTCGCTAAAGAACACGTCCCCCGTGGCCAGCAGGCTGTCGTCGCCGGAGGTGATCAGGTACGAGGCTTGGCCAGGGGTGTGGCCCACTGAAGGCACTGACACAACGCCGGGGATGATCTCAGCGCCCAGGGCAAAGCGGGTGGTGCGGTCGGCGATCGCCCCCAGCCGTTCCTGCGCCACGGCCACCAGCGTCGCCTGGGTTTCCTCATCGGTTAAGGTATTGGGCATTTCCACCGTTGGGGCCGTCCAAAAGTTCCACTCGGGGGCAGAAATGTAGTAGCTGGCGTTGGCGAATACCGGGTTGCCGCTCTCGTCGAGAATGCCACCGATGTGGTCGGGGTGGGCGTGGGTGAGGATGACGGTATCAATGGTGTCGGGGGCAATACCGGCAGCTTCCAGGTTGCTGGCCAGATAGCCGACAGTGGGGCCAAAGGTGTTGCCCGCCCCGGTGTCGATCAGCACCTTGTGCTCATCGGTTTCTAGATACAGCACGTTGAGATGGGCTAAGACATTGTCAGTTGGCAAAAAGTTGTCCGCCAGGGCTGCCGCCGCCGCCTCAGGATCGGCGTTGGGCACAAAAAAGCCCACCGGGAAAGTTAGAATGCCGTCGCTGACCACCATCGCTCTATAGTCGCCCACGGTGAAGCGGTAGGTCGTGGCGTTGGTGGGGGTGGCCCGTTCTACGGCAGGTTCAGCCTGGGCCAGAGCCTGGGAGGATGGCAGGTTCAGCCCACCCAGCCAAAGGGAAACGCCGAGGGTTGCCGTGGCGACAAGAGCCATGAAGCCCCAGCGCTTGAGGCCCCAGCGCGTTGAACGCTTTGCAGCAGCTAAAAAATTGGGCACGGATCGTCTCCTCAGTACAGTCACAGGCTTTAGTCAGGGAATTTCCCCAAACATCTTTACCCATAGTAAAACAGCAGGTTTGCCGCCGCAGGCGACTGGATTAGGATGGGGGTAGCGATCGCCCCCCACCCCACCAGGAAAGGCAGCCCATGCCGCCGCTCACCCCTGATCTGCTCGATTCCATCACCCAGCGCTTAGTAGCTGCCCTTCAACCAGAGCAGATCATTTTGTTCGGCTCCTACGCCTACGGCGAACCCAACGAAGACAGCGACATCGACCTGCTCGTAATTGTTTCGCAGTCAGACGAGCCCCGATATCGCCGGGCACGCGTTGCCTACAAAGCACTGCGAGGGTTGGGGATTTCTAAAGATATTTTGGTGATGACCCGCGAAGAGGTCGAACGCAAAAAGAACGTGGTGAGTTCCTTAGTCTGTCAGGCGCTTCGACAGGGCAAAGTTCTCTATGGCTGAGGATAAGCGTGCGGAGGTCGAGAAATGGCTAATTATCAGTAGACGAGATTTGCAATCAGCCAGGGCACTTCTCAAAGAACTTATCCTTGAAAATGTTGTCTATCACTGCCAGCAGTCGGCAGAGAAAACGCTGAAGGCTTATCTTGTGCATCAAGGCGTAGTATTTCCAAAAACCCACGACCTAGATGTTTTGCTCGATCTCTGTTGCCGATCTGATGCAGATTTTAGACGTTGGGATGATGCGGCGGATATCTTAACTCCCTACGCCACAGAGTTTCGCTATCCCTCAGACAGCCTCGAACCCGAAGAAGAAGATGCTCGACAGGCCATAGAATTAGCCGCATCGATTCTCGATTTCGTCACTCAAAAATTACCCTAGATGTCTATGTTTCAGGCGACGCGGCGGCGACTGGCGCTTTGGTATACGGCGGTGACGGCGGTGCTGCTGCTGCTGTTTGCCAGCGGCTTTTATCTATACGTGCGCACCACCTTGGTCGAGCGGGTGGATGACACGCTCAACCATGTGGTGGAGATTGTGGAGCGATCGCTCGTCATCGAACCCGATGCCGCTGGGGATCATACCTTTGCCACCGTAGCCACCAACAGCCCACCTCTGCGAGTCAACGTCGAGGCCAGCTTCCGCGACAACGCCCGCGCCGTCGAAGATGACCACATCGACCTGGAGTGGTTCGGCCCCGATGGGCAACTGCTGTGGTCAACCTTTTCAGAGGTGAACCCGGTGCCCCTGCACGTGAACCCGGCGGGCGAAACCGTGCGGGTGGAGCAAGAGACCTTCTTTCGCCAGATTACTGAGCGAGTGCAAGACCAGGGGCAGGTGCTGGGCTACCTGCGGGTCAGCCACCCCTGGTTTGAGGTGACCAAACCCAGTCGGCGGCTGATTGTGGATCTGGCCCTGGGCACCAGCCTGATGGTGGGGGCGGTAGCGGCGATCGGCTGGCTGCTCTCGGGGATCGCCATGGCTCCCGTGCGCGACTCGTACCAACAGCTCAAGCAATTTACCGCCGACGCCTCCCATGAGCTGCGCAACCCGATCGCAGTGATCCAGACCAATGCCCAGGTGGCCCTGTCGGACCCCAACCCCGATGTGGAGATCCAGCAGAAGCAGTTTCAGGTGATCGAACGCCTCACCCGACGGCTGGGGCGGCTGGTGGATGACCTACTGTTTCTTGCACGCCAGGAGAGCGGGCTGATTGCCTTTACCCCCGCTTCCGTCAGCCTGGAGGGGCTGCTGGAGGATGTGCTGGAGGAGCAGCAGGTGATGGCGACCGAGCGCCAGATTGCGCTGCGGGTGGCGGTAGCGGAGGACAGTTTTGATAAAAATTTTGGCAAACAGCGGTCTAAAAACGCAGCGCTACTGGCGGCTCCTCCCACGGCTAGCTCCACGATTTTGGGCGATCCCGGCCAGCTCACTCGGCTATTCACCAACCTGATCAGCAATGCGGTGCAGTACACCCCCAACGGCGGCACCGTGACGGTCAAGGTAAAGCCCACCAAGCACCAGGGCCAGCCAGGGGTGCAGGTGACGGTGCAGGATACGGGCATTGGCATGGATAGCGAGGCGATCGCCCACGCCTTCGATCGCTTCTACCGAGCCGACCCGTCGCGGTTGCGCAGCGGAGAGCAGGGCACTGGGCTGGGGCTAGCGATCGCCAAAGTGATCGTCGATACCCATCGAGGGCACATTCACCTCGACAGCCAGCCGGGACAGGGAACCACGGTAACTGTAGTGCTGCCCCAGGGAGGTGTAGGCGGATGAAGTTTCGCCCAGGTTCACAGGCCGGCTTCTCTCCCACGAGGGATGGAGCGATCGCCCAATTTCCGTAGTTTGGGAAGTGGATTGGGTTCGCTAGCTGTTGCGAAACGTCAACGGAGGTTAAGCGCAAGCGGCCGATTTTCATAAAGAGGGTTAAAATCGGCAAAGTTACCATTATCGGGTAGCCAACCTAGCGATTGCGTCAGTCGCCCCCTAGCCTCCAGTGCCGCCACCGCTGTCTCAACCGATCCCCAGGTGAGCCCTGCGGCATTTATTGTGACTTTTTAGCGCTCAACCCATCTGCCGCATCGCCCCCAGAGCAGCGATCCCCGGCCCAAGTCTTTCTAAAACCCGATCCCTGGCTGCTGCCCAGCTAACACTAAGCTGGCTGCGGCGCTCAGTCTTTCTTCAATTCCTCACTCATTTTTCTCCTATGGCTGATTCACTCCAGCATCCGGCGTTGCAGGCTAGCTCTGCGGCCCCTACGGCCTATGATGGCCCCCACGATGGCTTGATCCCCGCTGTTAGCACCGGGGTTTTTGTTTGCGTGCACGGCCACTTTTACCAGCCGCCCCGAGAGAACCCCTATCTGGATGCGATCGAGAAGCAGCCCAGCGCCGCCCCTTTCCACAACTGGAACGAGCGCATCCACAACGAGTGCTACCGGCCCAACGCCTACGCCCGCATTCTCAACGATCGCGGCGAAGTCGTCCGCATCGTCAACACCTTTGAGTACATCAGCTTTAACATCGGCCCCACCCTGCTGAGCTGGATGGAGCGCCACGACCTGGAGACCTACCAGCGCATCATCGACGCCGATCGCAACAGCTGTGCGCGGCTGAGCGGCCATGGGAATGCGATCGCCCAGGTCTATAACCACATCATTTTGCCCCTGGCTAACCAGCGCGACAAAGTCACCCAGGTGCACTGGGGCATCGAAGACTTTCGCCGCCGCTTTGGCCGCCAGCCCGAGGGCATTTGGCTGGCAGAAACCGCGATCGACTACCCCACCCTAGACGTGCTCCACGCCGAGGGGATCAAGTTCACCATTCTCGCCCCCTCCCAGGTGCAGCGCTGTCGGCCCACGGTCAGCTACAACGGCGAGCGCGACAGCTGGCAAGAAGTCGGCGGCGGCCAGATCGACCCCAGCCGCCCCTACCGCTGCTTTCTCAAAAATGCTGACGGCAGCCCCGACCCCAACCGCTACATCGACATTTTCTTCTACGACGGCCCGATCTCCCGCGATATGGGCTTTAACGACGTACTCAGTTCCTCCCAGCATTTCGTCGGGCGCATCGGTCAGGCCATCCACGGGGATCACCGCCCCTTCCAGCTCATTTCAGTGGCCACCGACGGCGAAACCTTTGGCCACCACCGGGGCGGGGCCGAAAAAGCCCTCGCCTACGCCCTTACCGACGAGTTTCCCCGCCAGGGCTGGACGGTGACCAACTACGCCCACTACCTGGCCACCCACCCACCCACATGGGAAGCCGAACTCAAGCCCGTCACCGCCTGGAGCTGTTCCCACGGGGTCGATCGCTGGCAGGATGACTGCGGCTGTGGCGGCGGCGGCGAATGGCACCAGCAGTGGCGTCGCCCCCTGCGCGACACCCTCGACTGGCTGCGCGATCAGCTGGTCGCCGTCTACGAAGCGCATGGTGCTGAGCTGCTGCGCGACCCTTGGGCGGCGCGCAATGCCTACGTAGCGGTGATGGGCGATCGCAGCCCCGAGAACCTGGACGCCTTCTTTGCTACCCACCAGACCCACAAGCTGTCGGCGATCGAGCGGGTCACTGCCCTGCAACTGCTCGAAATGCAGCGCCATGCTCTGTTTATGTACACCAGCTGCGGCTGGTTCTTTGAGGAACTCTCGCGCCCCGAGGGCACCCAAATTCTCCGCTACGCCGCCCGCGCCATGGAGCTAGCTGGTGAAGTCTCGGGGATCGCCCTGGAAGCCGAGTTTGTGAAGCGCCTGGGCCACGCCCCCAGCAACGTAGAAGAATTCGTCACTGGCACTGGGGTCTATCGCTCCCTGGTCAAACCCTCCCGCATTACCTTAGAGCAGGTGGTGGCCCATTACGCCATGGGGTCGCTGTTCACTGACTACCACCGCGAACAGACCATCTATTGCTACACCGTCGAGCAGCACGACTACCGCCGCCAGCGACTGGGGCCGATTTCCCTAGCAGTGGGCCTGGTCGAGATCACCTCCACCATCACCCGCGAAAGTATTAGCCTCGCCTTTGCCGTGGTGCACTTGGGCGGCTGGGACTTCCACTGTGGGATCAAGGGAGTGCGATCGCGCCTCGACTACACCCAGGCCAAAGCAGCGGTGTTTGAAAGCCTGAGCCAGGCCAGCGCCGCCCAGGTGATTCTCGCCATCAACAGCGCCTTTGGCCCCCACACCTACGGCCTACAAGACCTGTTTGCCGAAGAACGCCACCGCATGATGGGCCTGCTCTCCCAAGACACCCTGCTGCGCCTCGACCAGCTCTACGCCCAGGTCTACCGCGACAACTATGGCGTGCTGCGGGCTTTCCACCGCGATGGCCTGCCCGTGCCCCGCGAGCTGCAAGTGGCAGCAGACATCGCCCTCAGCCACCGGGCCATGGAGGTGCTGCAAGCCCTGGAGCGCGAGACCAGCGACCCCACCGCCAGCCCACTGCGCCAGGGAGAAGATTACCTGAATGAACTGGAGGCGATCGCCACCGAGGCCAGCACCTGCAACGCCTCTCTGTCTTTAGCGGCGGCCAAGCCGATGTTGGAGCGGCTAATTGGGCGATCGGTCTGGCAAATTCTCAACCAGGCACCGACAGAATCCCTCGCCGCCGATGTGGATTGGCTAGGGCGACTGGTCAACCTGGGCCAGCAGCTCAACCTGGGCCTTTCGTTAGAGCGCCCCCAGGAGCTGTATTACCAGCACCTCAACCGCCAGGTGTTTGCCCTGCTGAAACAGGCGGCGGTGGCTCGTAAGCCCCTCGGCCAAGACAGCCGCGCCCAGGTCAACGACATTCTCCGCCTCGGCGAATACCTGTCAATGGATGTGGGAGCTGTGCTGAAGGCGCTAGATCACCTCAATCCCGGTCGGCCTGCGTAAAAAAGCCGACGCCGCAATCGTCCTGGTTCTAAAATAGATATAGCTCAGTTAGCATTGCCAGACTGTCATGCAGTTTGAATGGGATGAAGCAAAAAATCTCGAAAATATTCGCAAACACGAGATTGACTTTGCCGATGTTCCTGAAATGTTTGATGGCCCAATGCTGATTGAGCTAGACGATCGGTTTGACTATGGCGAAGACCGATGGCTTGGCATTGGTCTTCTCGGCAACGGCGTGGCACTGGTTTGTTAAAGTAGGAGAGCTTGAAAGCCTCTGGAATTGAGCAATTCAGCCATT
>QBLT01000108.1 GCA_003249105.1 Leptolyngbya sp. | reverse complement strand
GAAGCGGAAATGGACGAGATGTGGAGCTTTGTGCAATCCAAGCGGCAGCAACGATGGCTCTGGCATGCCATCGACCATCAAACGGGGGTCGTGCTGGCCTATGTTCTAGCGCCCCATGAAGATACCGCCCTCTCAGCGCTCATGGCGTTGCTCACCCCCGTTGGCATCCAGCAGTTTTACACCGATAGGTGGGGGGCTTACTTGCGATTGCTCCAGCCCGAACAGCATACGGTTGGTAAGACGAACACTCAGCGCATTGAGCGAAAACACTTAACGTTAAGGACTCGGATCAAACGGTTGGCGCGCAAAACCATTTGCTTCTCTAAATCTGTCTTGATGCATGACACGGTGATTGGACTGTTCATCAACCGCTATGAATTTGGGGGGGGCTGTATAACAAGCAATACACAGGTCTAGAACACTACCAACCAGAGGCAATACCACCGGCAAAAACTGGGGCGGCGCACTGGCTATAGCAATCATCAACATTTTTTGGGGTAGACGGTCCCGGGAACAAGATCCAAGGGGCTACCTTAGACCTTGCACCCCAAACCCTATCCCCTTCCCAATAGCAGTCTTGCCCCTTAACCACACCGGCTCTAGAGCTTAAAGTAGGCCAGTGCCCGCTGGAGCTGGGCGGCCTGAGACGCCATATCGTGGCTGGAGGTAGCTAGCTGCTCTGCCGCCGCTGCGTTGTGCTGGGTGACTTCGTCCAGCTGCCCCATGGCGCTGTTGATCTGGGCAATGCCGTTGTTTTGCTCCAGGCTGGCGCGGGTGATGTCGGCCATCAGCCCCGAGGTTTGCTGAATGCTGGGAATAATTTGCTTAAAGAGATCGCCGGTGCGTTTGCTGACTACCATGCTGCGATCGGCCAGAGCCGTGATTTCCTCAGCGGCAGTGCGGCTGTGTTCGGCCAGCTTGCGCACTTCCTTGGCGACGACCGCAAACCCTCGGCCATGGTCACCCGCTCGAGCAGCCTCCATAGTGGCGTTTAGGGCCAGCATGTTGGTCTGCTCGGCAATGTCTTCGATGACGTTGATTTTGGCGATGATTTCTCGCATCACCTGCACGGTTTCGGTAACAGCCTTTTCGCCCTCATCCACCATGGTTGCCGACTGAATTGCCGATCTGTAGGTGTGCTTAGCTTTTTCGGCATTGCTGTTAATTACAGCATTCATTTGCTCAATCGACACCGTCGTTTGCGCCACCCCAGCCGCTTGCTTAGAGTTGCCAAAGGAAAGCCCCTGGGCAGCATCGTTGAGGTGGGCGGAAATCTCTAGCATCTGTTTGGCCGCCACCTGTTCGTCTTGAATGATGGTAGACAGGCGCATTGTCATCATCCTTAAGGCCTCCAGCATGCGGCCAATTTCATCATCCCTACCCGCTGGAATCTCAACGTGCAAATCTCCAGAGGTAATGCGCTGAACGATCGCCGCCGTCGTGAGAATTGGCTGCGTAATCCGCCCCGCCAAATAGTAGGCCAGGGCGATCACCCCAAGGCCAATTAAAATGCTGCCCCACAAAATGCCCAGCGCTAGCTGGGAGGAAAGATCGAGGGTCTTGTTGAGATCATTTTCGAGGGCGGTAAGCCCGTTTTGAGAATCGTTTAGAAAACTCTCGACGGTTTTGGTGTAGGCCGCTTTGGTCTGTTGGTACTCGGCACCATCCAGTACAGCCAGCGCCTGTTCAGGCTGCCCCGCCTCCAATCGGTTAAGGGCCTCTGTCTCTAAGGCAGCTAGTTTGTCGTTCAGCACCTTTTGCTGATCGAAAAGCGCCTGAATTCCAGGGTCAGCGGCATTGGCCTGGGCCGCAATGATCAGGTTTTCCAGCGGGGCAAAGTAGAAATCGTAGCGTTCTTGCCAGCGGCTATCTTGGGTCAACACGTAGTTGCGCATCGACTGGGTGAGCACTTCGTCTAGCCAGATGATCTGATGCGCCCGGGAAAGCTGTTGTTGTGATGCACTGACCGACACTAGCCTGGCGCGAATTTGCCCAATGGCATAGTAGGTCACGGTGCCAACGGCGGTTAGCGTGAGCGCACCGCAGAGATAACCTACAAAAATCCGCGTGCGAATTTTGCTAGAGGCCAATCTCTTAAATAAAAACATCATCACGTTTTCCCTGTTTCTTGTAGATGGGCTTGGGCGGCGACAGCGGTATCAGTCCGTCCTCGTGTAGGAACTCCCCACTGACTGACAGTGCTTCTGGCTTGAGCAAAGAACGCTACACAATTCTTCCCGTTCTAATGTGCTACTCAACGTTGCTTTAGCTAGAGAATTGTGGCTCTAGGGGTTCTTGTCGGCAGCGGAGATGGTCTAGGCTTGGTCGACAGCCGGGAAAAGCATTGCCGGGGGATCTGCCCTAGATATCCTGCGGTAGAGTTGCAGTGGAAATTGGCGCAGTGCCTATGCCCCTTCGTTCAGCTCGTCGTTCTAAGGTTTCAACTACCGGCGCTCCGGGTGCCGTGCAGATTTGGGTCGGTGCTCGCTCTCAGCAACTCTGGCGAGGGCCGCTAGGGCTTGTGCTGGTCGGTCTTGGGCTCTGTGGCGGACTGCTGCTGCTGGGGCTGAGTTTTCGCCTGGGGCTGCGGCTAATGCTCGACCCGGAGGCGCTCCCTCAGGCTCTAGCCCGCTTACAGCGATCGCAGTCGGTAGCCCTGCCCGCCGCCATCGGCCTAGAGGAGCTGCGTCAGCAGGCGACGGCGAGCCAGCAGCAGGTGGGCGAGCCGCTGCGGCTAGAGATCCTCGGAACCCAAGGTCGGGAGGTGCTGATTGTGCCGGTGCTGAAGGCGGGAGCGATCGCCTCCCTGCACCTATTTGGGAGCGAGGGCAGTGGCGAGGAGAGGCTAAGGGCGATCGCCACCCTGCCCGTTACGGCCCTGCCCAAAGACACCGTGCTGACGCCCTGGCTCAGCAGTCCCCAAGCGCCGACCGCCGCGCCGACCAATTTTAAACTCACGCGGCTCGTGCCGCTGCCAGCCCCACCCATTGCCACCGACGGGCTTTGGCTCACCCTAGAGGGCAGCTGGCAACAGCAGGGACTCACCCTGCGCTACGGTCAACTGCTGCACGTTGATCCCCAGGCGCAGCGGCTTGAGCTACTGGCACCCTGGAGCAGCCCTGTCAACCGCCCGCCCCAGTGGGCCGACCTGGATGGTGACGGCCCCAGCGATCTAGTTATTGACGAAACCGTGGGGCTTGAACCCGCCCTGCGAGGGTTCCAGGTAACGCCCGGGCCGCGCCTACAGTCGGTGTCGTGGGTGCGGGTGCCCGTGGATGCGGGTGCCCACGCAGGTCACTACCAGCAGGCTCTGCGCCTGGCCCGAGGCGGACTGTGGCACCCCGCCCAAACCCAGCTGGCCAACCTCAAACCAGCCCTGGGCCAGGGCTGGAATCCGGCAGCAGAAGCCCAGCTGCGGCTGATGGCGCGCCATGGGGCAATCAGCCGCCAGCAGGCTGAGCAAGATTGGTCAACCCCGAGCCAGCACATTATGGCCCTGCTGATTGACGGGCAATGGGAGCCTGCTCTGACCCGGCTAGAAACCAGCCCTGAGCTGCTGCCCACGCTGCTGAATCGCCTCGCCGTTGACCAGGGCCGCCTGTGGAACCGCATCAGCGCCGCCGCCGCCCTGCCGGACCCACCACCGGCTGTGTATGTGTGGGGTGGACTGGCCCTCAAGGCCCAACAAAACCAGCCTAGCAATCGAGACGGGGCCACCCTAGACTGGCTCAATCGCCAGCCGGTGCCAGTCATCGCCCGCCAGCGGTTGGCCAAGGTGTTGGCGACGCTGACTACCGCCCAAACTCCATCGGTGGCCAGCGCTAAGCCGGGGGCAACAGCCGCGATCGCCCCCAGGCAATCCCCCAGTGCTGGGGCCGTGGGGAACACTGCACTGCCGCCCCTCACTGCCCTCATTGGCCAGGCCCGACCCATTTCTGCACCCGAGTCTGGCTATGCCGCCCCTGGTCAGGCTCTCGATGCCGCCTTGGGCCAGTGGTACGCCATTGATTTGCGGGCTGTTCACCAAAATCAGGTCTGGCAGCCTGGAACTGGGGCGCTTCCCGCCCAGACGACCCCGGCGGTCTGGGCCATGGTGCAGCCTGCAGC
The DNA here is from genome assembly GCA_003249105.1 of Leptolyngbya sp. Lineage (GTDB taxonomy): Bacteria > Cyanobacteriota > Cyanobacteriia > Phormidesmidales > Phormidesmidaceae > Nodosilinea. The sequence goes on along the minus strand of QBLT01000108.1, from coordinate 10,957 downwards.
CCAGGCATCGCCCCAACTGCTCCGCTGGATCAGTCCTACAACCGGCGTTTCAGCCCCCCTCATCGTGCGGGGGCTGAGCCTAACCAACGGTACCACGACACTACTGGCCACCGGTCCCGCAGCCAGCGCCTCGGCCCTGCCGCCGCTGGTGTTCTCCCAAGGGGCGCTAATGTGGCTCGATGCCAGCCAGGGTGAGACGGCAGAACCAGGGGCGATCGCCGCCGCGATCTTTGGCAACCCGCCATTGCCAGTAGAAGCTATGGCTGACGTGGCTCAGCACAGCCTCGACCTAACCGATGACGGTCAGATAGAGCGAGTCCTAACCTGGGATGGCGCAGCGCTCATGCAGCTCAAGAACTGGCGGACTCAGGTAGAGACGACATTCCCAAAAACCATCATTCTAGACGCCGACAATCGGCTGCTCTACAGCGATATGTTCGCTTCCCAAACCGTGGTAGCGCTGACCAATCCAGCCGTTGGTGGGTCAGTGGGGCTGCTGGTGTATCGGGCTGGAGGCTACGAGTTGCTGTCGTGGCAGACTGCTGAGCGGCAGTTTAAGTAGGGCTGCTAGAGTTTGCGGACTGAGCTATAGCCACTGCGATGGAGACATGAGCAACCGCTGAAGACACTCAAAGGTTTAGCGCTTGATGGCAACACCTCAGACGGGTCATTGAGCTGCAAAGGGAGCCGCATAGATACGGTCAATCCGAAACCCGATGGACGTGATCTGACGCTCCCAGGTGAGTTTTTCGATCACAATATCGGCGTGGGCCAGCCAGTTTTCATCCACCAAACAGAGGGGCACATCGAGGGGAAAAATGCGGTAGCCCCCCTTCTGCACCTGATGGCGAGCCCCAACTTTGAGCACAGCGGGGTAGCCCTGGGCGGGCTTGAGCTTGAGCAGGCTGTTAATTTCACAGGGCATTCCCATGGACAGTTTCTCTTAGAGTGGTTCCGGCGAGTTTGGGCAGAAATCGTTTGGTAGAGACAATGAGGTCAACGCTGGCGCGATCGCAGCGTTTTCAAAAACCCTAGCGGCAACAGCTTCGTCGTCCAGTCGTCAGGGAACAAAACACGCCGCCGTGCATGAGGGCCCATCTGGCGAAGCTTAACAAATTGGGGGTTCCATCCCCTATAGCTGACGGTTGTCAGCTCAATTTCTACCCTGAGAACCCACCGTGGGATAGACGGCCTATCCAAAATCATCCGTAATCATACTTAGATAACGAGTTCTCCCAACCGCCATGCTAGATGTCATTAGTTCCACGGTTAGGCCGCTGCTGCTGGATGACCAGGTGCTGGAGGTAGCTTACCGCCTATATATGACGGCTCCTCGGGGCGGTTCTCCCGCCATTAGCCTCAAGCGGTTATCAGAGATGACTGGCAAAACGCCTCTAAAATGTCGCAACGCCATTGTGGAGGCTAACGGTCTGGGCCGCTTCCCCGATTGTGAGCTACATCCGTAGCAGGCCCATTACAGGCTAAACTTTGGAATAGTTAAGGGAACATTGCATTGAGTTAGGTTTTGCCCCTTGCTCACGTTGTGTTCCGCCTTACTCCTGTAATCGTGCCGCCCCTGTGATGTTGTTAAAGCGCCTGGAACCCTTGCTGAGCCGCAAGCGGGTAGCCATTGTCGAGGCGTGTGTTATTGGGCTGGTGTCGGGGCTGGCGGCGGTGCTGCTCAAGCAGGGGGTAGAGCTGCTTACTGTGTGGCGCACCTCTACCACTTTTCCTCTGTGGCTAGCACTTCCCATAATTGGTTTAGTGGGCGGCTGGCTGTCGGGCTGGTCGGTTGAACGGTTGGCCCCAGAGGCGTCGGGCAGCGGCATTCCCCAGGTAAAGGCAGCGCTTGGTTTTGCCAAAGTGCCCTTGAACCTGCGGGTGGCCCTAGTCAAGCTGGGCAGCACTCTTTTGGCGCTGGGGTCGGGTCTTTCGCTGGGGCGGCAGGGACCAACGGTGCAAATCGGGGCCGCTTTAGCAGCGCAGCTGAGCCGCTGGGTGCCAACTTCGCCCGAGTATCGGCGGCAGCTGATTTCCGCTGGCGCGGCGGCGGGTCTAGCCGCCGGGTTTAATGCCCCCATTGCGGGGGTGCTGTTTGTCGTCGAAGAGCTGCTGCAAGATTTTTCTGACCTCACCCTGGGCAGCGCCATTTTGGCGTCGTTTATTGGAGCAGTCGTGTCGCGGCTGCTGGGGGGGCAGGGGCTTAATTTGACCATGGATGCCCGACCGATTAGCCTGTCGGTGCATGATCTGCCTTTTTTGATCATTTTAGGATTGATGGCCGGGCTGCTGGGGGCGCTGTTCCGGCGGGGCATTTTTGGCAGCTTGGCCTTCTTTCGGCAGTTTAAGGAGTTGGGATTGCCGGGGCGCATTGGCATGGCGGGGCTGATCACGGGGCTAGTGGGGGTGTTTGTGCCGGTGGCGGCCATTGACAACACCGGGCTGCAAGAATTTTTGGTGACGGGCTCAGCCGGGTGGCAGCTGGTTGCGATCGCCTTTGTCGCCAAGTTTCTGCTAACGTTATTGGCCTACGGCTCGGGGGCACCTGGGGGAATTTTTGCCCCCTCGCTGGTGCTGGGTGCGGCGTTGGGATGCCTGGTAAGCTTCTTTGCCCAAGGCGTCTATACCGGCTTTGGGGCCTGGCCTGCACCGGCCGATTTAGCCACTACTACCACCTACGCGCTGACGGGCATGGGCGCGTTTTTTAGTGCGGTGACGGGGGTGCCGATCACCGCCATCGTCATCGTGTTTGAGATGACCGCCAACTTTAACCTGGTGCTGCCACTAATGATCGGTTCGGGCGTGGCCTACCTGATTGCCGATCGCGCCAACGACGGCTCAATCTATAACCGTCTGCTCGCCCTCCAGGGCATTCACCTAGAGCCGGTACCCCAGGCCAACAACCCCTGGGGCCACCTCAAGGCAGCAGATCTAATGCAGCGGCGGGTCGAAACCCTCTCTAGCCAGATAAGCCTGTCTGAAGTTGTGCAGGCCTTTTCGCGATCGCACCATCGCGGCTTTCCAGTGCTGGAAGACGGTCGCCTGGTGGGCATCGTCACCCAGAGCGACCTGAGCGATTCCACTACCCAGGGCCTAGATGACCACATGACCCTGGCCGATATTATGACCACCCAGCCGGTCACCGTAGCCCCCGACGCCCCCCTGCCCCGCGTGCTGCACCTGCTCAACCGGCTCAAGCTCAGCCGCCTGCCGGTCACCCAGGGCAACAAGCTGGTGGGCATCATCACCCGCGCGGACATCATTCGCGCCGAGTGCGACCAGGTCAGCGGCGACCAGCTCGAACTTGGTCCCCAGGCCGAACCCTCCTACGTGGTGTTTCAGCAGCAGGCCCCTGCCACCGGCCAGGGGCGACTGCTGCTGCCCCTGGCCGACCCTCGCACCGCGCCCGATTTGATTAAGATCGCGGCGGCGATCGCCCACGGCCTGCACTACGAGCTGGAATGCGTCCACGTGGTAGCGGTCTCCCGCAGCGTCGCCCCCGCCGAGGCCAAAGTCGATTTGCAAAAAGTCGAGCCCCTGCGCCAGCTCGCCCTCTCCTACGCCGAAAACAGCGGACTGTCGGTGCATTTTCAGGTGCGGGCCGCCCACGAAATTGGCCGCACCCTGCTGGAAGTGATCAAAGAGCGCCACATTGACCTGGTGCTGATGGGCTGGCACCACCCCAGCCTCACCCCCGGCCGGGTGATTAGCGGCGTGGTCGATACGCTAATTCGCCAGGCTCCCTGCCAGGTGGTCGTCGTGCGCCCCGGCCGCAACCTCACTTTTGATCGGTGGCTGATACCCACCGCAGGCGGCCCCAATGCCCAGAGCGCCCAGCAACTCCTGCCCGGTCTGCTCACCCTGGGCCACGCCCCAGAAATTCAGCTCTGCACCATCTGCCACCCCGAAAAGGGCGAGTGCCTCACCCCCCAGCACCTCTCTGAGATGGCCGACGGGCTAGAGACCACCCTGCGGCGGCCGGTCTATACCCAGGTGCTGACCCACCCCTCGGTTTCGGATGCGATCGTGGATATGGCCAATCTCTGCCGCAGCGATGCCATTTTGCTGGGGGCTTCGCGGGAGAACCTGCTGAGCCAGGTGGTTAAGGGCAATGTGCCGCTGGAGATTGCGCAGCAGACGGATATCACCGTTATTTTGCTGCGCCAGGTGGACAGTTCTCCATGAGCAAAGAAGCCGCCCACTAAGGACGGCTTCTATAAAGAAATCACTCTTAGAACGACCAGTTCAAGTGTCAGGCTCTAGTAAAAGACGACACAGCACTGACCTCAGAACTAAGCGTTTTCTTCAGTGGACTCTTCGTTTTTACGACGCAGAGCCGCTACGCCCAAGCCGATGAGGCCGGGTAGCAGAGCTGGAGTAGGTACTGCGGTCGCATTGGCACTACCCGTGCTCTCGCCTTTTGACAATTTCGCGATAATAAAGGAAAGCTCAACATCGAACGGAGTAGCATCGTTTCCAGCACGCTTGAGAAGCCCACCAATGTCGGCGCTAAATTTCTTACCAGGACTGATAGCTACGTTGTCAACTTTTAGCAGATCAAGGGTAATTTCAGCCAAAGCTGGATTGGTGCTTTGAAAGGTAATAAAGCTAGAGATGCCCGTTGTTGGAAACTGAGTCAGGTCTAAGTCTTTGATTTTGAACAGGCTGTAGCCTGCAAAATCACCTGTTCCCGTTACTTGGCCGGAGGTAAAGGAATCGTTGAACGTAGACTTGAAGTCAAGCTTGGTCAGGCTAATATTTTTTACCGTACCATTGAGGTTGACATCAAAATCTCCGCTGAGAAGAGCTGCTTCTGCAGGAGATGTGGCGAAGGTAGAGCCAGCTACTAGCGCCGTAGCAACGGTAGCCCCAAAACCTAGTGAACTAAATTTCATGATCTAAACCTACCTAGTTGGTTAATTTTCGAGCTTATGTACAAGGAGGTTGATCTGAACCGACTAACTACAAATTTGAAAAATACAATTTTCATCACTGACCCAGCCTGAGTAACTAGATCTGTTGCCAGCTAATTTTTAGAAAGTCAGTACAGAACAACCATTACGAACTCGGTAGTGCACCAGGGTAGATTCTTAGCCCCTGAAATTGATAAAGACAGCGAAGTGACAAACTAATATCCAAGATGCTTCCCCTCATGCATATTGTAGTTGCTCTGTCAAACAACGAACATGGTTGGTAGTGCAATCCTAAATTCAGTAGACTTCCCTAATTCTTTGAGTCAAAGACTCTATCCGTATCTCTTCTCTACGATAAATTACGTAGATTGTTATGACAAACAGAATCGGCTGTTAATTCCCTTTCTTCAAAGATTCCCCTGTTTTGTAAGGTTGGGATGATTTAAGGCGTTGGGCGGAATCCACGTTTACCCAATCGGCAGCAGCGCTCCCTTAACGGCATATTCCTTGGCAATCAGCCCCACCAGTGGAATCTTAGAAATCCAGAGTTTCTCTAGGGCTTGTTCGAGCTGGGTCGACTTGACGGTTCCCAGGTTCGACACCAGCGTTAGGCCGCTAGCCTCGGCAGCAATCAAAGAGGCATCGGCATACTCGGCAAAGGGTGGAGCATCGTAAATTATCAGGTCAAAGTAGCCCTCGGTTTTGGCAATAAACTGCTGAATTCTGCTAGAAGACAACAGCCTCACCGGGTCACTAGTGGCGCTGCCAGCCGTTAACACAAACAGGTTGGGTTCAATGGGCGATCGCTTAATCACCTGCTTAAGCTCTAGCTCCCCGGCCAAAATGTTGCTGAGCCCTTTTTTGTTGGGTAACTCTAAGAAATTGTGCAGGTGGGGAAAGCGAAAATCGGCATCTACGAGCAGTACCCGTTTGCCCATTTCGGCGATCGCCCAGGCCAGATAGGCCGCCGTGGTAGAGTCGGCTACCTGGTCATCGGCTGAGCTAATCACCAAGGATTTCACTGGCTTCTCGGCATTAATTCGCTGTAGATTGGCGGCCAGCGATCGAAAGGCTTCTCTAAAGCTGTGCAACCCATCGGGCGGGGACGATCCATTGCTGTGAGGTGATGGGCCTCGTTTGCTGCTCGATGCCATGGCCACCTGATACAGCGATAGCAGGTAAGCCTCGTCGTAGCCTGTTTCAACCACACTGCTGTGGGGGATAATGCCCAAAATAGGCACTGGCGTAATGCGCTTCAAATCGCCGGGGGTGTAGAGCACATCTTTTTGGGCATCGAGCACTAGAGCAATACCGACCCCCAGCAGAAAGCCCAGCACTACCCCTAACGCGACATTGCGAGGCAGACTCGAATTGCTAATAGTCAACGTCGGCGGTGTAATCAGCTCCCAGGGAAGCTCGCGCTGAGCCGCCTCAATTTGCAGGGTTTCGCGGCGAGCCAGCAGCTGGGTGAGGTTTTCGGTGGCGATCAGCAGCTCGCGATCGAGGTCGGTAAACTGTCGAGCAACTGCGGCTAACGAGTCAACCTCCACATTTAGCGACTCTAGGGTTTGCCGCAGGGCTGCTTCTCGAGTGGCTAAACCATCTAATTGTAGAGATAGCTCCTGCTGAGCATTGCTGCCCTCGCGAGCCAGCAGCTGTAGCAGGTTTTGCCGCTGTTCTTTGAGAGCCTGTAAGTCAGGGCTGGCGTCAAGAAATAGAGTAGATGCTGCCGAAATTTCGCTATCTAGCCGCAGCAGTTCCTGAATCAGGGCCTGATAGCGGGCATTCTCACTGAGTACGGGCGATACAGCCTGGTCTTGGGGCCGAGTGGCGAGCTGACTCTGCAAACTTTCATAGAGATTGAGCGTCCCTTCTAGCTCGACCAACACATTTAAATATTCGCTCTCATAGGTATTAATTTGACCGGTTAGTTGAGTACCCCGCGATTCTGGGGTAATTAAATTATTGTTTTGGCGTAGGGCTTCAAGCTCTTTTTGGAGCGTATCTACCTGGGTTCTAACCTCGGGGAGCTTATCGTCTAAAAAAGCGATGCCCTGCTGAATATCGCGCTGCCGGGTCTCGAGCCCGTAGTCTAAAAATCGCTGGGCAATCATCTCGGCGATGCGCTGCACCTCTTCTGGGGTGCTGCCCACAAATTGCGATCGAAAGATGCGGCTAGCCTGGGCGTTGTTATTTTTGGGAGCTTCTGTCAGCTGAATGTTGAGCTGCTTACGAATGAGCTCATAGCAGATTTCTAACGGATCGACTTGGAGACTGGCGCTATTGGCAGGGGCTGAGAAAACAGCGCTACAAATCGGTAGGTTCTCGGCCTTTACCTTGGTGATTACGGGCTCGATCACCCCAGGGCTGGTCAAAATTCTGACTTGATCGTCGAGGCTCAGAAGAGAGTCGTTGGCCTGGGGAGGCTGCCCAGTGAGTTCAGAGGCCACCTGGGCTTCGCCCCTGGGCGGCTGAATCAAAATTTCAAATGCCGCAGAGTAGGTCGGCGGGCTCAGCTTGGCCCGCAGCCCAGCCACAGCTCCCGTTGCTAGGGTAATAGCCAAAATCAGCAGAGCTTTGCGCCGCAGGGCAGAAAACACCCGCCCCAGATCGAGCGTTTCGTCGCTGCCTGGGGCCGCGGGGGCATCGGTAGACGGGTAGGGTAGTAGATTTGTAGACTCAAATTTCATCCCTGATCCTAGTGAATAAACAGCAGTCTTTAGAACAAGTTCAGGAGGCGGAAGGGGGCAGTCAAGATATTGAGAATGCCGCTAACGGGGTTAGCCACTAGACCCACATTGTCGGAAAATTGGGCCAGGCCAGATTTGCCGACAATGATAATGTCGTCATTTTGCAGAATGGGGTTATTGGCATCATCAATGCCTAAGGCAAAGTCAACCGGAATCTCTCGCTGGGTAACGGTGCCGTCGGGGTTGAGGCGCACCAGCCCAACGACATCCTGCTGGGCGCGTGGGTTAAAGCCCCCGGCTGCCAAAAGGCCCTGGTTGAGAGTGGTGTTGGGGGTTACCTCCACCTGGCCGCTGCGCTGAACCTCACCCACTACGTTGATGCGAATGGTGTTGGGTGAGAAGCTGGCTCCTGCGACTTGAGAGGCCTCAGCTGGGTTAGTGGCGACGGTAGCGGTAGGAATCACGACTGTGTCGCCCTCTTGTAAAATTGCGTTTTGGCGGGTTTCTCCAGTTTGCAGCAGGCTCCAAAGGTCAACATTAAACACCTGCTCACCGCCGCTGCGGGTCACCCGGCGAATTTGCACCTGGCGAATGTTGGCCCTGGGCTTAATGCCGCCGGCAATTTGAATGGCATCGCTGACTTTGACCGGCGTAAAGACGACGTCGCTGCCTGTTACCCCCACCTGGGCACCGGGTAAGCCAGCCTGATCGGTACGAGTTGTGCCCCCCCGCAGGGAGTAGGGGCCGGGCCGAAAGACCTCGCCCACCACGGCAATGTTGATGGGTACGCTGCTGTCGGGGGAAAACCGAGCGGCGGCTAGTAGGGGGGCTTCGTCTAATGGAATCAACGCTGAAGGGATAAAGATGCTGTCGCCATCGCGCAGCACCAGGTCTTGGTTGAGGTTGCCGGTATTGATTAAGTCCCAGAGGTTGGCGGTAAATACTTGGGAACGGCCATTGACCTGCCGCTGAACCTGCACTTCGCGCAGGTTGGCGCTTTGGGTAATGCCCCCGGCCACCTCAAAGAGCTGGGTTAGCTTGGGGAAAGCAGTGCCCTCAATCGTGAGCGCATAGGACCCTGGTCGGTTGATTTCGCCAGCGATGCCAACCACCAGCGGGCGACGCACCAGCAGGTTGAGGGTTACGACCGGGCGACGCAAATATTGACTGTAGCGCTGGGAGATTGCAGCCGATGCCTGCTCTAGGGTGAGGTCGCGCACGCTGACATTGCCCACCAGAGGCAGGCTCAGGCTGCCATCTACCTGCACTTCAAATTCGCCGCTGTAGTCGGGTAGGCGAAATAAGACCATTTGCACGCGATCGCCCGCCCCCAGCGTATAAGGGCCTTCAGGCTGCTGAGGAGGCAGCGGCGATGGAGTAGCCGAGGGCTGCCTGGGCTGCCCAAGCGGCTCAACCAGGGGAACGCTGCCCGCCATCGTCTGGGCCACGGCCATATCTGGCATTACCCCCTCTGCCAGCAGCAGTCCTGCTATGACAGCTAGACCAGAGGGCAAAGCCCTGTACAGAGCAGTTTTAGACATGAGTAGACTCCACGATTTGTATAAATGGCCCTGCTTCCTTTCACTATCCGCAGGGTGGGCCATAAATCAGTAAGGTTTCTGGGGGAGGTGGTAATTTTCCTGGGTTCTTTACACAGGGTTTGCATACAGGCCTGAGTTGGCAAGAGACCTTGAAGAAGGGTGCGTATTTTCACAGATGGCATAAAAGTGTGTCATGTTTACGTACGTGCATGCTAAGGTTTAACGGTGTATTTTCTCGATCGGCTCTAGCCCTTCTCTCCAGCGTTGATGGCTAGGTTCGCGGTTTTAGCGATTCAGGGTTATGCTGCAGCTACCTCTCCTAAAAGTCAGAAATTTTATTGGAAATGTTCCCAGCATATTTTTTCCAAGCGCATACACTTTGAAATGTCTTTATTTGTACGGGCGCTTTTAGCATGAATAGATTTTAGGAACAGCTTTCCAATGTCTTGAGGCGACTTCTGAAAAGCTTTTTCCCTAATGGTGGGCAGTGCCCATCCTACGGTGGCTAAAGTCACCGGATAAAGCGGGGATCTTCTTTTCTAGAAATCTCCTGAGTAGGGCATGCTGCGGGTTTAGCCATTTGTTAGTACTGTTTTTTAGATCTTTTATTTAGTGATGAACTTTTAGCTAATGATTTGCGTCTCTACTTCAGCCAGTGGCATCGGATACTTTTTGGCACTGGCTAAAGCATCTACCACCTATAACTAAGTAGGTTATAACTGACAAATCCTACGGGGGCGTCTACCACAGATTGTCCTTTAGGCTCCTTAGGATCATGTCAATCTCCAAGAATCTCATTAGTGAGTCAGTAATTGGGTTTTCGATTGCCACTAACCCCTTTGCAGAGCAAATTGATTTAATTATGCACTGGGGCCAACAGCGCCTAAGTCGGGTAGTGTGCGTAGCCAACGTACATATGCTAATGGAAGCCCGCTGGAATGAAACGTTTGCCAAGGTTTTGAACCATGCAGATCTGCTGACACCAGACGGTATGCCTCTGGTGTGGACCCTAAATTTGTTGAGTAAGAGTACCCACGATCGCGTCGCGGGCATGTATATTCTGCACGCCGTATGCGAGCGGGCCTCGGCATCGGGGTTGCCGGTTTACTTTTTAGGCACCGATGAATTGACCCTCGGCAAAATGCGGCAGCGTCTTCAAAACGAGTACCCAAAACTCACCATTGCGGGGATGGAACCGCTGCCCTTTCGGCCCCTAACTCCGGAAGAAGACGCTCAGGTTGTGAAAGACATCAACGCCAGCCAGGCCGGAATTGTGTTTGTTGCCTTGGGCTGCCCTAAGCAAGAAATTTGGATGTACCAACACCGCTCTAAAATCAAAGCGGCGATGGTGGGCATTGGTGGAGTGTTTCCTATCTATGCCGGCATCAAAAAACATGCCCCCACCTGGGTGCAAGATTCGGGGTTGGAGTGGCTCTATCGGCTCACCCAAGAGCCCGGTCGGCTGTGGCAGCGCTATTTCAAAACTATTCCACCCTTTGTTTATTTATCGGTCAAGCAGGTGGTTATCACTCGACTGCACCGCCGCATTAATCGTATGCTGAGGGCGTTTTAGGGAGCGTTAAAGTCTGCCTTGGCCGATTGACTGACAAAACTCCTGAAACCCTTGCTCTACCGTAGGATGGGTTAGCGCCAGCGTAACCCATCGAAAGCGTCTCTGGTGTTGGGTTTCGCTTCGCTTAACGCCAACCTACAGCACAACTTTTGTCAGTCAATCGGGCTAAGAGGGCGTTTGAAAAGGGGAGCATCCCACTTTCGCGAAAACGGGGTCAGGGGGAGAATAGAGGGGTAGCTC
>QBLT01000107.1 GCA_003249105.1 Leptolyngbya sp. | reverse complement strand
CACCCTGACCCCAGCGATCCCCCCATTTCAGGCCGAGCTGCCCCCTACCGTCGAGGTGCCAGCGAACGAGTTTATGGGTCTGAGCGTAGAACCAGCGGCGATCGATCTATCGGACATCATTGCCCAGACCGACGTAGAGCTCCAGCGGCTCGGTTGGGGCGTCACCCAGGGGCGCGAGTTTTTAGAGAAGACCTACGGCAAGCGATCGCGCCACGACCTCACCGACGACGAACTGCTGGAGTTCTTGCTCTTTCTCGAAACCCAGTCGCCCGTCCCTCACCCCTAGCCCTGGGAGCAAAAAGCCCCCCAGATGTCTGGGGGGCTAACGTTGGCGGCTGTTGACCTAGCCTACATAACCGTCAACGGACGGGCTCCGACGGCGGTGCGATCGATCACCTGGTCGATGAGGCCGTACTCGACGGCTTCTTGGGGGCTCATAAAGAAGTCGCGCTCGGTGTCTTGGGCGATTTTGTCGATGGGCTGGCCGGTGTTTTTGGCGATCGCATCGTTCAGCTGCTTCTTCAGGTAAAGAATTTCCTTGGCCTGAATCTCAATGTCGGTGGCCTGACCCTGGGCACCACCCAAGGGCTGGTGAATCATAATGCGGGAGTTGGGCAGACTCATGCGCTTGCCCTTTTCGCCTGCGGTAAGCAAAAACGCCCCCATGCTGGCCGCCAGCCCAACGCAGATGGTGCAGATCTGGGGCCGAATGTGGTTCATCGTGTCGTAGATGCCCAGGCCCGCCGACACCGACCCACCGGGAGAGTTGATGTAGAGATAGATGTCTTTGTCGGGGTCTTCGGCTTCGAGAAACAGCATCTGGGCCACAATCAGGTTGGCCGAGTCGGCGGTGACCTCTTGGCCGAGGAAGATAATGCGCTCCCGCAAAAGCCGGGAATAAATGTCAAACGCGCGCTCGCCACGCCCGGATTGCTCAATAACGGTTGGGATCATCGTGATAAGCCACTTTGTACGGGTTTATCTGATTCTAGCGAGTTGTGTTCCCGAGGGGGGCGGCAGATTGGAGGGATAGCCGAATCAGGGTTTGTTATCCTGACATCCATATCCCTTTCCAGGCGCAGCCATGGCCGTTAGCGTTGATCGAATTTTGCGGTGGAAGCAAACGGGCGCACTAGCCCAACCCATTACCGTACTCACCGCCTGGGATGTGATGTCGGGGCAGATTGTCGATCAGGCTGGGGCTGACATCGTGTTGGTGGGCGATTCCCTCGCCATGGTGGCCCTTGGCTACGACACCACCCTACCGCTGACCACCGAGGACATGGTGATCTGCGCCAAGGCGGTGCGCCGGGGGGTCAAAAATGCGCTGCTGGTGGTCGATCTGCCCTTCCTTAGCTATCAAACCAGCGTTGAGGATGCCATTCGTGCCGCTGGCCAAATGCTCAAGATTGGTGCCCAGGCCGTCAAGCTGGAGGGTGGCCACGCAGGCGTGGTTGAAATTGTGCGCCAGTTGGTGCCGTGGGGCATTCCGGTGATGGGCCATGTGGGGCTCACGCCGCAGTCGGTTAATCAGTTCGGCGGTTTTCGCAAGCAGGGCAAGACCGAGGCCGAGGTCGATCGCATTATCGCCGAGGCTAAAGCCCTAGAGCAGGCCGGGGCCTTTTGCGTGGTGCTAGAGCACATTCCCGCTGAGCTAGCCCGCACCATTACTAAAGAACTGCGGATTCCCACCATCGGCATTGGGGCCGGGGTGCACTGCGATGGCCAGGTGCTAGTGACGGCAGACGTGCTGGGGCTGTCGGCCTGGCAACCGCCCTTTGTCAAGGTCTACGCCAATCTTCGGCAGCAGGCCATCGAAGCTGCCCAGCAGTTTTGTGAAGAGGTGCGATCGGGGCAATACCCCGCATGAAATTTGGGGTGTTGCCCCCACAAACTACGGCCAAAGCAATGCGGCGGTAGCCCCCTAGGCAACATCGGGGCAGTCCCCTGCGGGAAATTCCGTTAAGCTAGAAACGCTGGCAACTGGCACAGAGACGATTTATTACGGTTGATACCCTCGCTATGACCACAACTCTCCAATTTAAGTACGACGTCAAAGACATTTCCCTGGCGGCCCAGGGCAAACAGCGAATCGAGTGGGCCGGGCGCGAGATGCCGGTGCTGCGCCAGATTCAAGATCGCTTTGCGGCAGAAAAGCCCCTGGCGGGCATTCGCATTTCGGCCTGCTGCCACGTCACCACTGAGACGGCTCATTTGGCGATCGCCCTCAAAGCTGGCGGTGCTGACGCTGTACTGATTGCCAGCAACCCCCTTTCCACCCAAGATGATGTGGCCGCCAGCCTGGTGGCCGACTACGGCATTCCTGTGTTTGCCCTGCGTGGTGAAGACAGCGCCACCTACCACCGCCACGTCGAAACCGCCCTTGACCACCGCCCCAACATCATCATCGACGACGGCAGCGATGTGGTCGCCACCCTGGTCAAAGAGCGCCAGGCCCAGCTCTCCGACATCATCGGCACCACCGAAGAAACCACCACCGGCATCGTGCGCCTGCGGGCCATGTTCAAAGATGGGGTGCTCAGCTTCCCCGCTATGAACGTCAACGACGCCGACACCAAGCACTTCTTTGACAACCGCTACGGCACTGGCCAATCGACCCTCGACGGCATTATCCGCGCCACCAACGTACTGCTGGCCGGTAAGACTGTGGTTGTGGCTGGCTACGGCTGGTGCGGCAAAGGCACCGCCATGCGGGCCAAGGGTATGGGAGCCAACGTCGTTGTTACCGAAATCGACCCCGTACGGGCGATCGAAGCTGTCATGGACGGCTTCCGGGTGATGCCCATGGCTAAGGCTGCTCAAGTGGGCGACCTGTTTATTACGGTCACGGGCAACAAGCACGTCATCCGCCGCGAGCACTTCGAGGCCATGAAAGATGGCGCGATGGTGTGCAACTCCGGCCACTTCGACATCGAAATCGACCTCGAATCGCTGGGCGCGATGGCCAGCGAAGTCAAGCAGGTGCGCAACTTTACCCAGCAGTACATGCTCACCAGCGGCAAGTCGGTGATTGTGCTGGGCGAAGGCCGCCTGGTCAACCTGGCCGCTGCCGAAGGCCACCCCAGCGCCGTGATGGATATGAGCTTTGCCAACCAGGCCATGGCCTGTGAATACCTGGTGAAGAACCGGGGCTCCCTCGAACCCGGCCTGCACTCCATCCCCGTTGAGGTAGATAAAGAGATCGCTCGTCTAAAGCTGGTCGCCATGGGTATCGAAGTCGATAGCCTGACCCCCGAACAAGAGATCTATATCAATTCTTGGACCGTTGGCACCTAAGCCATCGCCGCCCTGAGTTAAAGCCCCCAGGATGCTGCCAGCATCCTGGGGGCTTTTCCATTAAATAACCCCCGATGCCGAGGCACCGGGGGCTGCTTAGTATAGGGAGTTAGTTATAGCGCGAAGCCCGTCTTATCTGTATCTACAATGCCTCAAAGGTAAGGCTAAGTAATCCGTTGCGCCCGCATCTTTATGGCAAGTTGGTCGAGGAGGAGTGGCCTTCAAGCGTTTTGCGAACTGTGACGCCTGTCACTTACAGGGCTCCGCAAGCCAATGTTATAAAGGTTGGCTGGGCTATAAACCGCCTCTCAACAGCTAGGCAAACGGGCAACCTCTAGAATGAAGCCCGGCAGCACAGATTCTCCAGCAAGCTGGGTAGGTAGCGATCGCACCTCCGCCCCCTGCCCAGGCCGATAAATTTCCACCTGCTGATCTTGAGGATTGATCAGCCAGCCCAGGCGAACACCGCTGGCCATATATTCCTGCATCTTCTCGCGCAGGGTGGTCAGGTTATCGGTGCTCGATAGTCCACAGGCCTGGCTTCGCCAACGCACCTCCATCACAAAATCGGGCGCAATGGGGGGAAACCTGCGCCGCTGCTCCGGAGTCAGCGACTGCCAACGGGATAGTTCTACCCAGGCAGCATCGGGGGAACGCTTGCTGCCAATGGGCAGCTGAAAAACAGTGGACGAGCTAAAGACTTTGCCGAGTTTAGTTTGTCGATTCCACAGCGCTAGGTCAGTCCCCAGCTCCATCTCCTGATTGCCGCTCTCACCGCCAACGGGGGGCATAACGATCAACACTCCTTGGGCAGTTTGCTCGATCGCCATCTCCGGGTTGTGGATGCAGAGTTGGTAGAACTGCTCATCGGTAAAGTGAACGGACTCAAGGTTAAGTTCAAGCGGCAAATCTAGAGTAGTCATCGGATGCTCCGCAGGGAGTGGGCGATCTCTAGCTGTCGGCGGTGTCTTCTATGGTAGCGACTCGCCTACTTTGTAGAAATCGTCAAAAACCGTTGCAGACGAACAACTCTCAAAAGTGAACTGTCTAAACTATTCACTAACTTGCGTTACCGCTACTGAGTCTGAGCGTGATTCATCATCGATTTCAGTTCAGTCTTACCGGCTTTTCTTTAACTTGTGGCTACCTGATGGGGCAGCAGATATGCTCTGCCCCGCCGTCGCTCTGGTCTATGCCAGGGGCGACGGCGGGCTCCTAGGACGGCCACCAGCGGTGAAGCGAGTTACCGATAAACTTCGTTGTTATCACCCGTTGAACCATGAGCTATAGCTTTGACATCGTGGGCATTGCCCCAGTACTGCAATTTTTTAACCACCAGCAGCAGGTGGAGGCGCGGCGCGATCGCAGCCAGGCCTTCCTCGGCAGCTATTGCTGCACCCTCGATGCATTCATCAGCGCCACCGAGGCCGTACACCGCAAGCCCGACTGGGACTGGGATGCGATCGTCAGCACCATCGTTGCCTTCTGGCTGAATCAGGAAAAAGACGTGCGCCACTGGAAACAGCAGTTTGCCGCCGCCCAGGGCGACCAAAACCTCATCGTGGCTCGCGTGGTCAACTACGACAGCCTGCGCCACGAGTTTGAGACCCTGTTCGAAGACTAGCGCTAGGGCTAAGATGCGAAGAACATGCCAGAATAAAGGCTGAATTCCACATTCAGCATTCCATAGGTTCCGTTGATCAGGCTTCTGGCTAAAATTCGCGATATCTTCCTGCACTGGTGGGGCGACTTCACCCTCCAAACTCGGCTGATGGCCGGGGCAACGCTGGTGGTGTCGATTATCACGAGCGCCCTCACCTTCTGGGCCGTCAACACCATTCAAATGGATGCCCGCCTCAACGACACCCGGTTTGCCCGCGATTTGGGTCTGCTGCTCGCCGCCAACGTCGCCCCCCTGGTCAACGAAGCCGATCGCACTGAGCTAGCCCGCTTCTCCTACAGCTTTTACCAGAGCACTTCTAGCGTGCGCTATATGCTCTACGCCGACGAGAATGGCGACATTTTCTTCGGCATTCCCTTCTCTGAAGCAGCGGTGCAAAACTCTCTGACGCTGCGGCGGCGCATGCAGCTGCCCGAGGGTTACGCCCAAAACACCGATCGCCCCCTGGTGCGCCAGCACCTCACCCCAGCGGGTGAAGTCACCGACGTCTTTGTGCCCCTCAACTACAACGGCATCCACCTGGGCGTCCTGGCCATGGGCATCAACCCCAACCCCACGGTGGTCGCCTCGTCGCACCTGACGCGGGACGTCACCATTGCGGTGTTTGTGTCGATCTGGGTGATGGTGATTTTGGGAGCGGTGTTCAACGCCCTCACCATTACCCAGCCGATCAAAGAGCTCTCGCTGGGGGTGAAAAACATTGCCGATGGCAACTTTAGGCAGCGCATCGATCTGCCATTGGGAGGCGAACTCGGTGAGCTGATCTACAGCTTTAATGACATGGCCGAGCGCCTAGAAAGCTACGAAGAGCAAAACATCGAAGAGCTCACCGCCGAAAAAGCCAAGCTCGAAACTCTAGTTTCTACTATCGCCGACGGTGCCATTCTGCTCGACAGCGACATGCATGCCGTGCTGGTCAACCCCACCGCCCGCCGCATCTTTGGCTGGGATGACCAGATTTTGGACGGCAAAAACATTCTGGAGCACTTTCCCAACGCGGTGCGGGTGCAGCTCACTCGGCCCTTATTTCAGGCCGTTAAGGGCGACTCAGAGGCGATGGAATTTCGGGTGCCGATCACCGAGCCCAGCCACCGCACCCTGCGAATCTTGCTCAATACCGTGCTTGATCAGGCCAAAGAGAACGTCAAAGGTCTGGCCATCACCGTGCAGGACATTACCCGCGAGGTGGCCCTCAACGAGGCCAAGGCCCAGTTCATCAGCAATGTCTCCCACGAGCTGCGCACGCCGCTGTTTAACATCAAGTCGTTCATTGAAACCCTGCACGAATACGGCGAAGACCTCAGCGACGGCGAGCGCAAAGAATTTCTCGAAACCGCCAACCATGAAACCGATCGCCTCACTCGCCTAGTCAACGACGTGCTCGACCTGTCGCGTCTCGAGTCGAGTCGCCAGTACCAGCTCGAAGCTGTGGATATCATTCAGCCCATTGAGCAGACCCTGCGCACCCATCGCCTCAATGCCCGCGACAAGCGCATCGAGCTATTGCAGGACGTGGAGCCTAACCTACCCCCTGTGATCGGCAACTACGACCTGCTGCTACAGGTGTTTAGCAACCTGGTGGGCAACGCGCTAAAGTTTACTGAATCTGGTGGCCAGGTTATGCTGCGAGCCCACCAGATCGTGCCCCTTGGCGACGACCCCAACGAGGGCGGCTACATTCGCATTGAGATCTCTGACACCGGCATTGGTATTGCCCCCGAAGACCAACAGGCCATTTTCGATCGCTTCTTCCGAGTCGAAAACCGCGTTCACACCCTGGAGGGCACTGGCCTGGGCCTCTCTATTGTCAAAAACATCATCGAAAAGCACAACAGCCAGGTGCACCTGGTCAGCGAAGTGGGCGTCGGCACAACCTTCTGGTTTGATGTGGCTGCCTACCAACCCGAGGCGATCGCGGTGCTGGCGAAAGACACTACTCACCACGAAGTGGAGAATAAGGACTTGGCGATCGCTGCCATCAGCCCCACAGCCTTGGACACCTCACAGTTGACGCCCAGAGCTGATCTAAACTAACGTTACGGCAATGCTATGCGTTACACAGTTGTTATTCACAAAGATGAAAACAGCGGTTACGGTGTGACAGTGCTAGATCTGCCGGGCTGCTTCTCTGCTGGGGATACCTTAGACCAAGCGCTGTTTAACAGTGTAGAAGCCATAGAATGCCATCGAGAAGGATTGTTTGCAGATGGCGAAGAGGTAAGGCTATCCCAACCTTCGGAAAATCATCTACACAACCCGGACTATGTCGATGGCTTTTTTGCTGTCGTTGACATTGATCACTCGAATAGTGCTAGGCCAACGCTCAACAACTCCTAAGCTACAGAATGCAGCCAGGGCTGTAATTGTTCAAATAATTGGTGAACCAAAGCCAAATCTTTGACGCCGGGCTGCTGTTCCACGCCGCTAGAGAGATCGATACCGCCGGGGTTGAGAGTCGAGAGTGCCGTAGACACATTCTCAGGGGTGAGCCCGCCAGCCAGCATCCAGGGGCAGGTCGGTCGAAACGAAACCAGGGCATCCCAATCGAGTGTTAGCCCCGTGCCGCCGAGCTGATCGGGATGGTAGGCGTCGAGCAGCAGGGCATCGACGTAGGGCGCATAGGTTTCGGCCCGTACTAAATCTACGACGGTGCGAACACGAATGGCTTTGATGAGGAAGACGCCGGGTAGCTCAGCCAGGAGCTGCTGGCACTGATCCAGGGTTTCTTGACCGTGGAGCTGAATGTGACTGAGATTGGCCTGACGGACCGTGGCAGACATCTCGGCTAGGGAGGCATCGGCAAAGACTCCCACGGTTTTGGTCACCACGCCAGCAGCATCTAGGGCCTGGGTGATTTCGGCGATCGCCGCGGGGGGCAGGTAGCGGGGCGACTGGGGTACGCAGATAAAGCCCAGATGGGTGGCACCGTGCCGGGCGATCGCGATCGCCTGTTCAGGTTGGGTAATGCCACAAATTTTGACCCGCATGTTAACTCTATTGAACATTCCGTTAAGGGGGCGACGCCGGATTTTTATAATCCAACAAGGTTGATGCTGGGCTCAAGCGCTTAGCGATCGCCTGAGATGCCATTTCTTTAAGACTTGTTTAATCCTCAAGCCCCAATTTTAGACCTCTAACGGAGAAATAACATTGCTGTTTTCTACCCTGCTTGCCGCCTACACCGTGCCCACCACCCCGGAGTGGTCGCCTAAAGTGGCGCTGATCATGATCACCTGCAACCTGTTTGTGCTAGCCATTGGCAAGTACGCCATTCGCAAGCCTGGGGCCGGGCCAGCGCTGCCTGTGGGCCTGCCGATGTTGTTTGAGGGCTTTGGTCTGCCCGAGCTGCTGGCGATCGCCAGCTTTGGCCATATTTTGGGCGCTGGCATGATTTTAGGGCTGGGCAACGCCGGACTGCTCTAGCTGCACCCACGGCCCAACGACTTCGTGGGGCGATTGATAGAATGGAACCAGACCCCAGACCCAGGTGCCCTAGTTTTGCTAGTTACTCTTGGGTCTGGGTTGGTATTTGACAGCATTCATAGGAGCTAGGCAATGCAATCCAGCTGGCGCGTTGGAGCCATTTTAGGAATTCCCCTATTTGTCGATAGCTCCTGGTTCATTATTTTGCTGCTGGTGACCGTTTCCTATGGGTTAGAACCCAGTTGGCACTCGGCCTGGGGCAACCTGGCCTGGGTGATGGGCTTTGGCCTGGCGCTGCTGCTGTTTGCTTCGGTGCTGCTGCACGAACTGGGGCACAGCATTGCCGCTAAGGGGCAGGGCATTGCGGTCAACTCGATTACGCTGTTTTTGTTTGGCGGCATTGCCTCCATTGACAAAGAGTCGAAAACACCGGAAGACGCGCTCAAGGTAGCGATCGCTGGCCCGTTGGTCAGCTTTGGGCTGTTTCTGCTGCTCACCGCCATCTCCCAGATACCATCGCTGCCGACCCCGGTGGGCGTGATCACGGGCAGCGTGGCTCAGATCAACCTGGTGCTGACGCTGTTCAACATGATTCCCGGCCTGCCGCTCGACGGCGGCCAGGTGCTCAAGGCCTTGGTGTGGAAGGTGACCAACAGCCGCATCAAGGGCATTCGCTGGGCGGCGCGCTCCGGTCAGCTTTTGGGCTGGCTGGCGATTACCTTTGGCCTAGTGATGGCTCTGGCCTACCAGGCGTTTTCTGGCTTTTGGATTGCGGCGATCGGCTGGTTTGCCCTGCGCAACGCCGCCGCTTACAACCAGGTCACCAATCTGCAGGAGGCCATGCTGGCCCTTACCGCCGCCGACGCCATGGCCCGCGACTTTAAGGTCGTCGATGCCGCCATGTCGCTGCGGCAGTTTGCCGACACCTACCTGCTCGAAGAGAACCGCCCCCCAGCTTATTTCGCGGCCTCTGAGGGGCGCTACCGGGGCTTGGTCACGGTTGACGATATGCGAGCGATCGAGCGCAGCCAGTGGGAAACCTTGCCCCTGGGCGAAATTGCCAAGCCGCTGCTGACAATTCCCTCCGTGCGCGAGGGTACGCCGCTGACTGAAGCCATCGACCAGCTCGAAGACTTGCAGCTGCCTCGGCTCACAGTGCTTACCCCTGCTGATGCTGTGGCCGGCACAATCGATCGCGGCGATGTGGTGCGTGCGATCGCCGATCGTCTTGGCCTGCGGGTCTCCCCCGCCATGATTCAGCGCATCAAAGAAGAAGGGCAGTATCCGCCTGGGTTACAGCTGTCCTCGATCGCAAAATCAGTGATCGAAGAGGCGCGGGCTTGAGAATTGGGCATAGGAGAGGTTGGGTTGTAGGGTAGAAGGCTGCAAGGTTGCGAACCTGCAATTTGCAAACCTTGAAACTTACTCACCTCAACCCACCGCTCCATCAGCTTCTCTTTAACCCTGGCTAAATTCTGTGACTAGGGCCTCGTCAGAGTCGTCGGCGATGGTGGCCACAATCGTCATCAGGCGGGAGATTTCGGCGGGGGAAATGTCCTTGAGAATACGGCTTGAAATCACCAGGACCTGATCGCCGGAGATGCCGAAGCGGGCTTCGAGGGTTTCGTTGCAGTTCTTCTCCAGCAGCAGCTTCATCAGTCGAGGCTCGTCTTTGGAGGGCAGCACAAGTACTGGCGACCACACGGTTAGGGTATCGGTCTCGGTTTCGCCCGTCAGCTGCGCATACACATCGACGCTGCCATACTTAAACCGCCACAGGTGACCATCATCGGTCTGGCTGACCATAGCCCCATCCCCCTGATCTAAGGAAGCAATCACCGCCTCAATGGTGTCCACGTAGGACACAACATCTAACCCATCCTCGGAGGGCGGGGTGGAATAGGATAGATCCATATCTACTGCGTCGTTAGCCATAACAGACCCTTGGTAGCTATTGCTCAACAAGCCAATCGCGTAGCCAGTCTGCGATAAGGGGCGTAATTCCTCAACCGTCAAAGCGACTGGCGGCCAGCAACCGCCAAAATGCGGCAAATCGCTGCACCTCCCCAACTGTAGCCCCTTGCGCTATCCCTGACTATCCCTCGATCGACTTTCTCTCGAGACTCAACGGCGACTGCTGGCCCTTGGGCAGACTGCTTGAGCCCATTGCCCTCGCCAGCCCGATGGCGCACCCTCTCGCCAATGGAGTGACAGTAAATAATTGTGGCGGCTCAGCGCGTCGTCTAGAGGCTGAAGATTTACCCTATTCATCCCGCTGTTTCAACTTCCTGAAACTGATCCTCTAGGGTGTCAAAGCTGTAGTCACGCACTTCGGGCACCTCGGGCGGCACCTCAAACCCGGTAATGGTGCAAGCCTGGCGGCGCTCGGGCCGCGAGGAGTAGCGGCAGAGGTGCTCGATGAAGTGAAACACTACTTTAGGGTCAGACCACTTCATCTCGGCCCGCTGCTTGAGAATAATCAGCGCCTCTTTGTCGCTCATCGAGCTCCGCCAGCCCTTGCGCTGGCGGCACGATACCCAGGCATTGAGCACCTGAAAAATACGGGCCAGATGATTGTGGGGAATTGCCCGCAGGTGGTATTCGTCGAGCACGTCGGCCACCTCTTGCAGGCCAGCATCTCGGGCGAGCTGAGCACTGGCGTTAAACAGCACTTCCATCTGGGTGATGGCCTCGCGATGGTCGATGTACTCTTGTTTGAGGCTGTGGTCTTCGAGGTAAATGGCCCCCAAATTTTTGAAATGGGCCGCCAAAAAGAGGGTCTTTTTGTCGCGATCGCCCAGGCCGGCAATAGTGCCATAGGCGAGACATAGATCAGCCAAAAAAATGGATTCTTCAAACAGCAGGGGCTGCCTGCGCTTGAGTAGACTGCGCAGCAGTTTGATGAAGCTGTGGAAGCTCGGGTAGCTCATGGGTCAAGAATTCCCTGAAACAGCTGGCGGCAAACAAAAAGTTCACCACTAGATGAAGTGTTGTGGACTACGCAGACCAATCGTAGACTATCAACCAGTTAGATGCTAAACATCTCTGACCTGACCGATCTCGCTACATCTGGCTGCACCCAATCTCTTGGCCGAATCAGCAGAGCCAGGACAGTATTTTCAGGGAACACCCCAAGTCTAAGTCAAAACTCTGGTGCCGAGACGCCGTTCATCAGGTCTTCAAGGCTTAGTGGGCTGTCTTTGAGTCTCAAGGGGCGAGCAAATTTAATGAGGTCAACCAGTCAGCTAAGCCGTTCAAAATTAGCTGTACCCCAATGGCCATGACAAACAGGCCTAACAGGCGGCTCATGGCCTGAATGCCGCTGGCTCCAAGGGCTTTGAGCAGCAGCGTGGACGATCGCAGCGACAGAAAAATAACTATGCCGATCAGCGCGATCGCAACGGCGATCGCCAGCATATTCATCACCGTTGGAACGGATAGATCGCCGCCCGCCTGAGCCGCTAGGCCCAGGGTGACGGCGATCGCCCCCGGCCCCCCCAGTAGCGGAATGGTCATCGGCATGAACGCAATATCTTTGTGCTCGCCGATGCGGTGAACGGCATCCTGATTGTCCACCTCGTTAAGCTTGGGGTCAGAGTTCATCGCCTTCCAAGCCGCGTGGAACACCACAATGCCCCCCGCAATGCGCACCACCGCCAGGGAGACGCCAAAAAACCGCAGCACGCTGCCCCCCACCAGCAGCGTGCCAATCAGCAGCAGCACGACATTGCAGGCAATATTTAGGGCGTAGCGGTTGCGCAGCGCGGCGGGCACCCCGGTGGTCAGCACCAAAAAAATCGGCACCGACCCAATCGGGTCTACCACTGGAAACAGGGCCGCAATGCTGCCCACTACAAAATCGATAAAGATTCGCACCGCTGTTTCGCCCGAGAAAACCTGGTTTTACTCTACGGCTATTTCTCTTTTTGTAGCGGTGGCTGGGCTACAGATAGCCAGACTATTTCCAGGCGCGGTTTTCTAAATCTCTCACCTGGCGCTCTAGGCGATCGAGCCGTCCGCGCAGCTCATCCATTTCGGCCTGACGGGGCACGCCCAGATCTTGCAGCGTATTGCGAAATAGCCGCTGAAACTGCTCTTCGAGCGCGCCATTGCCCTCGTTGAGCTGCGCCATCACCTCATCCATCAGGGTGCGGGCCTGGTCGGGGTTAAACTTGCCCTCGCGCACCCACTCCTCGCTGACCTGCTTGACCCGCTCGGCGACCAGGGAGGTGGTGCCCACGCCAATCATGAGCAACTGGCGCAAAAGGTTGTTGGTATCCATTAAAATCTCCTTGTTATATCCGGGCGTGGTCTAGGTCTGCCAGGTTTCAGCCGCAGGCCAAAGGATGCTCAAAAGACTTTTTGGCCACCCGTACATTCTGTCAGAGATTTCGTTAGCCCTTGGGTATTGAAAGCCGAACCCAACCTGCCGGATGCCCTCAGCTCCCCGACAGTTCATCGACTTTGGCCCGCACCGCCTGAATGTCTTGCCACATCAACCACTTGGGGCTGCCCTTGTCGCGTGACGGGTTGCGCAGCAGGTAGGCCGGGTGAAAAATGGGCATACACAGGCGGCCTTCCCACTCCATCCACTGGCCGCGCACTTTGCTGATGCCCGATTTCACGCCTAAAAGCGCCTTCAGCGCGGTGGCCCCGGTGAGAAGGATGATTTTGGGATCCACCATGCGGATTTGCTCTAGCAGGTAGCCCTTGCAGGCCGCCACCTCAGCCGTGGTGGGCACCCGGTTCTCGGGCGGGCGACATTTGACGATGTTGCAAATGTACACATCGGTTTCGGTGTTAAACCGCACCGATTCCAGAATCTTTTCCAGCAATTGTCCTGACTTGCCCACAAAAGGTAGCCCCTGCTCATCCTCTTGCTGACCAGGGCCTTCGCCGATGATCAGCACCGGGGCGGTGGGGCTGCCCCGGCTGACAACTACATTCGTGCGCGTTGCCGACAGGTCGCAGCGCAGACAGCCCCGGCAGTGGGTGCCCAGCGTCTCCAGATCGGGGTAGATACCGGGGGGGATAGGCACCGATCCGCTGGTGGGGATGGCGTCAAACTCTACGGTGCTGGGGTCTGCGATCGCGCCCTCGGTCGCGCCACTGCCAGCATTAAACAGGCTAAATTGCTCGTCGGCCATCGATTCTTGGGGGCAACATTATTCGCTTGGCATTTATTGTAAAGGGTCTGGGCCTGCCTTGCCGGAGCCAATGCTCAGCGGTGCCCCAGGTCGGCGTTGTATAGTAGAAAGCTAGTTAAATTGTGTTTGTTGTCCAGGAGCCTCAGCCTTGACTTTCTCCGCCGAAGATTTTGCCAAAGCCCTTGAGGCCCACGACTACGACTTTCAGGTGGGTAGCACCGTGCGGGGCACCGTCATCTCCTTTGCCCCCGACGGGGCCACGGTGGATATTGGCGGCAAGTCAGCGGCCTTTTTGCCCATCCGCGAAGCGGCGGTGCGGGCCATAACCTCCTTTGAGGGCGTGCTCGAACCGGGGGGTGAATACTCGTTTCAGGTGATTCGCGACCAGGATGCCGACGGTCAGGTACTCCTATCTATCCGCAAGCTTCAGCTCAAGCAGCTGTGGAATAAGCTGGCCCAGCAGGCCGAAGAAAGCGCCGTGATGGATGTCAAAGTCACTGGCTTCAACAAGGGCGGCGTGACCGTCGATGTGGAGGGGCTGCGGGGGTTTGTGCCGCGATCGCACCTGGGCCGCACCTACGAAGATCTCTCCGAAGCCGTAGGTCAGCGGCTCACCGTGGGCTTTTTAGAGGTCAACCCCGCCGCCAACAAGCTGGTGATGTCGGCCCGCATGGCCGCCCGCAGCCAGATGATGAGCACCCTGGCCCTGGGTCAGCTCGTCGAGGGCACCGTGGCTAGCCTCAAACCCTTTGGTGCGTTTGTGGAGTTTGACGGCATTAGCGGCCTGCTGCACATCAAGCAAATCAGCAAAAACTACGTCGAGTCGCTGCCCTCGGTGCTGCACGTGGGCCAGTCGATCAAAGCCGTAGTAGTGGGCCTCGACCCCGAGCGCAACCGCATTTCCCTCTCGACCAAGGTGCTCGAAAAATATCCCGGCGAGGTCATCAAAGAAGCTGAGGCCGTGTTTGAAGACGCTGAAAACCGCCTGGGCGACGTCAGCCGCATGCTGAACGACAGCGAGGCCTAGGCACAATGGGCACCGTGTGGGAACTCGACTTTTACTCCCGGCCTGTGCTGGATGAAAACGGCAAAAAACTCTGGGAAGTGCTGCTCTGCGAAGGGCTGGTCGGCACCAGGGCGGCGGCTGACCAGCTGTTTCGCTACAGCAAGTTTTTGCCCAGCAGCGACGTCAACTCTATCGTCCTAAAAGGGGCGATCGAGGAGGCGATCGCCGAGGCCACCAGCCAGGGCATTGCCCCCCCCAGCCGCATTCGGTACTTTCGCTACCAGATGCAAAACATGATTTTGCGAGCCTGTGAAGACGCCGGTATTCCGGCGCGGCCCAGCCGACGCACGGTGGCCTTGCAGCGGTGGTTGAGCGATCGCAACCAAACCGTCTACCCCGAGATGGCAGGCTACACTAGCGCTCCTTCACCCTCCGTGGCCGCGCCACCGCCCAGCCCCCAGCCCTTGCCCGACGCCCTGCTAGGGCAGCAGTGGGCCTTCGTCACCCTCGAAGCCGCCGCCTTTGCCGACCTGCCCGACTGGGAGATTGGCTTTGGGGAGTCGTTTCCCCTGGACATGGCCAATCTAGACC
>QBLT01000106.1 GCA_003249105.1 Leptolyngbya sp. | reverse complement strand
GCCGATCAGGGTTGCGCCCTTGAGGGGTTTAGTGATTTGGCCGTTTTCGATCAGGTAGGCTTCGGAGACGGCAAAGTTGAACTGGCCGGTGGGGCCGACGCTGCCGCCGCCCATCTGCTTGCAGTAGATACCTTTTTCGACTGAGGCAAACAGCTCGTCGAGCGAATAGTCGCCGGGGGCGATGTAGGTGTTGCGCATGCGGCTGGCGGCGGCGTAGGTGAAGCCCTGGCGGCGACCGCTGCCGGTGCGAGGGTGGCCGGTGCGCATGGAACCGGCTCGGTCAGATAGGAAGTTCTTCAGAATCCCGTTCTCGATCAGCAAAGTGCGCTGGGCGGGCATGCCCTCATCATCCATATCAATGGTGCCAAAGGCGTCGGGAGAAATCCCCTCATCCCAGGCGGTGAGGTTTTCGTGGGCAATCTTCTGCCCCTTTTTGTCGATGAAGGGGGTGGTGCCCCGCTCGATTTGGGTGGTTTCTAGCAGGTGGCCGCAGGCCTCGTGGAAGATCACGCCGCCGAACTTATTGGCCATGATGACTGGATAAGTACCCGACTCGACGTAGTCGGCGTAGAGCATCTTGCCCGCCGACTCAGCTACATCGGCAGCGGCGGTGGCGTAATCCCACTGGCGCAAAAAGGCCGGATCGCTGGTGTCGCCCGCCCGCTGGCCAATGGAGGAGCGGTGCTCGCCGTCGGCGCACAGCAGGTTGTAGCCCACCGACTGGGTGAGGCGAATGTCGCGGGCAAAGGTGCCGTCGCTAGCGGCCACCAGCACCTCCTGCCAGTCGCGGAAGTAAACGGCGCGACGCGACTGCACGTGGCTAGCCTGTTGGCCCAGGGCATTGTTGGCGGCCAGCAGCACATCGCCCATCTCCTGCATCGAGCTGCACTGGGCCAGCCAGTCGTCTTTGCCTTTGGCGGTGGCGTAGTCGCGCAGCAGCTCCAGGTTGATTTCGGCCAGGTGGGTATGAGGGCCGGGCAGGGTCAGACCCATGATGGCGAGAGCTTTGTCGAGGGCAGCCTTGAGGCCATTAAAGGTGAGATCGTTGGTGCTGACGTAGCAGTCGGCTTTATCGAGAAAGACTCGCACCCCGGCTCCGGTCACTAGCCGGGGCGAGAGGCTGGTGATGGCGTCGTCTTCGGCCTGACAGCTAATGTAATTGTTGCGCTCTAGAAAAAATTCAACAAAGTCGGCCCCGGCGGCGCGACCTAGCCCTAGCAGAGTCGATAGGGTGGCCTCCCAGGCGCTGTCGAAGCGATCGCGAGGGGCCGCATAGTCCCGCTGGAGCAGGTCGTTGGTCTTGAGCAGCGGGGCTGGAAAGGGTGCAACCGTCATGCCAGTAGAATCCTTGGTGGGGTGAGGGATCGTCCCATTGGAACTTTCTCAGTCTAACAAACCTGCTGCCTATGGCCGGGTGGAACCCCGCCCATAGGCAGGTCGGGCAGGGGTAGACTGACCTGCACAAACCCATCCAAGTGTTAACCTCCCTTGCCGAGAGATTAATTATTGTTGAAAGCTGTTTCCACAAAATGGTTGTGCTAAGATAACTTAAAGATTAAGAAAAACAAAAGCTTTTAATTTTTGCAGCTCTGCTATGCATTGTTTCGGCTGTTATCAGCTGTAGACTTGGGCAGACCTCACAATCCTTCAAAGCCAATCCCTTTGCGTGCTCTTTTGACCACGGGTGGAATGCCTTTCTGGCAGATTCTAGTGTGACTAGTCTGCACCCTTAGGCCCCAACAAGGAGATAGCCCTGTGGTTGTGCAAACAACAGCTCCCGTGTCGAACTCTGTGCAGTCTCAAGTGCCACTGGTGCTAGTTGTCGACGATGACGACGATAGCCTAACGCTGATGGCCTACATTTTAGAGCAGCTATCTTGCCAGGCCTGCTTTGTTGCCGATGGTTTTGCCGCGCTGGTGGCCGCGCAGCAGCAGCAGCCCAGCTTGATTTTGTCTGACATTCATCTGCCTGAGGTCGATGGCTACAGCCTGCTCAAGCAGCTGCGCGCCGATGGCAGCACCCAAAATATTCCGGTGGTGGCTGTGACGGCCCTGGCGGGTAGCGACAACCGCCACAGGATTTTAGCGGCTGGGTTCGATGACTACATCAGCAAGCCCTTTCTGGTGCAATCGGTCGAACAGCTGATTGGTCGCTTTATCGGTCTAGGGCAGCCCGTTGGCTAAGGTTAGGAAGCCTTGGCAGCGGGTCTCAAATCCGGCGGCTCAGACAGAATAATCACAATGCCGGTGCGGCCTGTCTCTAAGGTTGCATCGGTTAAAATATCGACCACTTCGCGATCGAGAGCCTCCTCGGCAATTTGAACAATCTGGGGGCGTAGAGCCGTCGCCAGGTCAGCCCGCACCTGTTCTGCAAGGGCCGTGTCACCCGTGGCAACGAGCAGCTGCTCGGGTTTGGTGACTGAATCTTCGATCACCAAAAGCAGCTTGTCCTCGATCAGTTGGCAGGTAATTTTGCCAGTGGCGTGGTTGAGCTGTTCACGATATAGCCGCTGAAACTGCTGAGTTAGCTGCCGCTGAATCTGACCGGCTGTGGGTAGCAAGGCGGAGGGGGTAGTGTCCATAGGGTGCTTTGATTGACAGCCGACTATAGGCCTTGCTTCAAGGGTATAGCCAGCTGTGAAACTACAGTAGTTAAGTTTGAAGGTACCAAAGGCACATCTGTGCCTTTGGTACCTAGGTCACCAGCCCCGATCGCAGGGCGCGGACGGCGGCCTTGGTGCGATCGTCTACCCCTAGCTTATTGAGAATGCTGCGCACGTGGGTTTTAACCGTGCCCACGGTGATGTAGGAGCGCTCAGCAATCTCAGCATTGCTGCACCCGCCCACAATCAGCTCTAGAATCTCTAGCTCGCGCTCGGTCAGTGGGTAGGATTCTAGAATTTGCTCAAATTCAGGCTCGATCGCCTCAATCGAAACCGTACGATTGCCCACGGCCATCGCCCCGGCGGGGGTCTTGCGCACCTGGCGCAGCACCACGCTGGCCACGGCTGGGTCGATCCAGGAGTTGCCTTCGTTGGTTTCTCGCACCGCCACAATGAGATCGTCAAGCTCGGTCTGCTTCATGCAGTAGGAGTCAGCACCGGCGGCAAAGGCGGCCATGACGGCGGCTTCGCTGTCGTGCATGGTGAGCATCAGCACCCGGGTAGGGTCGCCCTCCAGGCCGCTCTGGCTTTGGCGCAGGCGCTCGACTAGCTCGATGCCGTCGATATCGGGCAGGCCTATATCGACAATGGCGATGTCGGGGCGCTCGGTTTCAAGCAGGCTCAACCCTCGAGCGCCGTTGGCGGCTTCGCCCACAACCGTCATGCCGGGTACCCGCTGTAGAGCAGCCTTGAGGCCTAGTCGAGTCAGATCGTGGTCTTCAATGAGTACAATGCGAATGTCTGTCATTAGATGGCCTCCTATAACGAGGCGTTAGAAAAGGTTGTGGGCGGCTCGTCATCGCCCAGAGTGCCATGATTATGGACTAACTATGGAGCATCAGCACGTACCGCTGGGCAGACCTAGGCCAGGTGGGGTCTATATCCCAGGGTAGACTTTGCTCTACCCAAGGGCTACGGCATTAAAAATATCTGCAAGACTAAATACTTCTGACGATAGGGATGGGGCCATGGTTGATTACTGGCAGTCTTTGCTATTGGGGCCATATATTCCCCACGGCCACTGTTACCTGTGGCAGCCTGGCCTGGTGTGGCTGCACCTGCTATCCGATGCGCTGATTGCGCTGTCGTACTGGCTGATTGCGGGAGCCTTAATTTACTTTGTGCAGCGGCGGCCCGACGTGCCTTTTAAGCCGCTGTTTTGGCTATTTGCAGCCTTTATTGCGGCCTGCGGGGCCACCCACCTGATCTCGGTGTGGACGCTGTGGTTTCCCACCTACTGGGTATCGGGGACGATGAAGGCGCTGACTGCCCTGGTGTCGCTGGCCACCGCGCTGGAGCTGGTGCCTCGGCTGCCCCTGGCCCTGGCCCTGCCCAATGCCACCCAGCTGATGGATATGAATCGAGCGTTACAGGATGAGATTGGCGATCGCAAGCAGGCCGAAGCCAGCCTGCGCACCGCCGAGCAGGAGGTACGCCAGCTCAACCAGACTTTAGAGGAGCGGGTGCAGCGTCGCACCGCCCAGCTCGAAGCGGCAAAACAGCAGATTGAAACGCTGCTAGAACAAGAGCGCCAGGCCCGCCTCACCCTGCAAGTCACCACCACCGACTTGCAGGAGACGGCGGAGCGCCTCAACCTGGCCCTGAGCGCCGCCCAGATGGGCTCCTGGGACTGGCAGCTCGACACCAATACCCAGGTTTGGTCGTCGCAGACTGAGCAGATTATGGGCTTTGAGCCGGGCACCGTTGCTTCCACAGCTGAGGGTTTGGCCGAGCGGGTACACCCCCAGGATTTGCCGGAGATTCAGGCGTTGGTGAATGATGCGATCGCCAACCAGAGCGAGTTTGTAGGGCAGTGCCGCCTTCGGTGGCCCGACGACACCTGGCACTGGATCAGCGTCTATGGTCGAGTGGTAGCGGTTAAAGAGGGGCACAGCCAGCGCCTGGTCGGCGTCGTGCAAGATATCACCGTTGCCAAGCAGGCCGAGCTAGATTTGCAGGCCAGTGAGCGGCGGTTTCGAGCGGTGTTTGAGCAGGCCGCCGTGGGCATGGCCCGCCTCGACTGGCAGGGGCACTGGATTCAGGTGAACCAAAAGTTCTGCGATATCTTGGGCTATCGACCCGAGGAGCTGATCAATCGCTCCTTTCAGTCGATTACCTACGAGGGCGACAAACTGCAGGATGAGTATTACTACCACCAGTTGCTCACCGAGCAGACCCCCTGCCAGTTTGAGAAACGCTACCTCCACAAAGACGGTAGCCCCGTTTGGACGTTGGTTACAGCATCGGTTGAAAACGATGAGGCAGACTGTCCCTTGGCGTTCATTGCCATCATTGAAGATATAGAAGACCGCAAAGCAGCCCAAGAAGAGCTTTTGCGCCGGGCTGATGAAATGGCCAACACCAACCTGATGCTGGCCCACACCACCGCCATGCTAGAACAGCGCAACGCTGAGCTGGACCAGTTTGCCTACGTGGCGTCCCACGACCTGAAGGCCCCGCTGCGGGCGATCTCTAACCTGGCCGACTGGATTGGCGAAGATTTGGAGGGGCAAATACCGACCGAAAACCGCCGTCAGCTCGACCTGTTGCGCAGTCGTGTCCAGCGCATGGAAGCCCTGATCAATGGCCTGCTGGAATATTCTCGAGTGGGCCGTCGCCAGCGCAGCATGGTGGCCGTAGACCTCAACCTGCTGTTGGCCAACGTCATCGATTCCCTCGACCCGCCGCCGCAGTTTCGCGTGGAGGTGCCGACCGATCTGCCCACCCTCTACAGCCACAAGACGGCACTGGGGCAGGTGTTTGCCAACTTGATCAACAATGCAATTAAGCACCACCACCGCGCGGGCGAAGGCGGCTCAGAGGGCGCGGGCGAAGCCTGTGCAAAGGACATGCGTGGCACCGTGCGCATTACCTGGCAAGACCAGGGCCAATGGCTCGAATTTGCCGTCGCCGACGACGGCCCCGGCATTGCCCCTCAGTACCACGACAAAATTTTTACCATCTTTCAAACCCTCAAGGCCCGCGACGACTTTGAAAGCACTGGCGTCGGCCTAGCGGTGGTCAAAAAAATTGTCGAAGCGGAAAACGGTCGCGTGTGGCTTACCTCTACCGTGGGCGAAGGCACAACGTTTTACTTCACCTGGCCCTTCATCAAAACGTTGCCCGCCCAGGAGAGTGAAGACCTGATGGACTCTAGCGAGTAGCTGGGGATCGTCCAGGGCTAGATTCAGGTTGGTTGTGACAGGCTCTAATCGTTTGGGGTATTGGGTTTAAGGCATCGGGGGTCAAGGTAGACCATGGACCTTGAACCTTGAACCTCACCAGCCTGTCACCTTTAGCTGCGATGAACTGCCTGCCCTGCGGCGAAATAAAACGGGTTTCTGCGATCGCTTCGTTAAGATAACAGTGCCCTCAGCATCGAGATCTCTGTGACCCAGCCGCCCTCAAGCCCAGACCCGCAGCCCGAGCCCCAGCTTGAGCCCCTGACCCGAGTGCAGGTGCTGGTGGCGATGGGCGTTACAGCGGTGGTGCTGCTGCTGATTTCTAAAGCCTGGCTATATTTTGACCCGGTAGAACTGATGCCAATGCGGCTGTCCTGGACCGATGGCCTGCTGGGGGCGGGGCTGGGGTTAGCAATCACCCTGGCCAGCGGCGTCATCTATCGCCTGTGGCCCGCCTACCGCCACAGTGCTGACACCTACCTGACCCTGGTGCTTCAGCCCTTGCAGTGGCCCGACTTAATCTGGCTGGGGCTGCTGCCGGGGCTAAGCGAAGAGCTGCTGTTTCGGGGGGTGATGCTGCCCGCCATCGGCATGAACAGCCTGGGCATTGCCGTGTCGGCAGCCAGCTTTGGGGTGCTGCACCTGAGCAGTTTGCAGCAGTGGACCTACGTGGTGTGGGCCACGGCAATCGGTCTGGTGCTGGCGATCGCGGCGGTGCTGACGGGCAACCTGCTAGTGCCAATCGTGGCTCACACGGTGACAAATTTGCTCTCCAGCGCAGTGTGGAAGCTACGGCAGCCGAGCACGACGGCATGATTTAGGGTTTTAGGGATCAGATTCAGAGTATAGGGTTTAAGGAGCGCCCTAGACCTTGAACCCTATACCCTGAACCCCTGCTGCATACCGTTGTCATGGTTTCCTGGCAATGTCAACGGAATTCAAGTTTTGGTATACCGTTATTCAAAAATTCTGTTTATTCTGGCTGAAGAGCATAGCGCTGGGCGCACCCTCGACTTTGCTCTCGCAAATACGTAAGCCGGTAGATCGTGATTCTGCTGTGAATTGTCTACCTTGACAGAGTGGTGCTTCGCTAGCTAAGCGACAGAACCAGCGTAACTTTTGCGATTAAGCTAACCCACTGAACCTTAGCCCTGATGGGATGTGAGCAGGTTGTCGATGGATTGCAGCGCTATTCAATTTCAGTATGCCAATCAGTTTTCTACCGCTGATTTAGATCAGCTGGTGAGGCTGTTTCAGACGGCGGCGTTTTGGGCCAAAGATCGCACGCGGGAGGATATGGAAACGGCGATCGCCCACAGCTACCCTGTCGTTACCGCCTGGGATGGCGCTACGCTGATCGGCTTTGCCCGCGCCACGTCCGACGGCGTGTTTCGCGCCACCATTTGGGATGTGGTGATCTCGCCCGACTACCAAGGCGGTGGCCTGGGTCGCCGACTGGTGGAAACCCTGGTGGCCCATCCCCACCTGAGCCGAGTCGAGCGGGTATATCTGATGACGACCCACCAGCAGGGGTTCTACAAACGGATTGGCTTTGAAGAAAACGCCTCCACCACCATGGTGCTCTACAACAGCGCCGAAATCGAGATGCTGCCTGCCCTCAGCCCTGCCGCTGAAGCACCCACCGAAATCACGGTTGGTTAAAAACTCGCCCCGCGCCTTAACTCCTGCCGGAGGTAAGGTAAGCTACCATTTTATAGGCGGCTCCGGGGTGGAGCCGATACTTATTAGGCCAAAATTCAATGCACCAAACCCAGGATCTTCACGTTGTTGAGACTCGTCCGCTAGTCAGCCCGGCACTGCTGCACCACGAGTTTCCGATGTCGGCGGAGGCGGCAACGCTCGTGGCTGAGGCGCGCGATCGCATTCGCCACATTCTCTACAACGAAGACCGTCGCCTGCTCGTTATCGTCGGCCCCTGCTCGGTGCACGACATCGACGCCGCCTACGAGTATGGGCAAAAGCTAGTTAACCTGCGCCACGAGCTCTCGGGCCAGCTCGAAATTATCATGCGGGTCTACTTTGAGAAACCCCGCACCAACGTCGGCTGGAAGGGTCTGATCAACGACCCCCACCTCGATGGCAGCTACGACATCAACACCGGCCTGCGCTTGGCCCGCAAGCTGCTGCTCGACCTGGCCCACCTGGGGCTGCCCGCCGCTACCGAGCTGCTCGACCCGGTAACGCCGCAGTACATCGCCGACCTGATTGCCTGGACTGCGATCGGCGCTCGCACCACCGAAAGCCAGACCCACCGCGAAATGGCCTCGGGCCTCTCGATGCCCATTGGCTTTAAGAACAGCACCGACGGCAGCCTGCAAGCGGCGATGAATGCCATGGTCGCCGCCAGCCGCCCCCACCACTTTTTGGGCATCAACCAGAGCGGTCTGGCCAGCATTGTCACCACCACCGGCAATCCCGATGGCCACCTGGTGCTGCGCGGCGGCAAAGACGGCCCCAACTTTAGCGCCGACCACGTGGCCAAAGCCGCTGAAGAAATGGCCAAGCTCAAGCTCAATCACCGCATGATGGTCGATTGCAGCCACGCCAACGCCAACAAAGACCACAACCGCCAGACCAATGTGCTAGATGACATCGCTGCCCAGGTGCGCGGCGGCTCGCGCCACATTTTGGGCGTGATGATTGAGAGCCACCTGAAGGCGGGCAATCAGTCGATTCCCGACAACTTGCGGCAGCTTACCTATGGCCAGAGCATCACCGATGCCTGCGTAGATTTTGATACCACGGCGGCTATGCTGCGCCAGTTGGCTAGCGCGGTAGAGCCGTCGCTGCAAGAAGCGGCACCCCTGGGTTAGGTGATTTGCTCCAACGTGAATGTGGGCGGGCACCCCGGTCGAGGCGCATCCTGGAGGCGCTCTTCGACCGGTAACTCGCGGGCACTCAAGTCTAGCCACCGGTTACGCCAGAGCCGACTCGTATCTTTGGTAATCCCGAGTTCTCGAGCAATCTCGCCATGACTGGCACCTTGAGCAGCACGCCAGATGATGGTTGCTCGCCGCGCAATCTGCTGGGCTGTGCTCGGTCGCCGAGCTATTTTCTCCAGGGCCGTCTGTTCCTCGGCCGTTAGCGTGATGGGGGTAGCTGCAAGTCTTGGCATGGCAACTCAGGTCCCTTCGCTCTACCCTTAAATAGTAGATCTACTTTTGCCTCAGAGTACTAGGCGCGCTATTCGGCCTATCTATATTCTCCTATGCGCACTGCGGCAGTAGGGTTTAGGCTGTTCCTACGCCACTGTTTGCTTGATTAGCTCAAACACCGCTCGTATGCCCATCGCCTCGCCGCCCTCGGGCCGACCGGGCAAGCTGCGTACATTCCAGGCCATCAGATCGAGATGTACCCAGGGAATTTCAGGTCGGGTGAACTCTTGCAAAAACAGGGCGGCGGTAATTGACCCCCCAAAGGAGCTATTCGAAATATTAGAAAGGTCGGCCACAGAGCTGTCGAGCATACTGCGGTAGGGCTGGTGCAGGGGCAGCTGCCAGAGGGGGTCATCGACGGCTAAACCGCAGCTCAGCAGGTTGGTGGCCAGATCGGGACGATTGCTAAAGCATGCGGGTAGCTCGGTGCCCAGGGCAATGCGGGCCGCCCCGGTGAGGGTGGCAAAATCGACTACGAGCTGGGGGGCGGGTTCTTCGCAGACGGCTTCCCAGAGAGCATCGGCCAGCACCAGGCGACCCTCGGCGTCGGTGTTGCCGACTTCCACCGTCAGCCCTCGCCGGGAGGGCACGACATCTAGCGGATGGAGGGCATTGCCGGCAATACTGTTTTCGACTGCTGGTATGAGCACGCGCAGGCGTACGGGTAGCTGGAGACCCATGATCATCTCGGCGAGACCGAGCGCATTGGCGGCACCGCCCATGTCTTTTTTCATTAGCTTCATGCCGGCGGCGGGCTTGATGTCAAGCCCGCCTGTGTCAAAGCAGACGCCTTTGCCCACCAGGGTGACTTTGGGAGCATCGGGGCTGCCCCAGGTAATGTCGAGCAGGCGGGGGGCCTGGGTGTAGGCGCGCCCCACGGCGTGAATCAGGGGGTAGTTTTGGTCAATCAGCTCATCGCCGACCAGGGTGGTAAGGTTGGCGAGGTGGCGATCGCACAGTTTCTGAGCCGCCGCCTGCAGCTGCTCTGGCCCCATGTCGCCTGCGGGGGTAGTAATCAGGTCGCGCACCAGGGTAGTTGCCGCTACGGTGGTGTTGACGTAGGCGGTGTCGGCCCCAGTCGGGGGCACCAGCTCCGCCATCGGGGGAGGGGACTGGCGCTTGTAGGGGGTAAAGCTATAGCGGCCTAGGCACCAGCCCAGCCAGAGCTTAGTGGCCGTGGCGGCGGACCACTGGTCGGCCAGGGTGTAGGTGTGGGGTGGCAGGGTTTTAGCCAGGTTTCCCAGAGTCCAGGTGTCGACCGGGTCAGGTTTGCCCACCAGAACTTTAGCTAGAGTGCCCTCGGTGCCAGGCACCAGGCAAAGGGTGCTGGGGTCGGCCTTAAATCCAGTGGCCTGAGCCCAGGCTTGGCTGTCGGTGTGGTCTTTGGCCAGGTCGGTCTGATCTACTAAGTAAATAGGAATCGGCGTTGACAACTTACATCCTCCGGGGGTGGCACCCAAATCAATCAGTCTATCGAAGTTTTGGCCTTGGGGTTAAGGCCGAGCCTGGGCGGGGCGATCGCTGGACCATGGTGAGGGTTAGTGAGCCCAAATCGGGGTGCTAACTACCCGGTGCCTGGGACGGTAGCTGCCAATAGCGGTAGCTAGCGTAGGCCATGGTCAGCACTCCAGAGGCGATCGCCGACTCGTCTACCTCAAATTTGGGATGGTGTAGAGGGTAGTTGACGGCGCGATCGGTAAAGCCCACCCCCAGGCGAAACATTGTGCCTGGAGCATGCTCTAAATACAGCGAAAAGTCTTCGGCCCCCAGGGATGGCTCGTGGATGATTTGCAGATACTCGTTGCCCAAGGCCTCGCTGGCGCAGCGAGCGGTGAGTTCAGTCAGGGTGGGGTCGTTGAGCACCGAGGGTACTCCCCGGCGATAGTTGATCTCGTACTTGGCTCCGTAGGGCTGGCACACCCCCGCGATAATCCCCTCGATCCACTGGGGTAGGTGGTTGCGGGTGTCGGGATGGAGCGATCGCACCGTGCCCAGCAGCTTCACCGTATCGGCAATCACGTTGGGCGCTCGCCCACCCTGAATCTGCCCGATGGTCAGCACAATGGGGTGCAAAGGGTTCTGGGTGCGGCTGATGGCCTGCTGTAGAGTCGTAATCACCTGTGACGCGATCCAGATGGCATCGATCGCCTCGTGGGGCCGCGCCCCGTGGCCTGACTCCCCCACAATAATTATTTCCAGGTCATCGGCGGCGGCGGTGAGCGCCCCATAGCGAATGCCAATGACGCGCGCTGGTACCGAGGGGTAGGCGTGCAGCCCCAAAATAGCTCCTACCCCCGCCATCACCCCGTCCTCAATCATCCAGCGGGCACCCTGGGCAGTTTCTTCAGCGGGCTGAAACAAAAATCGCGTGGTCCCCGGTAGCGTCAGGCCCAGCTGAGCTAGCACCATCGCCGTACCCAAGCCCACGGTGGTGTGTACATCGTGGCCACAGGCATGCATGATGCCCGACTGATTTGAAGCAAAGGGCAAATCGACCCGTTCAGCAATGGGCAGGGCATCCATATCAGCCCGGATTGCCAAAATTCTAGCGTCGCCGTTGCCCGGCAGATCAGCCACTACTCCGGTTTTTCCCACCAGCTCCTGCACCCGCAGCCCGCAGGAGGAAAGTACCCCCGCTACATAGGCTGCGGTTTTATACTCCTGACCGCTAAGCTCCGGGTGGCTGTGCAGGTGGCGGCGAATCTCAATTAGGCGAGGCGAAATCGCCTCAACAATAGCTTTAATCTGGCTCAGCATGGGTTAGCACTGTCGGTAATGGCAACGTTTAGCCTAAAACAGGCTGGCCCTGATGTAACACAACGCACCAACCGGTTAGACTGATCCCCACTGACAGCCAATATATCCCTGCGTTAGCCAAACTCTACTTGACAGGAGGAACAAAGGGGCCGTCAGGTTGGGAAGTGCCACCTCCCCCCACGCCGTTGTTGCCGCCGGGGCCGCCGCCGTTGCTGTTGCCAGGGTCACCACCAACCCCGACACCAATGCCGCCGCCGTTGTTGCCGCCGGGGCCGCCGCCATTGCTGTTGCCAGGGTCGCCACCGACACCGACACCAATACCGCCGCCGTTGTTGCCGCCGGGGCCGCCGCCATTGCTGTTGCCAGGGTCACCGCCGACCCCGACACCAATGCCGCCGCCGCTGTTACCACCACCGACACCGGCACCACCACCAGGATTAGTCCCCGGATTGCTGCCCCCGCCAGTGAAAATTGGGGCAGGCGATGTTGGCAACGTCCCTGGGCCGTTTGGGCCGTTTCCTCCGCTTGGACTAGAGACACTGCCGCCACCTAGCCCAGGGAAGGGAGAAGGGGTGGCGGTTATGATTGAATTTCCGGGGGTGAGGGTATTGCCGAGGGGCGAAAGCGGAGAGATCCCAGCCTCAGAAGGGGACGATAGCCAATTTTGGTTGGCGACTTGGCCAGCGCCGTCTAAACCGATAAAGGCTGGATTTAGGGTGATGATCTCAGAGAATGGCTCCTGCTCTGACAGAGCTTCTAGGGTCTCCTGGCGCACGGCCTCTAGGGCAGGCCCTAGGGGAGACTCAGCGTTGGGATTGTCGAGTTCTAGGCCCTCAACCAAGGGGCTGGTCTGGTAAAACGTGGGCAGATCGAACTCGACCACCTGCACCTGATTGTTTTGAATCAGGGCCATTTGGCCGCCGTAGAGGGCGTATTCGGTGGCGCCACAGTTAGCAGCGCCTTCGCCGCAGCTGTTGGCGGTAATGGTCATGGGCCCGGCGGGATTATTGGTGAGGGCCATCACCAGAGTCAGGTCGCTTTCGGGCACGTAGCGCACGACCACCGCTGAGCCCTGAATGCCCGTGACGGCACTGGGGGTTTGAATATTGGTGCGTCCCTGCCCCGGCGGAATCAGCAGCAGCACGGTGCCATTGGTAAGCCGAAAGTTGCGCGTGTTGGGCACAAATCGAAAGGTGGCGCGCTCGCCAACCCTAGCCAAGGATCCATCGTTGAAGCGCAGGTCAGCCTGGGAAGATGCAGCGGTACGCAGGGCATCGCCGACGGCTAAGAAGTCTGACATTCTCGCCGCCCGGGCCTGCCGCCCCCGAGGAATCAATTCGACTCGGTTGCGCAGGGCTTCGACTTCGGCACGGGTGAGAGTCACACTGGCCTCTGCCGGCAAGCCCGCCAGCACGATCGCCACTAAGGAGGCTAGCCCAGTGAGTTGAGTGGCGAGATGTCGGTAGCTCCGACGATAATATTTGCCGACGTTCAGCATGGCATAACCGCAGTAACAGCTTCTTTAGGTCTGAATGCTCTGGGCTAGGCAGCAATGCACTAGCGGGGAGCAGCTATCGACGACCCTGGGAACACGACCAATTCAGCTTGAAGACAGACAGGGCTCTACGGGCTTCTACTAGCCCTACGTATTTCTACTAGTCCTGTGATAACAGATCTGTAAGAAAGTTATAAAGAGCCTATTTGAAATTTTACTTCATCTTCATATACACATTACTTGGTAATTGTATGAAGTGCTTTATAGAGTAATCGGTGCCAGGGGCTCTATGGTCGGGTCATAGCCGCCCACTTGGTTGGTGCGCAAGACCCATAGGCTGGCTCCGTGGGTCAGGCAGAGCTGGGTCATGGTGTCGCTGGCTTTGCGCGGCAGCATGGTGCGCCAGCTCAACAGCCCACGACCCACGGTCTGAAGCGGAAAATCTGACAGGTTGCTGCCCAAAGATTCTCGCTCGTTGGCCCAGTCGGCTCGAGCGCTACCAAAGGGCAACAATTTTTGCTGAAGGTTGCGGCGCAGGTTGAGCAACTGCTGAAACTGCTGGGCCTGGTCGGGGTTGTCGGCCTTCCAGACTTTAAGGGTAGCCCGGTGGGCGATGACGGCAGCCTCTAGGTGGGCGGCGCTGGCATACATGGCCTGGTTAGAATCTTGGGCGCAGTTGTTGGCGGGGCCGACATAGGTGACGCCGGTGCCGTCGCCAGTGCGGTAGCGGGCGGTCATGAGCTCTAGCTCGATGCGCAGGTCGTTGAGGGCGGCCCAGGCAGCCCCGTTGAAGTCAAAGGGCTCGGTGTAGGCGGGCAGCTTGATCAAAATATCGGAGACGGGGCGGGTGCCCAAAAATCCCCACTGGCGATCGCCCATATACTTTGACCAATCGAGGGTGCCTGCCACCAGCCCGCGCCGGTTGTGGGTATAGACCTGGTGATAGTGGATGTCAAACTGGAGCTCCTCGGTGAGCGGCTCGCGGGCCACGGTGGCAATGCCGTAGGCAAAGTGACCAAAATAGACCGGGCCGCGGGCGGCTGGCTCGCGGTTTTCGCCGCCGATGCCGCCGTAGACATGCACCAGCAGGGCCTGATCCCCCTCTTGCCATTGGGCGATGGGCAAGGCCCGGCCAAGGGCCAACGCCGCCTGCTTTGAGGGAGTTTTAGGATCGATCAGCACGGACTCGGTGGTGCCTTTTTTTTGCTCCAGGTTGGCCCACGATTCACGGCGCAGATACTGTCGACCCTGGCGGGCGCTAGCAATGGTGCGATCGGGGCACAGCTGAAAGAGGCGGCGGGGCCGCAGCGCCTGCACCACAAACTCGCCGTCGTGGGCCTGGGCTCCATGGATGTACCAGCCGGTGGCGTTGAGGGGCGATCGCTCCAGATCTCGACTGGTCGAGGGCTCGATGCCATCGCCATCAGGCACCACCTCAGGCAATCGCACGGTTTCTCGCAGCCCGTCAAAGGTCTGGGTCTCGGGATTGTAGTGGACGACATGGTAGCGATCGCTCGCTCCTGCCACCGGGCTTAGAAACTGCACCAGGGCGTAGTAAAGGCCTGCGATTTGAATGGGTTCGTGGGCAATGGTGAGGGTGAGAGAATGGGTAGGGAAGTGGGGAGTGGGGGGTAGGGCGCTCCATCCATGACTGGTAATCGCTTCCACAATGACGGGGTCAGGCAGCTTGACGATGATGTCGTCAACGGGGTGAGCCCCGGCCAGGGATTCTAGCGGGGTGACCAACCGCCAGTGGTTGAGGCGGGTGGGCAAAATCATGCCCTCCCGGTGCGAGGCCTCGGCCTCGGCGCTGAAGTGAATGTCGCGGGTCACGGCCTGGAAGCGTTTTTTTAGCCCCGGATTGCACCGCCAGCGCAGGGGTACCCGCTGCCCCAGGCAGTGC
>QBLT01000105.1 GCA_003249105.1 Leptolyngbya sp. | reverse complement strand
GAGCTACCCCTCTATTCTCCCCCTGACCCCGTTTTCGCGAAAGTGGGATGCTCCCGCTTAAGGTTATCTTTTCTGAAATATTTAGTCTAATGAGATACCGGTGGCCTAGAGGTTGCTGAAGCCGTGCGATTGCAAAAATGGGCAAAGGATACAAGTCCCTTGCCCATGCGTTAGCCAATTGCCTGACTGGCGTTATCCAGCCAAATAGGCTTTCAAATCGTGACGGGCGTAGCGCAGTTTTTTAATCGCGTCCCGCTCAATCTGGCGTACCCGCTCGCGGCTAACGTTGAGCTGCTGCCCCACCTTCGATAGCGATAGGCCTTCCCCAGTGCCGAGGCCAAAGCGCAGCACCAGCACTTCTCGCTGCTGGGGGGTCAGGCGATCGAGAATGCGGAAAATGTCTTGCTTGAGGCTGTTTTGAGCCGCGTAGTCTTCCGGCGATCGCCCCTGCTCATCCTCCAGCATGTCGGCCAGTTCGGTATCGCCCTTGTCGCCCACCAAAGCGTTTAGCGACATCGGCTGCTGCGACTGCGATAGAAACTGGCGCACCTGCACTAGGGGAATATCGAGGTAGTTAGCCACCTCTTCGAGGGTAGCGGTGC
This sequence comes from Leptolyngbya sp., assembly GCA_003249105.1. Taxonomy (GTDB): domain Bacteria; phylum Cyanobacteriota; class Cyanobacteriia; order Phormidesmidales; family Phormidesmidaceae; genus Nodosilinea. The sequence goes on along the minus strand of QBLT01000105.1, from coordinate 15,116 downwards.
GGCCTAGCTCCTGGGCTAAATGGCGCTGGGCGCGCTTGATCTTGGTCAATTTTTCAAAGATATGGATGGGCAGACGAATGGCGCGGCTTTTTTCGGCGATCGCCCGCGTCACGGCCTGCCGAATCCACCAGTAGGCGTAGGTCGAAAACCGAAACCCCTTGGTCGGATCAAACTTCTCGACCCCGCGCTGAAGGCCCATGGTGCCTTCCTGCACCAGATCCATCAGATCCAGGTTGCGCTTGGTATATTTTTTGGCGATAGAAACCACCAGCCGCAGGTTAGCTTCCACCATACGGCGACGAGCCGCTTCTCCCGCAGCAATCTGCTTTTGCAGCTCATCAACCGAGATTTTAGCAGCATCGGCCCACTCGTCCTCTGAAGGCTCGCGACCTAAAGTGCCGGTCAGCTGGGTCGATATATCAGTGAGGTGATTGAGCTGCTGCACATGCTTACCCAGCGAAATCTCTTCGTCGCGGGTCAGGCGGGGAATGCGGCCAATTTCCTTCAGGTATGCCTGAACGGAATTGCTAGAGGTGGAGATAGCTTGAGCCATGGGAAAATCACTAGTGGCAATCGACTTACCTGCCACTATGACAAGGGTTGCTCTTCCATGCCTCTACCCAAGGGGAGGAAGGCTAAGAATACTTTAACGGCTACAGTTAGCGCCATCGTACTCCACTTGAACAGGCAGCCAATGGGCGCGAGGGTTGGGCCTTGGGTCAGTCTGAGGTTCAAAGCGTTGCTGCGACACCAGCTCTAGAGCTTTTTCGTCTAGCACTGTATACCCTGTGCTGTCTAGCAGTTCTGGATTTTCGACGAGTTCACCCGTAGGCCCCACAATCACTACAACCACTCCTTCAGCGGGCGGTGGCACTAGGCAGGTAGTAATGGGATAAGTGACTCGTATAGGGGCAAGTTTGCCTCCCAGTTCGGGAATCTCATCACTGCTTAATCCCTGGCTGGCCTCATCTAGCCAATTTGACAACTCATTGAAGTAAAAGGACTGTTCGTTAGATGTCAGTGACTTAGCTAGGGCGTTGAACTGGTATTGCTCTGGATCGCGCAGGCGAGCGTCAAGGGTAGCGGGCAGGGGCTCTGGGGGCACTGGCTCTAAAGCCACATCTGCGGATGGAGCAGGCGGCGTAGCCTCAGCCGGTTTCGCTTCAGGTACGGTGACAGGAGGTGGCGAAACTGGCGGTGCGGCGCGAACAGCGGGTGGTTCTTTAGGGGCTGGTGCCTGGGGCGGCTGGGGAACTGGGGCCGCAGCAAACGTCTCGGCAGCGGGCTCAGCAGCTAGCGGCAGCCGCAGCACGCCCACGGCAGTCGGCTCAGTAGCTTCGGGCAAACTCTCTGGGGCCTCTGGGCTAGACTCGGGCATCGGCCAGGCCAGCAGCACGCCGTGCAGCCCGATGGAAATCAACGCCAGCAGCCCACCCCCCGACCACCGGAGGGAGCGTTCGCCTATCCTGAGTTTGAAAGGAAATGTCATTCCCATGCCCGTTGTTCTGCGCTCAAAAATGTTAGCGAGAGGTTAGCGTTTGACCTTCTAAAGGTGGCACATCTTTTCGGTAGCGTTATCAGTGAGCAGACAGTTTTTATATTGTCGTAATTTGCCGCTACGCTAGGGCTGTTGAGGCTCTACCACAAAGGCTCAGAACCATGCGGCGAGAAGACTTGACCCTACTCACGGCGGGCCTGCTGCTCGCGCTGACCGCCATCCTTTTAATCGTCCTGGAGCCTCGCCAGGCATCCGTTGATCCATCTTCCGAGGCCAGTGCTGTGACTACCCAACTGTTGACCGATCCGTTTTTGCAGAACCCTACCCCTGGGGCGGTGCGAGTGGTCTGGTTTACCGAGTTTGAGGGGCAAGACCACCAGGTGCGGTGGGGTTCCCCCGCTCAACCATCCGAAGCTAATTTACCCAATCTGGCCCCGGCTACAACTACCCGGCTGACCCGCACCCGGGAAGACAGCCAGTCTCGGATTGACCACCCCAATTTTACTGATTTACAGCAGACCGTAGTGCGGCCAATCTGGCGACATGAGGCCGCAGTAACCGGGCTACCGCCGGGGCAGCGAGTGCCCTACCGGGTAGCCAGCACTGGCCCCGATGGCACCGTGGTCGAAAGCCGCACGTTCACCCTGGCTGGCGCTCCCGCAGTCGGTCAGCCCACCAAGATTTTGCTCACCTCCGATCACCAAAATATGCCCATGGTCGCTGCCAACCTGCAAAAGGCGGCAGAAACCCTGGGGCAGGTAGATGCGGTGTTTTTTGCGGGCGACCTGGTCAATATTCCCGATCGCGCCTCAGAGTGGTTTGACGACAGCCGGGGCTGCGGCTTTTTTCCCTGTTTGCAGGGCAACACGCGCTACAAGCTAGAGCGCAATGGCCGCACCGCAACCTACCAGGGGGGCGAAATTATTCAGCACGCGCCGCTGTTTCCCACTTTGGGCAACCACGAGGTGATGGGCCGATTTGCCGCCACTGCTCCCCTGGGCGAGCAGTTTAACCAGGCCATACCGCGATCGGCTGCGGTAGAGCTGTACGAGGCCAATGCCGAGCTGTTTAACCCTGCTGATGACCCCGCCCTGCGCCGCCAGTGGATTGTTGACAATTCTTTTAACAGCGAGACCTACGAAGCCCTGTTTAGCCTGCCAGTCACCCAGGTGCTCAACCCCGATCGCCCCGAAACCACCAGCCGCTACTACGCCGTCACCTTTGGCGATGTTCGCCTGGTATCGCTCTACGTCACGCAGATTTGGCGGTCTTATGACCTCGACGATGCCACCCGAGGCCGCTACCAAGAGCGCGAAGCCGACCTGGGCACACCGCAGAACTGGGGCCACGGCCAGCACATTTTTGAACCCATTGATCGAGACAGCTTGCAGTATCAGTGGCTAGAGCAGGAGCTGGCCAGCGAGGCCTTTCGCCAGGCCAAGTACAAGGTGGTGATGCTGCACCACCCGCCCCACACCCTGGGCGACAACATTGTGCCCGCCTTCACCAACCCGGTGCGTCGCTACGATCGCGACAGTGCCGGTCGCCTCACCGCCGTTCGCTACGAGTACCCCCGCGCCGATGACTACATCGCTCGCGACCTGGTGCCCCTGCTAGAGCAAGCTGGGGTAGACCTGGTGTTCTATGGCCACTCCCACCTGTGGAACCGCTTTGTGTCTCCCCAGGGCACCCACTACCTCGAAACTTCGAACGTGGGCAACTCCTACGGGGCTTTCTGGAAGGATAAATTTCGTCCGGTGCCCCCCGAGACGATCGAGGGCTCGGCGGTGACCTATGCCCCCAGCGACTACATCGCCCAGGGCGACCCCAATGGCCTAGAGCCCGTGGTGCCCACGATCGCCCCTCTGCGGGACGACAACGGCCAGCCGCTGCCCTACCTAGCTAGCAATGACATCACTGCCTTTAGCGTGTTTGACACGGGCATGGGGACGATCAGCAGTTACTACTTTGACACGCGGGAGCCGAACTCAGCGGTGGTGAAGTTTGATGAGTTTGCCCTGGGCCGATGAGGAGATGAGGGGATCTGTCGGGAGCGAGCTGTTGGGCAGTCCCTCTTGTCTACTCGCTCATCACCTCTGTCCTGCGCCATCCTCATAGGGCTCGGTGGCGAGAAAGTGGCCAATCAGGTAGAGCGAGCCGCACAGCACCTTGAGCTGAGCTGAGGTCTGAGCGATCGCAGTCAACCCATCCCCAAGAGAATTGTGGATTTCGCACTGAGCCAGGCCGGGGCAGACCGATCGCGCGATCGCCGCCAGATCTTCCGGCGCTGCCGTTTCGTGCCCTGGCACGGGCACCAAATGCAGGGCATCCCCTGGCCGCAGCAGGGCGGCAAAAATATCGCTGTGATCCTTGGTTGAGAGCATCCCCATCAGCCACGCCGTCCCCGCTGGGTTCCCCGGCTGATCTGCCCACCAGCGATCGACATACTGACGCAGCACCTCGGCGGCGGCGGGGTTGTGGGCACCGTCAATCAGCAGCGGGTAGCTCTCCGGTTCCTCTCCCCATGTCACCCACTGCAAGCGTCCAGGCCAGCGAGCTTGGCCCATGCCCTGGGCGATCGCATCGTCAGAAATTTGCCAGCCCTGGGTGCGCAGGGTTTGTAGGGTGGCGATCGCGATCGCAGAGTTAGTCAGCTGATGCTCGCCCAACAGCGCTAAGGGATAAGTGATAGCCTCGTCACCGCTCCCATAGCGGGCTGTCCCAGCCTCCAAGGGAACCGCCGGTACAGCCCACACTGCCCGACAGTCCAGCTCGGCCAAACGGGCCTGCACCACCGCCGCCGCTTCGGCAGGCAGCGGGCCAACCACAGCGGGACGTCTCGGCTTTAGCACCCCGGCCTTTTCGCGGGCGATATTGGCCAGGGTGGGGCCGAGGCGCTGCCAGTGCTCGCGGCTGAGGGAGGTAATCACGCTCACCAGGGGCGCATCCACCACGTTGGTGGCATCCAGCCTACCCCCCAGGCCCACCTCCATCACCGCCACATCTACCCCGGCCTCAGCAAAGTGCAGCCAGGCCGCCGCAGTAAACACCTCAAACTGAGTCGGTGAGGGCCGGGCTGGGTCAATGGCCGTCACCACCTGCTCCAGCCGATCAACTAAATCCTCAGCTGTAATGGGGTCACCGTTGACCACAATGCGCTCGCGCCAGCTCACCAGGTGCGGCGAGGTGTAGCGCCCGACCCGATACCCCGCTGCTTCTAACACCGCTGCCAGGTAGGCACACACCGACCCCTTGCCGTTGGTGCCCGCCACATGCACCAGCGGCACCCGCTGCTGGGGATGGCCCAACGCTTCTAGCAGCCGCTGAATGCGCTCTAGCCCGAGCTCTACCCCAAACCGCCCAAAGGGGGCCAGGATGCTTTTAATCTGCTGCTCTTGCTTGATCTGAGGCTGATACACAGGCAATTCTCTCCGCCAGCGAGGGATGGGGTGGCTGGGCCATTAAGCATATTAATAGAACGTCTTCAAGGGCGATCGGATTCCCAGCCGGTTGCCAGCTAGGAGCAGGCATAAAAAAGGCGCAGCCTAAGCTGCGCCCGAATCGAGGCATTGGCGTCTAGGTCGGAGCTACACGGCCTCGGTGTTTTTCTCGCCGGTGCGAATGCGGATGATCTCATCTACGGGGCTGACGAAGATTTTGCCGTCGCCAATTTCGCCAGTGCGGGCGGCAGAAATAATTTTGTCAACCACGGTATCGACCTGGGCCTCTTCGACCACAATTTCAATCTTGAGCTTCTGGAGGAACTCAACGGTGTACTCCGAGCCTCGGTAGCGCTCGGTCTGTCCCTTTTGGCGACCAAAGCCGCGCACCTCCGAAACAGTCATACCCACAATACCAGCATTGACCAGGGCAATTTTGACCTCGTCAAGCTTAAAGGGGCGAATAATAGCTTCTATTTTTTTCATAGATCAAACCAGGGTGCTTCAGCGGATATCTCTTAGCTTCGGTCTAATGTTTATCGGGCATGCCCCCTACAATACTGTATCGTTAGCTACAAAATCTTGAGAGAGGGGAGCCACGACGGCTGGAAAAGCAAGCAATGGACGGTAATCCAGCGTTCTAGCGAGAATTGCTCAGCAGCGGCTTCATAATCAAGAAACCGGCCCCAAAAGCACTAATCACAATCAGCAGAATGGTCGCAGCCAGCCACAGCCCGCTCAGGTCTGACGACTGCTGGCTCAGCTGCCCAGGCCGGCTAGCATCGATCCGCTCTTCGGTGTAGAGCCGCTGGGGTGCTGTCTGGGGCCGTTTGGGCGGCATTTTGGGCGCTTTCTTGGCCTTGGGTTTCACCATTTGAGTGAGCTGGCTAGCCAGGGATGAAACCCCTTCGCCAACCGACTCTGACAGCCGTTCTGGCAGAGAAGCCGAAGGCTCTTCGGCCATGGGGTAAGTGGCGGCCATCGACGGGGCCTCGACGCTCCAGGAGGTCGTGACCGGGCGGACAATGCTCTCTGGCTCGATCGCCTGGGGCTGACTGACCTCGATCGCCTGCTTGAGGCGGGCGGCCGAGTCGGCAAAGCGAATCATTTCCTGGCGCAGCACCTGGTTCTGCTGGTTGAGCTGCTGATTTTGCTGGGTCAGTGAATCGACCATGGCCTGGGTGGCACGCAGTTCTGTGGCCAGCTCTCGGTACACCGAGATCGGCACCGAAGGAGCCTGACGGCTGCCCTGGGGTGCTTCTGGGGCCACGGCTCCAGCGTAAGCAGATTCGGGAGAATAGGGTACGTTCATGATGACGGTAGAAGGGGCGTTTAAGAACGAAAAAGAAGCCTGAAAATTGGTCTGCCCAAGGGTAGTTCACATTAGAGCAATTGCACCAGTTTTAGTCAAGAAAAGTTTTGGCACTTACCAATCCATTGTGGACAGCGGATTTTAGCAACCGTCTCACCCTAAAAGTAGATTCGGCTATCTAAGGGTAGATGGTCTTAGGGGCTAACCATATATTCGTAATATTCGTAGTGCTAAGCCAACTATGGCAGGCCAGAAGCCCACCCCACAAGCAAGTGACCATTCGAGTCTTAGAAATCTCTGAAAAATTCCTGTGGGATAGCTATCTTGGCTGTCTGGCTTAAGATGGCGGGGCATTCAAGTCGAGGAGGCTTTTAGCCATAAAAACAGCCAAACTGTTGCCCCCCCTAAAGACGCAAGTTCTAAGGGGGTATCTGGCCGAAGCCGAAGCATAAATTCAGGTATAGCCTGCTCTAAATCCAGGGGGCTATGCCGAGGCTAGGGCGGCTGCTAGGGCCGCGCTGTCGGCCACAAAGCCAAAGCACTGGTTGACGTTGTAGACCGTAGCCTGGGTGCAGTAGTCGGGCGAGGTGGTAGCGCTACAGTCGCTCAGCAGAACGCAGTCGTAGCCGAGGAAATTGGCGTCTTGCAGGGTGGCCATAACGCATTGATCGATATTCACCCCGGCAAAGAGCAGGGTGGTTTTACCCAGGTTGCGCAAAATGCTGTCGAGGGGCGTATCCCAAAAGCCGCTCATGCGGTACTTATCAACCCAAATGTCTTGGGGCCGAGCTTCTAGCTCCTCGACCACCGCCGCCGCCCAACTGCCTTTGGTGAGCACGGGGGCACCGTTGGCCGGTAGGGGGTCGCCGAGGCCCACACCGGCCCCGCTGGGGTTATAGACGTGGTGCAGGCCAGCGCTCAGGTTGAGGCGATCGCGGCGATTGCCCCAGTTGACCCAAACCACCGGTACCTGGGCCGATCGCAGTTTAGGCAGCAGGGCTTGCAAGGGCTGAATGGCCTGACGAGTCGGGTTTACATCAACGCCAATGCTGGCCAGCCAGCCGTCGGGGTGGCAGAAATCGTTTTGCATGTCGATGACCAGGCAGGCGGTTTTGGCCAGGTCAAACTGCACCTGCTTGGTCTGGGTGGCGAGGGTGGCCAGCCGAGCCGGTAGCGCTTGACGGCTAATGTCAGCCACCTGCTCGTTGACCCACCAGGCGTTGGGTGGGTGACCTAAAGGACGCAGCTTTGAGACATCCATAGGGTGACCCTGGGAAAAGTGGGATGCAGGCTTATCTCACCTGGAGGGCCAGCACCGCTAGCACCGCCGTTACGGCGTAGGCCACGGCGACAACCTGAATCTCAGACCAGCCCGACAGCTCAAAGTGGTGGTGGAGCGGAGCCATCTTAAAGAAGCGTTTGCCCACGCCATCGGGGCCTTTGGTGGCTTTAAAGTAGCCCACCTGAATGATCACTGACAGGGTTTCGGCAAAGAACAGCAGGGTGAGCACCAGCAGGGCAAACAGGTTGCCGCTGAGAATGCCCACGGCCCCCAGGGCTGCCCCCAAAGCTAGAGAGCCCGTGTCGCCCATGAACACGCGGGCGGGGTTGTGGTTGTGGAGCAAAAAGCCCAGGCAGGCCCCGGCCATGGCGGCGCAGAACACCATCAAATCGGGGTGGGTGGGGGCCACAATGGCAGCCAGGCCCATGAAGGCGATCGCCCCGGTGCCGCCCATCAGCCCATCGAGACCGTCGGTGAGGTTGGTGGCGTTGCTTTCGGCCACCAGCACAAACCCGGCCAGGGGCCAAAACAAGAAACTCAAAGGTAGGCCCAGACCCAGGGGTAGCGCCACCGTGGTGATGCTGGCGGGCTGACTGGTGAGTACCCAAAGGCAAAACAGTACCGCAACGGCAATCTGTAGGGCCAGCTTGGCTCGGGGTGAAATGCCCTTGTTAGAGCGCCGCTGAATCACCTGCCAATCGTCTACCCAGCCGATCGCTCCGTAGGCCAAGGTGAGCAGCGACACGGCCACCGCATCGCGGGCAAAGCCGGTTGCCACCAGGGCCACAATCACCGCTACCGGCACAAAAAAAGCGCCACCCATGGTGGGGGTGCCCGCTTTTTTGAGATGGCCCTGGGGGCCTTCTTCTCGAATAAATTGACCGGTTTTGAGCGCCCGCAGCAGGGGCACTGCCGAAAACCCGAGCAGGCTGCTGCCCAGGGCCGCCACAATAAACGGAACGGTGATCGATGCACCTAAGCTAGCGGTGTTATCCAAAATACCGTCTAGCCCTACAGCGGCAGCGGTTAGGCCCAGACCCAGCAGCCAAAATAGCGTTTGGCCATTCAGAGACAGCCCCTTTGATGCCAAAAACTTCGCATCCACGAACAATTCCTCACTTGCATCACACCACACACCATCAGGAGTCTACTGGATGATCTTCCAATTGACTACATTTAGTGCCCGGAAATAGTCAGGAAGCTTAAGTGAATAGTCTCACTTGGGAGCGAAGTTTAACAAGACTTAATGACGTATTTGGCGAGAACTCAATTCACTAACTCCAGATACCATTGACCCGTCCCGCCAAGCTTAGCGGGACGGGAGCGTACTCACCTAAATACAGCGTTTTTAAGGTGGGCTACATTTAGTCGTCGTCATCGTCGAGGGCGAGATCGGTATCGTCATCGTCCTCAAAGGCGTCGTCGTTGCCCATCAGATCGGAAATTTCCTCGTTTTCGGCTTCATCGGGGATGTTCTCGACGACGTCGCGGCTGCGCAGCCGACCGATGCCCTCAAGCCAGTGCAGAATGGATGAGTCGCCGTTGGATGGCAAAATGGGAGCCTTGGCGTTGCGGGGCACCTGGCGCAACGACGGGTTGTAATACTTATTAGACATAGCGGTGGTCTTGTACCAGTAACGAGGCTATACACAGACATTCCATGGTAGCAGAGACACTATTCTGCGGTGCCTACTATTCTGCGGAGCTTGGAGTTTTACCGTATTATGCCGGTACTGCTGTGGAGACCGGGTCATGTTGGGCAAAGCTGAGCTACTGGAGGCCGTGGCCCCCGTCAATCGGGGCATTAGCAGCAGCCCCAGCGATCGCGCTGCCATCCAAGCCGCTGCCGCTATTCTGGAGGGCCGCAACCCTACCTCTAACCCGCTCCAGGCCACCGATCGCCTCAACGGTGACTGGCTGCTGCTCTACACCACTAGCCGCGAACTGCTGAATATCGATCGCCTGCCCCTGGCCTCCCTCGGCCCCATCTACCAGTGCATTCGCCTGGCCGAAAACCGGATTTACAACATTGCCGAGGTGAACGGGCCACCCCTGCTGTCGGGCCTGGTGGCGGTGGCCGCCACCCTGGAGGCGGTGTCTACCCAGCGGGTGAATGTGGGCTTTGAGCGGGGTGTGATCGGGCTGCGCCAGGCGCTGGGGTACCAGTCTCCGGCCCAGTTTATTGAGTCAATGCGAGCCACGCCCAAGTTTTCGCTCTTTCAGGGGATCGATTTCACTATCAACCGCGATCGCCAGGCGGGTTGGCTCGAAGTCACCTACCTCGACGATGATCTGCGGATTGGGCGCGGTAACCAGGGCAGTTTGTTCGTGCTGCAAAAGGTGTAGGCGGAGCTAGGCCGCCGCTTCTAGCGAAGCGCGATTTGCATTGACAATGGCGCAGCAGTCGGCCACCGGGGCGCGATCGCCCATGGCCGTCACCAGGGCATCGAAGGTGTCGCGGTGCTTTTCGAGCAGGGTCTTGGCCTGGAGGGTGGCCCAGCGCTGCTTGAGGGGAGCTTCGGCAGGCGATCGCCCCAGCAGCGCCCAAAACTGGCCCAGGGCCGCGGTGTCGTTACCGCCCCCCTGGGCATCGCCGTAGATCATCTGCTCGGCGGCAATGCCCGCCATCCACACCTGGCAGTAGCGGTCGATGGTCTGGGGCGTAAACTTGGCCAGGGCCGCTGGGTCGCTGGGGCCAAACACCACGCCCCCCTGGCCGGAAATACCCTGCTTCCAGGCCTCCCAGGTGTTGAGGGTGTAGGCTTCGACGGGAATATCCAGCAGCACCGCCGCCAGAAAGTGCCCGGCCTCGTGGTGCAGCACCCGCTGGCGGTGCTCGGGGGAAGCCCAGGCCACCGTATCCATCAAAATGTCGCCGATGCGGCCACTCAAGCCCAGCTGATCGACCGCAAACACCCCCAGCCCCACGGCGGCAAACACCGCTACCACGGCGGGCGACAGGTTGATCAGCGGCCCCAGCAGACTGGCCATGGTCACTCCGAAGATGACGACGGCAATGGTGTTGAGGGTGGTGTCGCGCATGCGGTCTCCCAGCGGTTGAATGATCATTCAAAAGCCCAGGCCCCATTCGGTAGCCGAGGGCAAAAAGCTTTGCTTTATGGTAGCGAGGATGGGGAGCCGGAGCTAGGCCTCAAAATATCCCCGCTTCTAGTCGTCTGGCAGTCTGTAGGCTGGTTTGCAGGCGATCGCGCCCCGCCTCGGAGTGCTCAATGGGCACGCTCTCCAGCAGCGCCGGAAAGAACAGCGCTGTCCAGCTCTCGGGCAGGGGACAGCGGGTGCTACCCCGCCGCAGCAGAACGCGCTGGGCTTCGGCATCCCAAACAAAGGCCGTGGCCGACCCTAGGGCGATCGCCGCCACGTAGGGCTCTCTGGGGCAGCTGGCTGCATCGGCCCCATTCAGCGCCGGGGCGCGGTAGCCGGGGCGCTGAACGGGCTGAAAGCTCACCCGATGGTCGTGGGCCTGGATGCCCAGCCGGGTCGCCTCCACCTGGATGCCCTCGACCCCCACCACAAACAGCAGGTCGCGGCGAAACTGGGCGCTGGGAAAACCCACGCTCTGGAGCGCCGGGGGGAGATCGGGCCGCTCTACCCCGGCGGCCAGTAGCGCGCCGGTGAGCAAAATGCGCTGAAATCCGACCGCATCCCACTCGGTGATCAGGCCGCTGGCCAGGGCTTCGTGGTAGAGCCGCACCATGGCTCGAATGCGGGGGGCATCGGCCACATCGACTGCGACTAGTTCCTGCACGTTGAGGGTTTCTTGGCCGTAGGCTCGCAGGGATGCCTCGGTGCCACCGTAGACCGAAATGTCGGGGGCTTCTCTGAGGTAGATGGCCAGGCTGCGGCGAAAGGCCAGGTAGCGGGGATCTGCCGGGTCGGCGGGGGCGAAGGCCTGGTCGAGTAGGCGCGCCAGGTGGGCCTGGAACCCTACCGCCTGCTTGATCGTGGCGCTGACGCCGATATCTTGATCGGTGGTGACCAGGGTTGTATAAAATGCCTCGTGCAGGGTAGCGCCCTGCTGGGCCAGCTGTCGATAGGCGCTCATGTCGGCGGCGATCGCCCCCAGTTCGGCTCCCAGCAACGGCTCATTCTTAGCCAAAATTTGCCAAAAGCGGGGGCTAAAGGCGTGGTCTTTGAGCAGGGCAAACACAATGCGATCGCCCCCAGCCTGGTCTGCCCCAGCCAGCAGCTCTAGCAGCAGCAGACGGCTGTTTTGGTAGGCTGCGGCTAGGCTGTAGCCCGCCTTCTCCTGGCGAGAGACCATTACCGACAGCGTGTTGTCGCCGGTGAGCCGGGCCGCTCCGCCGGGGAAGAGCTGCTTGCCCATGCCCACGGCGGCCCAGTCGCGATCGCTAAATTGCAGTAGGGCAAAGCTCAGAGCCGCTCTGTTCTCGGTGGCTAAGCGCTGCATTCTGCCCGTAATCGTGGCGCGCAGGGCGTGCTTGTCGAGCTCGTTTTGCTCGATTGAGGCGGCCAGCGATCGCAGCGATTCGGGGTAAAGCCCCTCACCCTCAAACCGCATCATGCCCAGGGCCAGGGCGATCGCCCCCTCCTCGGCCCCAAAGGTGACGTTGGGAATCTTCGACATCAGCTCTGGGGTGCTCGACAGCCGCCGACTCTCCAGGGCGGTGGAGGCATCGATTTGCTTGAGCACGGCTAAGCGGGCCAGCTGCCCGGTTTGCCCCGGCCCAGCCAGCAGCGGGCGAGTCAGCAACTGCTGCATCGAGAGCTGCTGCTCGCCCGCCCAAAACGAGCCCACGGTGCCCGCGCCAGCGGTAATCGGTCGAGCGTCGGGGCGGCGCAGCAGCGGGTCGTGCAGGGTGCGCAGAGAATGGTCGAGCATCCACAGGGCTTCGCCGGGGTCGAGCCCTGCCGCCCGGCTCGACTCGACGTAGACCGGCACAAAATACTCTAAAAAGAAGCGATCGGTATCGAAACGTCCCCCCTGGCGATACTCCAGCAGCTTGCCCTTGGCCAGATCGGCGGCGATCGCGGTGACGTAGGGGTTGGTCTGCAAAAACCAAAAAAACTTGCGATCGAGGGCCGGACGCAGCTGGCTATCCAGTTGCCCGCTGGCCTGCTGGTAGGCGGCCTCCGACAGGGGCGGCACCACGGTGCCATCGCTAAGGGTAAACCAGGCCCCAGTGCCCTGAAACCCATAGGCTGCCCCCTCAATCGGCCCAATCCAGTCGCGGGGGGGTAGAGTCTGGGCCTGGAGCCCCAGCAGCAGGGCTAGGCGGCTGAGATCCAGCGTGAAGCGCCCTGGGGGAGCCGCAACCCCATCGGGGTACAGTGCGATCGCGGGTTCTGGCAGGGCTCCGGTAATCTTGGCTTCCCCCCGCCAGGGCTGGGAGGCCTCTAACGGAACGCGATCGCCCACCAGCGCCCGCAGATCAGCCCCAGCTACCGGGGCCACGGTGGCCGTCAGGTTGTAGCCGGCCTGGCGGTCTAGGGTGCCTGCCGCGTCGAGGGTGAGGGGGCCAATTTGCAGACGCGTGTCGCTCAAAGCCAGTTGCTGGCTGTCAAAGGCCCAACGGCCCTGGAGATGGTCGATGGCTAAGGCCGCCTGCCCCAGCTGCCCCTGGCCCCTGTGGATCACCGCCGACCCCGTCACATTCCAGGCGTTGGCCATGGGGGTACGGGTTACTGTCAGGGTGCTATTGAGGGCTCCAGTCTGGAACGCGATCGCTGACGGCAGCAGGACATTGAGGCTAGCCAGCGATAAGTCGTGGGTTTGCGTCGTGACATGCAGCGATCGCTGCGGCCCATCCACCGTGCCCCTGGCATCTAGCCGCGACTGCTCGATTTGCCCCTGCACCGCGAACATCAGGGGCGATTGCTCACTAGGGCGATGTAATTCAGCCTGAATATCTTGCACCGTCAGGCTAGCGGGTAATGCCTGGGGGGCCGGGGCGGCGGGGGGAACCCGCACCGTGAGAACACCCGCCTCCACCCGCAGCCGGGAGAGGCTGACCAGCGAAGCCTGACCAGAATGGGACGGGGCCGCTTCTTCCCATAGCTCGGCGGCTGTGCTGGGCCAAACCATCACAAAGTCGGGCCGCACCAGGGTTACTGCCGCCCTCAGCGATCGCTGTTGCCAGAGCGCTGACCAGTCAATTCCTACCGCAACAGCGTCAATCTGTCCGGCGATCGTGCCGGTATCGGTCGGAGAGATCACGGTGTGCCCCAGCCATATTCCTTTAAGTGAGACACCGCGCCATCCTCCTAACTGAACCGATCGCCCCAGGGATTTTGAGAGCGTTTGTTCTACTTTTTCATGGCAGCCTTGAAAAGCTAGTACGCCGAACAGTACGCTCCCCATCAGTGCGCTAGCCATAGCCATCTTTGCCGTGATTCTTGACCATTGAATCGTTTGATGGCCAGGCAAATTGGGGGAGGCAAGAGACATGGCGCAGACGCGAAAGAACAGCCGATAAGGGTATCAGCAACATCTCAATAAAACCGTAAAGTTATTTGAATTCTTGGCTGGCCAGCCCAAAAACCAAGAACAAACGATCTAGAGTGCTCCATAGAATTTTTAAATTTTCCTTGAAAATAATGCTGTCCACTGCTGGTCTAATGCAGAGGTTTAGAACTCGTCGCGATGACTTGTCAAAGCCCATTTCCTTGTTGACAAAAGACTTACTTGATGGCCTCTAGTCGCAATCAGGGCTGTGATGCCGCTTGAGCTGATCGTTTAGGTCTTAGTTTGAGGCAGTTTTGATCGGCCTTGAACCTCTGAAAATAGCAATTTGGCATCTAGCTCAAGCCCCAAGACTAAAACCTAATTTATTAGAAAATGGCATTGCCCACCGCAAAAAAATAGATCGCACTTTAATTGTGTTGCAGAAACGTAGTTTCCCAGAGAGAAAAATTCGTGTAGTCTTAGCACAGTGGTTTGTTCCCTGAACCAGAGATGTTTGTCAAAACAGCCTGGAGACTTCTCTATAGGTGCAAAACTCAACACTGAGGCAAGTATGAAGCTTTCATTTTCAAAACAATCAGGGTATTTAGCGGTAGGCTGCTTAGCCGGTTTTTTGGCATCCTTAGCCTTTACGCCAATCCTTTCGGGGATTGCCCAAAATGCTCCGGCAGAGCAAAATCGGCTGATTTCGCACGACGATTTGTCTGAGGTGCAGGCCTATATCCGCACCTGCCGAAAAGTTATTCCAGTCAATGGCTCGGTCGATGTCTACGACAACACCGAACTTTCTGCTAAGCCCGCCAACCGCATTGGCACCGTTAACGAGGGAACGCCCATATATCTGACCGGTGTGATACAGCAGGGCAGCCCTACCGCCGTTCAAATCTACATGGCTGACCGTGGTTTGCCCAAGTCTCAGCCTGTGGGTTGGGTCGATGCCAGCAAGATTACATCCTGCTAGCTATAGTCATCGCCACTTTGGTTAAGGCAGGTAAAGACATTGTCTTTAGCGAACTGGCCAGGGAGGATTACATACTGGCCCCGACCCCAGTGTAGGGGCCGACCAAAATACGGAAACTACAAGGCCCAAGCGCATCAATAGCAGCCCGTGAGTGGTTTGACTACTCGCTGTAGAAGGTCTC
>QBLT01000104.1 GCA_003249105.1 Leptolyngbya sp. | reverse complement strand
ATCTCCCTCACCCCCATGCCCAAAAAAGCCGCCGACCCCTGGAACTACGAAACCACCGTCGCCACCGTCGAAGCGATCATCGCCGACCTCGAGTCGGGTAGCCTGCCGCTGGCAGCAGTGCTGAGCCAGTTTGAACAGGCTGTGCAGGCGCTCCAGCAGTGCGAAGCCTACCTGCAAGAGAAGCAGCAGCAGGTGGATCTGCTGATTGAAACGCTGGCTGACTAGCGACCCTAAAAGATTGTCTACGGCTATTCCGTTGCCAATCGTGGGCTGAGGCCACCGCTAAGCCTGGCACCTTGAACCGTCCCTCTTGTTATTGACGCCAGCAGCCATGTGAAGAAAGGCTAGCAATTCTCTCCTGCTGCTTCATAGTCTCTAGCGAGATCTCATGGCCTTTCTAGAATGAAGGAAATTCTCAGTGTTGGAGTAGGGGAGACCATGGGAACGATCGCCAGTACGCTTCTGATCGCGCTACTGATTTTGGGCAGCATGGGCATCAAGCTCGATCGCGAGTACCAGCGCGGCGTCATTTACCGACTTGGGCGCGTCAAAGGCGTGATGGGGCCAGGGATGTACTGGATTGTGCCCCTGGTAGATCAAAAGGTACAGCTCGATGTGCGCACCAAGACCGTTTCCATTGAACCCCAGGAAACCGTCACCGCCGATAGCGTCACCATTAAGGTCAACGCCGTTTTGTATTACCGAATTTTGAATGGCGAAAAGGCCATCAACCGGGTCGAAGACTACCAAATGGCCGTTTACCAAGTGGCGCTAACCACCCTACGCAACGTAGTAGGCCAAAATATGCTGGATGACGTGCTGCAAAATCGCGACAAAATCAATCTCAAGGTTCAGGAAATCGTGGACGAGATTACCGAACCCTGGGGCATCGAGATCGAACGCGTGGAGATGAAGGACGTAGAAATTCCCTTGGGCATGCAGCGGGCGATGGCCAAAGAAGCGGAAGCCCTGCGCGAAAAACGGGCGCGGCTGATCAAAGCTACCGCCGAACAAGAGGCCTCGGTTAAGCTCTCTGAAGCCTCTCGCAAAATTATGGAAAACCCGGCGGCGCTGGAGCTGCGGCGACTGCAAATGCTCACTGAAATTGGCACCGAAAACAACACCACTACGATCGTGATGCTGCCCTCGGATCTGATCACGCTGGCCAAAAACTGGTCAGCTCTGCCCCCCGATCAATCAACCGCCCAAACGGCGGTGGTGCCGATCGCACCCCCCAGCCAGGCCAACAGCGCTGAGCCATTAAACCTTACAAACAGCGCGGAAGCTGAATCCCCCCGCATCGAACTAACCCCATAGCAAAGCCGTTTAATCCAAGCGATCTCTGCCGCCTCATTCAACTCGGATGATGTCGCGAAAGCCAAACCAGTTGTATCGGTAGGCGGCCCACGGCAGCCCCACCAGCACAATCAAAAGCAGCCCGAATGTCGCTATTCTCTGCGGCATAGTCATGGTCAACGATTTCCCCGCATAGCTAAGCAGAAAGGTGGAGGGAATCATACCCAGCAGCGTGGCCACCGCATAGACTTTGACCGAGAGCTTGAGCATCCCCGCCCCATAGCTCACCCCATCAAAGGGCAGCACCGGAAATAGGCGGCTGAAGAAAATCAGCCAGCCCAAATGCCGCTCGCCACGGTGCGCGTCTACGGAAATAGACTTGCCCGTCAGCGCCCGAATGGCAGTATTGCCCAAGGTACGACCGATAAAGTAGGCCATCAAACTCCCCACAAATCCGCCGATGACGCTGTAGATGCCAGCCAGTGGCATGCCCCACACCATGCCCGCCGCGACGGCCATAGGCGCTCCTGGTATCGGGCTGACCACCACCGACAGTGCAAGGACAGCGATGTAGGTGACTGGCCCCCACGCCCCCATCTGTTGAAGAGTTAGCTTCAGCGCGGTGGGGTTGAGCAGGTCAGGGCTGGGCTCAAGCACGAGCCAGCCAGCCACTAGAGCGCAGGCCACGGCGATCGCCAGAGCGACGCCATTGGGGCGTAGCCAAAAATTCTTCAACGGCTGGAGCAGGGTTGGGGTCACCCTCTCTAGCTTGCCGTAGAGTTAAGATTTCTGGGTCAGCCTCAAGCCATTCTTAGAATTAAGGCCCATCCTAGAGAAGACCAAACTCTCTGCAAGCCCCCATGACCCCAGAGCACCAGCGCCTCAAAGCGACCCACGCATCGCAAACGCCGTGGCAAAAATGGGGGCCATACCTGAGCGATCGCCAGTGGGGCACCGTGCGCGAAGACTACAGCGCGACCGGCGCAGCGTGGAATTATTTCTCCCATCAACAGTCCCACGCCCGCGCCTACCGCTGGGGCGAAGATGGCCTAGGCGGCATCTGCGACGACCAACAGCTGCTCTGCTTTGCCCTGGCCTTGTGGAATGGGCACGATCCCGTGCTCAAAGAGCGCCTGTTTGGGTTGACCGGCGACCAGGGCAACCACGGCGAAGACGTAAAGGAATACTATTTCTACCTCGACAGCACCCCCACCCACAGCTATCTCAAGTTTCTCTACAAGTATCCCCAGGCCGAGTATCCCTACGCCGACCTGGTGGCCGAAAACCAGCGGCGCGGATACGACCAGCCCGAGTACGAACTACTGGATACGGGTGTTTTCAACGAGAACCGCTACTTCGATGTGTTCGTGGAATACGCTAAGGCGACGCCAGAGGACATTCTGATTGCCATTGAAGTGGTCAATCGCGGCCCCGAACCAGCCACAATCCACCTGCTGCCGACCCTGTGGTTTCGCAACACCTGGGCCTGGGGTGAAGACTGCGAGAAGCCGAGGTTATCTAAGGGCAAACGACCGTTTGCCCCTACAGAGGATGCTGTGATTGAGGCATTCCACCCCACGTGGGGAAACTACTGGCTTCACTGCGAGGGAAACTCGACTGATGCTGAAGCCTTGCCCCTGTATTTCACCGAAAACGAGACCAACTATGCGGCGGTATTTGGGGGCAAAAATTCCTCCCCCTACGTTAAAGACGGCATTCACAACGCGGTCATTCACGGACAAACCAATGCAGTGAATCCCGCTCATGTGGGCACCAAAGTCTCGCCCCACTATCCTCTTTTTCTAGCGTCAGGGGAGCGACAGACCGTGCGCCTGCGGCTGACAAATCAGCCCATTGTGGAACACCCCTTTGGTAACGACTTTGAGACAATGCTCCAAACTCGGCGGCAAGAGGCAGATGACTTCTACACGGCCCTCACCCCCTTTGAGCTGAGTGACGAGCAGCGGCAGATCCAGCGGCAGGCGATCGCAGGCTTACTCTGGAGCAAGCAGGTCTATCGCTACTCAGTGGAACAGTGGCTTCGGGGCGATACCACCATGCCAGAGCCGCCGCAGGGCCGCAGCCGCAACCGCCACTGGCAGCACATCGACACCGCTGAAATCATCTCCATGCCCGACAAGTGGGAATACCCCTGGTTTGCCGCCTGGGATCTGGCCTTCCACTGCATTCCTCTAGCTATGGTTGACCCCGAGTTTGCCAAGCACCAGCTCGATATGCTGACGCGGGAGTGGTATATGCACCCCAACGGCCAACTGCCCGCCTACGAGTGGGCCTTTGGCGATGTCAACCCGCCCGTCCACGCCTGGGCCACCTGGCGGGTGTACAAAATTGCCCAAAAGATGACCGGGCCAGATGTCGACCATCGGCCCTTTCTAGAGCGCGTCTTTCAAAAGCTGCTGCTCAACTTTACCTGGTGGGTCAACCGCAAAGACGCCGAGGGCAAAAACGTGTTTGAGGGCGGCTTTTTGGGCCTCGACAACATCGGCGTGTTTGACCGCAGCGCCCCGCTGCCCACGGGCGGCACCCTAGAGCAGTCTGACGGCACGAGCTGGATGGCGATGTACTGCCTCAATATGCTGGAGATGGCGCTAGAACTGGCCCTGGAGAACCCGGTCTACGAAGACATGGCCACCAAATTCTTTGAGCACTTTATCTACATTGCCGATGCCATGAATCACATCGGCGACGACCAAACACGCCTCTGGAGTGAGGAAGACGGTTTTTTCTACGACGTGCTGCACCTGCCCGACAGCGACGGCCCAGGGCCAGCCTGCGACCATCGCATTCAGATGAAAATTCGCTCGATGGTGGGGCTGATTCCCCTCTGTGCGGTCATGACTCTGGAGCCCAAAACCCTGGAGAAATTGCCCAACTTTGCCGGGCGGCTGGAGTGGTTCATTCGAAATCGCCCTAAGCTGAAGCGCAATGTGGCCTGTATGGAAACGAAGGGCCAGGAGGCGCGGCGCATGCTGGCTCTGTGCTACGCCACCCTAGGCCAGGTCGAACCGCGCGATCGCCTCCGCCGCCTGCTCGAAAAACTGCTGGATGAATCCGAGTTTCTCAGCCCCTACGGCATTCGCGCCCTGTCGAAATACCACGCTGAGCACCCCTATCGGTTCCACGCCGACGGGCAAGAATATCGGGTGGATTACGAACCGGCGGAGTCGAGCAGCGGACTGTTTGGCGGCAACTCTAACTGGCGGGGGCCAATCTGGTTTCCGGTCAACTATTTGATTATTGAGTCGCTGCAAAAGTTTCACCACTACCTGGGTGACGACTACAAAGTCGAATGCCCCACTGGTTCTGGGCATTGGATGAACCTGTGGGAAGTGGCCAGTGAGCTATCCCAGCGGCTAATCGCCATTTTTGAGCCTAGGTCAGGGGGTGATCGCCCCGTCAACAGCAGTAGCGGCCCTTTTCAGCATGATCCTCACTGGCGCGACTACGTGCTGTTTTACGAATACTTCCACGGCGACAATGGGGCCGGGCTGGGGGCTAGCCACCAAACCGGCTGGACTGGGCTGGTAGCCAAATTGATTCAGCAGCAGGGGGAGTATGACACCGATCGCGCTTAAACCCTAGGGATAACCCCTGGATCAACCCTCAAGGCCAGATAAAGGTTGCGAAAACGCGGTAGATAAAGTACAAGTGTACTTATTCGGCACCTCCCATGGTCGCCTTAATTTGATCCACAAATTCCTGATGGTCGATCACCGGCTTCGAGATATAGCCATCGGCACCGCTCTGGCTCAAAAAAATCTCGCGATCGCCCTCCATGGCGTGGGCCGTGACCAAGATCACCGGTAGGTTGGCCGTAGCGGGGTCAGCCTTCAGCAGCTGGGTAATCTTGATGCCATCCATGGGCTTGCCCTGGTACATGCTGTGGGCCAGCGACACATCCATCAAAACCACGTCAACCTCACCACTGCGGGCAATGGTCATCACCTCTTCGACATCTTCTGTGTGCTTAACCGCCAGGCCGCCACGCTTGGTCAATATCTTAGAAAATACGCGGGCATTTACCAGGTCGTCTTCAACGAGTAAGACGGTCTTCATTGCTTGTGTCCATCCCTGTCATCAGCGGAATATAGTCTTTGAACGGAAATAATTGGGTCGATGCGCCAGCTCTATTGAGGCCGTTGGGGCAGCGTCAGCCCTGGCCTGCCTGGGTAAGCTTTCTAGGTAAGTGACCCATGCCGGGTAGACTAAATTGCCTAGATGCTTGCCATACCCACAAGCTTGCCTATAAGTTACAGCATTGTTAACGCCGATTTATCAGGCCCATTAAATTTAGACCGTGCGTTAGGCTTCGAAATACCAATGCAAGCCCAGGCTATGGCTATCAGCTACGGCTCGGTCTATTCCCTCTACCCCGTTCCCCCTTTTTCATCCAGGACCCCCGCCCATGGCCGACCAACTCGACATTCTTGCCTCTGGGCAAATTGTGCCTACCTCGCTCCACACCGAGGTGCAGCGGTCGTACCTGGAATACGCCATGAGCGTGATTGTGGGCCGGGCGCTGCCCGACGTGCGCGACGGCCTCAAGCCGGTGCATCGCCGCATTCTCTACGCCATGCACGAGCTGGGGCTAACCCCCGATCGCCCCTACCGCAAATGCGCCCGCGTGGTCGGCGACGTGCTGGGTAAATACCACCCCCACGGCGACCAGGCGGTGTACGAGGCCCTGGTGCGCATGGTGCAGACCTTCTCCAGCCGCTACCCCCTGCTGGATGGCCACGGCAACTTTGGCTCGGTCGACAACGACCCCCCGGCGGCCATGCGCTACACCGAAACCCGCCTGTCGCCAATCAGCAACGAGGGCATGCTGACCGATATCAGCGAGGCCCTGGTTGACTTTAGCGACAACTTTGACAGCTCCCAGCAGGAGCCGGTGGTGCTGCCCACCCAGCTGCCTAACCTGCTGCTCAACGGGTCTTCGGGCATTGCCGTGGGCATGGCCACCAACATTCCGCCCCACAACATGGGCGAGGTGATCGACGGCCTGGTGGCGATGATCGATCGCCCCACCATCACCGACGACGAGCTGTTTCGCCTCATCCCCGGCCCCGACTTCCCCACCGGGGGCGAGATCATCGGCACCGAGGGCATTCTCGACGCCTACCGCACCGGGCGAGGCAGCATTCCCATTCGCGGCATTTGCCAGTTTGAGGAGGTGCATCCCGGTCGGGGTCGCCAGCGGCGCAACGCGATCATCGTCACTGAGCTGCCCTACCAGGTGAACAAGGCGGGCTGGATTGAGAAAATTGCCCAGCTGGTGAACGCGGGACGGCTGGAAGGGATTGCTGATATCCGAGATGAGAGCGATCGCGACGGCATGCGGGTCGTGATCGAACTCAAGCGCGACACCCCGGCCCAGCGGGTGCTGCAAGACCTCTACCGCACCACGCCGCTGCAAACCAACTTCGGCGTGATTATGCTGGCGCTCGATAACGGTCAGCCTCGCCAGATGCCCCTGCGCGAGGTCATGCAGGCATTTCTCGACTTTCGCGAAACCACCCTCACCCGCCACTACCAGCACCAGCTCGAAAAAACCGAGGCCAAGCTGCACATCACCGAGGGGCTGCTCACCGCGCTCAATAACCTCGATGCGATCATCGACATTCTGCGCAACGCTGCCGATGGCACCACCGCCAAGCAAATCTTTCAGCAGCGCTTTGACCTCAGCGAGCGCCAGTCGGACGCAATTTTGGCCATGCCCCTGCGCAAGCTCACCGGCATGGAGCGCCAGGGCCTCGTCACCGAAGCCGATGAACTTACCCAGCGGCGCAATGAGCTGAACCGGCTGCTGAGCGATCGCAACGAACTGCTCAAGGCGATGAAAAAAGAGCTGCGATCGCTGAAGAAAAAGTTTAGCGATCCCCGCCGCACCCGCATTCAAACCGACGCCGAACGGGCCGAAGAATCGCAGCAGGTTGAAGAAATCATTGCTGAAACCGTCGAAGAAGCTGCCGTGGTCGAATTTACCCAAAAGGGCTACGTGCGGCGGTTTTCGCAAAAATCCTACCAGCGGCGGCAGGCTCGCCTAGAGGTCGATATCAACCCCAAACTCCATGAGGCCGAGGACGACCCGATCGTGCAGGTCGAACCGGCCATCACCACCCAGGAGGTGCTCACCCTCACCCGCGATGGCCGCGCCTTTACCGTGGCGGTGGAGAGCATTCCCGCCAATCCGCGCCAGGGCAAGGGATCGCCCCTGGTGCACCTGCTGCCGGGTTCAGTGCCCTCTGCCGCCGATGCGATCGTGGCTCAGTTGGTCATTCGCGACGACCTGCTCGAACACGACCTGATTTTGGTCACCCGCAGAGGCAAAATCAAGCGCGCCCCGCTCAAAGAATTCACCAATCTCACCGGACGTGGCCTGACGGCAATCAAGGTCAAAGATGGCGATGAGCTAGCCCAAGTCACCCTGGCCGAGCCAGGCGATGACCTGGTACTGGGCACGACCGGCGGACGACTGCTGCGCTTCCCCATCGATGACGACAATCTCCAGGTGATGGGCCGCGCCGCCCAGGGGCCTCAGGGCATTCGCATGGGCAAAACCGAAACCCTGGCGGGCTGCGTAGCGGTGCAGTCGAGCAAAGATTGCCTGCTGTTGGTAACGGCAGCGGGCTATGCCAAACGCCTGCCGGTAGAGGGGCTGCGGGTGGCTAAGCGCGGCGACATTGGCACCCAGTCGTTCCAGTTCAGCCTCAAAACTGACAGCCTGGTGGCGCTGCTGCCCGCCGTGCCAAAGGAGACCGTGACGCTATTTACCAGCGCCGATCGCACCGCCGTTATCCCTGTGGATTCCGTGCCCCGCCAGGGCAGGACTGGGGAGAGCGATCGCCTCGTCAAACCTAACAAAGGCGAAACCATCACCCAGGTAATTCGTTTGGCCGTGCCGGATGCCAGCAACGGAGCGGCGCCAGAAGATAGATAGGATAGATTTGTAGAGCCAGCGTTGGTTCTGGGTCAGTGTTTTTTGGCTGCCCAAGGTTCGCTTTAGGTGAAAACGAGGTCACGCGATGGAAGCGGTTGAGTTCGAAGCCAACATCAAAAACGGCAGCATCGAAGTTCCTGCTGCCTATCGATCTGGCCTGATCGAAGGAGATAAAGTTAAGGTCATTCTGCTCAAGACTCACAAAGCTGAGCAGATTGAAGCGGTCAAAGCCCTATTTAAAGAAACTCAAGCTTTACCCCAGGCTCAAACCATTACCGAGGACGAAATCGCCGCTGAAATCGCTGCCTATCGGGCGAAGCAGTGAAGGTTGTCATCGACACAAACGTTCTGGTTTCAGAGGTTTTGCGCGATCGCGATCCTGAAGCTGTGATCCTCTTTGTGCTTGAACAAGATGACTTTACCTGGATTGTTTCGGAAGATATTCTGATCGAATACAGAAGTGTTCTTGCCCGCAAGAGGCTAGGGATCCCTGATTTAATCCAACAGCGCTGGCTTCAGCTAATTGGTTCTCTGACCTCTATCGTTTCGGTTGATCAGACCATTAGCTTTCCACGCGACCCAAAAGACGCTAAATTTTTGGCTTGTGCGCTGTCTGCTAAAGCTGAGTTTTTGATTACTGGCGATCGCGACTTTTCAGAAGCTCAGCGTCTATTGTCAACGACAATCCTATCTGTGTCACAGTTTAAGCGTCTTGTCTACGCCGGTTACTCGTAAGACGCCCTACCCTACCTATCCACCCCTCACCCTCCACATCCCCCGTGGCCCAAGTCGCAATTGAAAACGTCTACAAAACCTTTCCCAAGTCTCGCCAAGTCCACGAGGCTGAGAACACCTTAGATACGGATCACGATGCGGCGGCGGTGCTCAAGCGCATCAACCTCACCATCGAGGACGGTGAGTTTATGGTGCTGGTCGGCCCCTCGGGCTGCGGCAAAAGCACCCTGCTGCGGCTGATCTCAGGGCTGGAGGAGATTACCGGGGGCAGCATTTGGGTGGGCGATCGCAGGGTCAACGATCTGCCCCCCAAGCAGCGCGACACCGCCATGGTTTTCCAGAGCTATGCCCTCTACCCCCATCTGACGGTCTACGACAACCTCGCCTTTGGCCTGCGCCGCATGGGGGCCGACCTGAGCAAATCCCTACCGGAGCTGGGAGAAAAGCCGCTTCCCCTCAGCGACTCCCCTGCCAACCAGGAGCTAGAGCGCCTGCTCACCGAAAGCCGCTGGTGGGAGAAACCCCTAGTCTCGATCACGCGCCGATTGCCCCCCAGCCTGCGCTACGTCTCTGAGGCCGAGCGGCTGATTGACGAACGGGTGCGGGCCGTAGCCAAGATGCTGCAAATAGACGGGCTGCTCAACCGCCAGCCCCGGCAGCTCTCGGGCGGGCAAAAGCAGCGGGTGGCCCTGGGTCGGGCTATGGCTCGCAACCCCCAGGTGTTTTTGATGGATGAGCCGCTCTCCAACCTGGATGCCAAACTGCGGATGGAAACCCGCGCCCAGATTGTGAATTTGCAGCGGCAGCTGGGCATTACCACCATCTACGTTACCCACGACCAGGTGGAGGCCATGACCATGGGCCACCGCATCGCCGTGATGAACCAGGGCCAGATTCAGCAGGTGGCTACGCCGCTAGAGCTGTACAACCGCCCGGCCAACCGCTTTGTGGCGGGCTTTATTGGCTCGCCGCCAATGAACGTCATCCCCGTCCAGGTGCAGGCTCCGTTTTTGCTGGTGCATCCTGAGTTTCGCCTGTCGCTGCCCAGCGATTGGGACGATCGCCTGCTGCCCTACGACAACCGCGAAGCGCTGCTGGGCATTCGCCCCGAGCACCTCAGTCTGGCCCTGCCCGCGCCCAAAAATATTCGTGGCCACATCACCCACCTCGAAGCCCTGGGCAGTGAGACCTACCTGACGGTGCAGAGCGAGGCCCTGACGCTGCTGGCCAAAATTCCCCCCGACGAGGTGGTGCGCATTGGCGATGAGGTCTGGCTGGCGATCGCCCCCGAAAAAGTCCATCTGTTCGACCCAGAGAGCGACGCCTCCCTCTGGAGCCGCTAACTCCCAGAACCGCAGAGATCTACGTCAACAAGTCACGCCGTTAAGGGAAAGGCCCTTGCGTAACCCCCGTTTTGGTAAAACTCAGCTGCTCGCAGGGCTGACGCTGATCGGCGCTATGGTTGTAGCTTTTTTGATGGTGCAGGCTCCTTGGGCGCACCCGCTGCGTGCCGTGGCGCTGCTGGCCCTCCCCGGTGCGCAGGGTGCCCTAACCGCCAGAAATACCCTTAAGCGGACCCGTTCAAATCAGTTTAGTGGAAGGGTGGCGATCGCAGAGCTGATTGGGGCAGGGCTGCTGGGGGTAGCCGCCGCGATCGCACTGCTGGGAGCCAGGTCGCTGCCGGTGCTCTATAGCAGCTGGGTTGTCGCCGCGATCGCTACCCTGATTTTGGTGATCGCCGCTGCCCTCGACCTGATTCGGGCTATCCGTCGCAGGCAAAATCAGCGTCCCATTTTGACCAAGCTGCTGCTGCAAAGCCTGGCGCTAATCTTCTATGGCCTGCTGCTGCTGTGGATGGGGCTGCTGTTTCTGCTATCGCTAACTGGCGAGTCGTACATGGGAAATTAAGGGGGAAATTAAGGGGGAGCGATCGCCCAAAAGCCTGTCAATTTCACTTAATCACCTCGATCTAATCATTTATCCTGCCGTACATTTAGACTGATCTGCTCAAAGACCACACCGGATAGCACTTGCCCTGCCACCGCTACCTCTTGACCATCCACCCAGGCCTGCTCCAAGGTCGCCCCGTGCAGGTGCAGGTTTACCTGTCCGTAGGGAAATGAGTAGTCACCTTGCGATAGCCAGGTGAGGGTTAAAGTATGCCCCTGCTGGCTGAGATGCCACTGGTCTAGCCGCGAGTCGCCGTAGCCTTCGCCAGCATCGCTGTAGAGCTGGCTTTGGCTTTCAACTGCGGTATGTGGAGTCAGCGATCGCGGGTAGAGGTGCAGGGTCAGGTCTTCGCCCTCGGCCAGGGGCAAAATGCTGCCGCCCCTCACCAGCAGGGGAATTTGCTCTAGCGGGGCCGGTAGCTCGACGGTCTGGCCGCCCTGCCATAGCGTGTCATCCCAAAAGCTGTACCAGTCGCCAGGGGGCAGGGCAACTCGGCGGCTGCGCTCCCCCTGGGTCATCACCGGGCATACCAGCAGCGCGTCCCCCAGGCAAAAGGCATCCTCTCGGTTCCACAGGTTTTCGTTTCTCGGGTCCAGCCAAAATAGCGGGCGCACGGGCGGATGCCCCTGCTCAGCGGTTTCCCACACCAGAGTATAGAAGTAGGGCATCAGCTGCTGGCGGAGCTGCAAAAAGCGGCGCGCAATGCTGAGGCAGGGTTCGCCGTAGCTCCAGGGGGCGCGGTGCCCCACGCTGACGGCGCTATGGGTGCGATAAAAGACTATGAAGGTGGCCATTTGAAACCAGCGCAGGTACAGCTCAGGTCCCGGATTGCCCAAAAAACCGCCAATATCGGGGCCGCAAAAGGCTACCCCCGACAGCCCCAGGCCCAAAACCGTGGCCACGGTCTGTCGCAGCGCCTCCCAAGTAGAGACAATGTCGCCGGTCCAGGTCCAAGCGTAGCGCTGCAAGCCGGCCCAGCCCGATCGCGTCACCACAAAGGGGCGAATATGGGGCCGATGGCGGCGCAGACTCTCATAGGTGGCGCGGGTTTCGAGCATGCCGTAGACGTTGTGGGCCTCGCGGTGGTCGCCGCCGCGCCCCTCCAGGTTGTGCCGGGTCGCCAGGGGTAGGGTGGGGTCGCCCCAGGCCACAAAGGCTGCCGGTTCGTTCATGTCGTTCCAAAACCCGGCCACCCCCGCCTGGAGCAGGTAGGCAAACTGGCGGCTCCACCAGTCCCGCACGACGGGGTCGGTGAAGTCGGGAAAGACCGATCGCCCTGGCCAGACCGGAGCCACCACCAGCTCACCGTCGGCATAGGTGCAGAAAGCGTCGAGAATTTGCCCTTCTAAGAACAGGTTGCTGTGGCGGTTGTGCTGAATGCCGGGATTGTTGATCGCGATCAGCCGTACACCAGCCGCCGCCAGCTCCGCCGTAAACTGCCGAAATTTGGGGAACCGCTGGGGGTCGATGGTGAAGGCGCGGTGGTTGACCTGGCAATCAATATCCACATGCAGGGCGCTGAGGGGCAGGTCGTGCTGCTGAAAGTTTTGCACCTCCTGGCGCAGGGTGGCCTCGGTGCGATAGCCCCAGTGCGATTGGTGATAGCCCAAGGCCCAGCGGGGCGGCAGGGGTGCTCGCCCGGTGAGCTGGGTATAGCGCTGCATGAGCTGGGGCGGCGCACCGATCGCTAGGTAGTAGCGCAGGGCACCGGCCTCAAAGGTGACACTGGCCTGCTGGTTCAGCCGCAGCTCACCCCGAAAGGTGTTTTCGTAAAACACCAGATAGCTGCCCTGCCGGTGCAGCCCCAGGTACACCGGAATGCAGATGTACATCGGGTCGGTGCCAGGCTCGTAGATGTTGCCAGGGTCGTAGTTCCAGAACTGGTAGGTTTTGGTCTGGTCTGGGCCGCTTCGTTCTGAAACCACAGGCCGCCGCAGGTTAAAGGTCGCCGCTCGTTCCCCCAAACCGTAGAGGCACTCTTCGTCCCGCAGGGAGGTAGTCTGCTGCCACCCTTCCCCCAGACGCTGGGGAGGGAGTTCTTGGCGGATCTGGCCGGTCTGGTCGGCGATCGCCAAACTGCCATCCCACCCCACGCTGACAGAAAGTTCAGAGCTAGAGAGCACCCACCCCTGGGCTTGCTCTTCTAAATGGGTGGTGACGGCGGGCCAGGGGTGGTCGGCCAGGCCGTAGGGCAGGGGCAACCGACCAGGCTGCCAGGTGACGCGAACAAAGTCGGGCGTCAGGAAGGCGAGTTCGAGGAAAGCCTGCTCAAATTCAATTTCGGCACCCCGCTTGGTAAGAGTGGCTTGGAGCCCTTTGCCCACGGATATGGGTACAGTTGCGGGCGGGGTCTGGTAGGGGCGATCGCGGCGATCGCGCTGCCACGAGTACCAGATTGCATAGGGCATGTACCTCAAAAACCACAGGGCTTGCAGCACAAATTTCAGCCTTAGCCAGAGTGGTTTTAGCACAGCCATGGTTTTTCCCAGCGATCGCTCTTTGTCAGCTTAGGGGCAAGCTGGGGCCACGGCTTCCCCTAAAGGCGCGAGGTATTTGTCTACCCACAGAAAGAATTGGCTAGCCACCAATTCTCCCAGCCCCCTCTGCCCGTAGCTAGATGGGGATAACGCGATCGCTGGGGTTTAATAGGGCCAACCAAAAATTTGCCCCATTTCGAGAGCAGCCGTGCCCTTTTCCCCCTACCTGGCTATCAATCAACAGCGGGCTGCCCGAGGCATGAAGCCCCAGTACGTGACCGGCATGGACTCTGCCACCCAGGGGCTACAGTCGGCGGCCAATTTTCTCAAAGGCAAGGATCTGCCCTCAGGGGGGCCGGTGCCCCAGCTTGCCGTGGGGCTGGCTCAGGCGATCGGCAGTCTGCCCAACGCCATCAACGACGCCATCATCACCGGGTTGGGCTGGCTCGATGCCTCTAGCTCAGGGGCCCTAGAGCAAGTACGGTCTGAAACCCTGGCCCAGTGGGCGGTCAACCAATATCCCCAGCGCCAGTACCCGGCAATAATGGTCGGCTCCTCTAACGGGGCGATCTCCCATCTGTGCGCGGCTTTAGGCATTCCCTGGCTGCCCCAAACCCTGCTGGTCTGCACCCGCCACTCGGGCGACAAAGACGACCCCAAGCAGGTGATGACCTGGGCCGAAGACCGGGTGCAGCGGTTGCTAGCGGCCAACCCGGATCTGGCAGCCTACCAAATGCACGACCCCAACCAGGATCGGCTGAAGGTAGGGCGGGTGGCCTACTTTCGGCTCAAGCGCAGGCGGCTAGGGGCTGCCTATCGGCAGTTCTTGCAGCAAAATCTGATGCCGGGGGGCACCTTGTTTTTGGTGGAATGCAACTACAGCTGGCCCGCTACCCAGGTCAGCGATCGCCATTTCTTTCAGGTGGGCGGCAAGGGCGGCATTCACCGCGCAGAATACATCGAGGGCAGCCCTCGGGTGGCAGAGTTTCTCCAGCGGCAGGGGTCTGAGCATAGCCACTGGCACAGCCCCCCCTCCGATGGCGACTGGCCCGAAGCGGAATGGGGCTTTGAGCCTGCCCTGCGCGACGATGCGATCGCCTTTGCCGAGGAGAACGGCTTCAAGGTGCAGCGGATTGTGTTTGACGATCCGCAATCGCTCAGTCCGCTGGTGGCCGACCTGCATCGCTGGTGGTACGGGGAGCGGGGCATGCCAAGCGATCGCCTACTGGCCGAGTCGTTTGTCTACCTGCACCCGTGGCTCTGCATGCGCCTGGGTCTGGTACCCTACTGGACGGTGTTTAACGACCAAACTTCCCTGGGGCTGCTCAAGGACTATTTGCAAACCACTGAATCCTACGACGACATCTATCTCACCCTGTTTTCCAACGGCATCAACTCGCTGGGGATTGCGCCGATTGAGCAGTGGCGATCGGAAATCTTGTCTCAAGCCCACCGCCGAGGCGAATTTTTGGGAGTCAAAGAACAGCGCTTTCCGCGAGACAACGCCTCAATCATTCAGCACTACTTAGATCTCAAGCAAATGCCGGGGCAGTTCCCCATGCCTGAGCCGCTGACCCTGCACCAGCTGGGGGAATTTTTGAGCGAAAGGGGCGATCGCTACGCCGTAGACTGGCTAGGCTGCTGAAGCCAGAGTTGCGAATACTATGGGGTAACGCAATTCTAAATTTCCCCCATGGCCGGACCACCGCCAGACTATACTCCTACCACCGTCGAGAAAGTCTTTGAACTGATTGATACTAAGCTGGTTTCTCTGGGGGTGCCGGGGGCCTGACTGCCTGACAGAAGTGGGTGAAAGGCTTGCAACCTCGTGAAGTGAGGGGAAAGGGTGAGGTGACATGAGACGCTGAAATTTGCGTCATATTAGGGTCTGTACTATGTCAGCCACCACCTGTCTCTATGATCAAGTGCTGCCATTGCTGCGTCAATACAGCCATCGCCGCGATCTGCGTCACCTCAAAGCCCTGGCCTGGATGGTGACGGCACTGGTGTGCAGCGGTCAGTTTAGCCTGCCGGAGTGGGAATCGTATGTGCCGAGTCGCGCCCGCCAATAGCAAGGCACAGAACGGCGTGGCAACGCTTTATGGGCAATCGCCGGGTACGAGTGAAGAGCTTGTACGTGCCTTTGGTGCTAGCGGCCATCCACCGTTGGCAAGGGCGGCGGCTCTACTTGGCGCTCGATACGACGGTGCTCTGGAATCTGGAGTTTAGACTAAGGCCATAGAAAAAAGCGGCAGAGCAAGGCTCGAGCCGCTTTTTAGCAGACGCTGAGAAAGTACAACCAATCTTGGCGACTGCTATGACCTACAATAGCCTGTACAGATTTCGAGAACGCGCCCATCAGTAGAGCTATTGGCAAATAAGGCAAATAACTTAAACTGGCTAACATCGGTGGCGGTGGTTCTGTTGTGGCGCTGGTCCTAAGCCGCCATCAAGTAGAAGTTCCATAATCCAGCCGCGGTGA
>QBLT01000103.1 GCA_003249105.1 Leptolyngbya sp. | reverse complement strand
ATCGAGGCCAAAGGCTTGGGCGGGGGGGAGTTGGAGCAGGCTGAGCAAACCATCCAGCATGTACTGCACGGCCAGAGCGGCCAGCAGCACCCCCAGCACTCGGGTGACCACGTTGATGCCAATTTGACCCAGCACCTTGGCCAAGGGCCGCGACAGCAGCAAAAACAGGTAGCACAGCAGCAACACCACTGCCGCCGCCGCCAGCACCACGCTCAGCCCCAGGTAATAGTTGGTTGACTCCCGCGACAGTACCAAAATGCTGGCCAAACTGCCCGGCCCCGCAATCAGCGGAATCGCTAACGGGAACACGCTGACATCTTGCTTGGTGCCCGCTTCCTGCACTTCGGCCTCGGTCTCGCGCTCCTGGTGCACAAAGATCATGTCGAGGGCGATCTTAAACAGCAAAAACCCCGCCGCAATTTGAAAGGCTTGTAGGCTAATGCCCAGGTTGTGCAGCACGTAGGCCCCCGTCAACCCAAAGGCTAGAAGAATGCCTGCCGACACGGCCACCGCCCGGGTGGCGATCTGGGTTTGCTCGGTTTCGGTGCGATCGCTCACCAATGCCAGGTACAAGGGCGCTAACCCCACCGGATCGATCACCACAAACAGGGTCAGAAAGGCTTTGGCAAACAGCGGCAGAATAATGGGCATAGGGACGCCTAGGAGACTGCCTCAAATCTACCGCTGTTCGGCGCAAACGGTCGCTCCCCCCTGTGTTAGACCAAAGATATAGATCACCAGTTCAGACAGGTTTCAGCTATTGCAGTCTAGACTCAGCGATTTCCCCCAGGGGTTAACTAGCTACCACATCAAAGTTCTAGCGGCGGTGACCATGCTGGTGGATCACATCGGCGTGGTGTTTTTCCCTGAGGCGATCGCGTTTCGCATCGTCGGGCGGATCAGCTTTCCGCTGTTTATCTGGCTGCTGGTGCAGGGTGAGGCCCACACCAAGCATGTGGGTCGCTACGGTCTGCGGTTGGCGCTGCTGGGCCTGGTGTCTCAGCCGATCTATCAACTCACCTTTGATACGGCCCGACCCAACATTTTGTTTGAGCTGCTGCTGGGGCTGAGCTGTCTGCGGTTAGCGCGGGGGTTCCCCCGATTTCAGCTACCCATCTGGATTGGGGCGGCGGGGCTGAGCGAGCTGCTGGCCATGGGCTACAGCAGCTACGGTATTGGGCTCATGGCCCTCACCCGCTACTACCGCCCCACGGTGTTGTGGGGGTTGGCCTGGGTGGGGTTTCACCTGCTGTGGGCTTGGCGAGACGGCCCGTTTCAACTGCCGGCGATCGCAGTCCCCCTGATCTTTTGGCTGGCCAATGGGGAGCGGGGACCTAAGGCGCGATGGTTCTATGCCTTCTATCCCGGTCATCTGGCCCTGCTGTGGCTCATTTGGCAGGGGTTGAACTGACCGTAGGGGGCCACGCTCAACCCCCAAAACCAGGCGATCGATGGGGCATTGCTGATTTGGGCAACTTCGGAAAAACTTTCCCCTCAAAGGTGGGCAGTGCCCACCCTGCGGCGGCTACAATCGCTGGATAAAGCGGGGATCTTCTTTGCTAAAAATCCCCTTAAACATACCTATAAGCATCAACGATGGGAGTCAGGTAATCGTGCTTTTGCCTTATCAATCGCATGGAGCACTGCCTCAACTAGCTCAAAATTCCCTCGGTTAAACCCAAGCACAGCCAAGTGGTTGCCTAGGGGCAATGTCTTAAAACTCGACAGCTGTAGCTTGAGCAACTCTTCCAGGATGCTAACAGTTTCTTTAGCCAGCTGGCTGGTAAAAGAAATCACCGAGGTGAGGGCAAAGAGCTGAGAACGACTGATTAGGCAATAGGTTTGATCGATAGATGGCTCTACACGAATAAACCGTTCCACCAGCGCTCTCAGCGATTTAATGGGCACCGCACTGTCCAGATCAGAAACAACCGGATCGAGCAGAATCGACGGCTGATTCAGCAGGGAAACCTGTTTTAGGGAAACATCACCCAAAGCATTGGCCAGACGCTCAGATTGACCAGAGCCAATGCAGCCGTTGAGTACGGCACTGTCGTGTTTAGCGCGATCGGTCAATAGCTCAAGCAGCGCAATATATTTGCAGCCTAGACTGTGGCCCAGCCACAGATAGTTAAATGCTGGTGAATTAGGATCTTCGCTATAAAGGCTGTGGCTATAGCCGTGCTGCTTGGCCAGCTCCGTCAATTCTTGACGGATTTGGGTTTTACCCTCGGCTAGGCTCAGCGCCACAGACCAGTGCCGAAAGGAAAACCGAAAGGGCAAAGCCACCAGGGTATAGCCCTCCTGATAAAGGTTACGCAGCAAGTAACGGTAAAAGACAGTCGGAAAGGTGCCGAAAAAAGCCCCGCCGATAAAGAAAATGACGCCCTGGGGCTGGGGATGTATGGCGGCCCAACTGGTTGTCAGCGGTTTAAATCGGAACGGGGGTAAGTCAACGTCTGGCATAGTTGGCATAGGTTTAACCGCAGAAGGGGTTGAGTGGCAGACCGTTTGGGGTGCCTGCCCTCGAGGGCAGGCAGGCACCGCTGATAACCGATTTAGGCAACTGGCTGACGCTGAGCCCCGTTGGCGACTGCGGACGGCAAACCGTTCAAGACCGGCTGGCTCAGGTCGTCTAGTCGCTGGGCCATAAAACCCAAGACCTGCTGGATGTTCTCAAGTTGGGAAACCACCTCAGGGTTAATACCGCCAGCAACCGGGCCAATCGGGTCAATGGGGCCGGGAACGGGAATGGGTTGAGGAAACTGGGGACCGGGCACCAAGGGACCTTGAAAAATTGGATCAAGCACAGTATCCACGTTGAGCAGGGCACTGCCTGACGAGGTGGGCAGGGCGGTGATCAGTTGGTCAAAATCTCCGCTGGTGCCAGGGGAGGGGAGGAAGGTGCCCCGGTGCTCAGGGGTGACCAGCAGCGGAAAAGTGCGAGCACTGCCGGGGAAGGGGAAGGAGGAAACCGCAAAGATTTCTACATAGCCTCGCACTTCGATTCGGTCGGCCACGTTAACTGGGTTCAGCGTTCTGATGTCGGGCTGTAGAATCACTAGGCCGGTATCGCCCGCATTTAGCCGAAACTCATAGGTGTTGCCTGGGGTGAGGGTGGCAAGCTCATTGTTTCCCAACGTGTCTCTAGCTACCAGGAGTTTGGTGCGATCGAGGCCAGGGCTTTGGGCATTAAACCGCAGCCGCAGCCGCAGGGACGTATTGTTGGGGTTGGCTACATTTAAGAAGTAGCCTTGCAGAATGCTGCGATCGGACCCAGGGATGGTACCAGTGGCAGGCGTAATTGGCTTCAGCAGCAGTTCAAAGGTGGAAAGTAACATAGTCATCTCTCACTGACTAAAGTTGTCATTAACGTCTTGGCGAAAACTGACGGCTGACCTAATTTCGTTAGGTGCCTCAAGCTTCCCTAGACATGACTATTCAAGTCCATGCCCCAAGCCAGTGAGAATGACCCATGCGGGTACTCTTGCTTGTTCAAGTATGAATTGTGCTTTGAATGGGCAAAGTCGAAGACAAACTGATACCCGTCTGTTACCCAGACGTAGCAGCCTACTCGTTAATTCGTTCCCACAACGCCACAACGGGGCAACCGTTGTGGTTATCGAGCGTCAATTACGTCTGCGGCACTGCATAACAATAACCCCCAAAAGTCAGCAATCAATTTGCCAACCGTTGGGGGTTATTAGTTAATTAAAGAAATAATTCAGGCAGGCTCTACAAAATTTGAGGCCGACCCTACAGAAAATGGTCGATCGCCACTGCTGAAACGGCTGCAAACACAGTAATTGCCAGGCCCACCAGCGGGTTTTGCCCCTGGGCAACCGCAAAGGTCGTAATTACGCCAGCCCCTAGAGCCGCGATCGCAACGGAGCCAAGCCAGTCTTTTTGTAGGTTGTGCATGGGTCTTTAGAATATGGGATGACGCAAAAGAGTGGGGCCGCAGTTGTGTGTA
Organism: Leptolyngbya sp.; assembly: GCA_003249105.1. Classification (GTDB taxonomy): domain Bacteria; phylum Cyanobacteriota; class Cyanobacteriia; order Phormidesmidales; family Phormidesmidaceae; genus Nodosilinea. The sequence continues at coordinate 12,013 of QBLT01000103.1, read as the reverse complement.
GAAACCACCTGCCCAACCCTAGGGCTGTTAAGACCTCACGCTATCACCCTGGCCGGGATCAAACAAAACCGCCTAGGGGAACTGATACCAAGCTTAAGGCTTGGTTAGATTAGTTAACATTCTTCCCATAAAGAAACCAACCCACTGGCTAAACCATTCCTTGTTGAAGGGCTGAGGTTACTCAACGCGGCGGGTATTGCCCGCCTTGACCCAACCTTCTTGGCCGTTGGCCACCACTCGCACCTTGACCCAATCCTGGTCAGCGGGTTCTTCGAGCACCACCACCGCTTCGTTGACATCCACACCTCCCACCTGGGGAAACTCGACGCCGGGACCTTCGCGCATGACTAGGCCAATGGGCTGCACGACCGTGGCGTTGTAGGCACCGGGTTCAAGGGCAGGCTCTGCCGGGGGCTCCGCTGGGGCTGGTGGGGCCTCAACCACAGGCTCGGCGGGAGCTTCTGGGGCAGCTTCTGGGGCTGGGGTCGGCATTTCGTCGCCGTACAGGGGTTTGGGCGGCAGCACCGACAGGCGACCCATAAAGTAGCGGGCAGTGGCCACCCCCGCCATCGACAGCAGGATGAGGGCGATCGCCATGCCCAAAACTAATTTCGATAGGCCAACGAAAAATCCTTTCATGGGTGCAGCGGGCCGGGGTTAGGGTCTACAGCTTGCTAATAGTACAGCACCTCTTGCCAATCGGCATCGGCAAGCTAATCGGCGTTGGGGATGGGGCGAAATCGCGAGTCGATGCCACTGCGGGAGGCCATGCGGGCTTTGCCCGCCGCCGCCCAGGCTTGCAGCGCCTCAATTTGCTCCTGAGCGGTGCGGGCCAGGGGCACCATTTCGCTGGCGGCGGTGAGAATATCGTCGGTGGTGAAGTCGCGGTTTTGGCTAAAGCCCAGGTGCATGGCCTCGACGATCGCCTGCTCGATCTCAGCCCCCGAAAAGTCTGGAGTTTCGTAGGCCAGCCGGGCGGTGTCGAAGGTTTTGAGGGTATAGGGCCGCAGCCGCGAGAGGTGAACTTCAAAAATAGCCTGGCGATCGCTCTGGCTGGGCAGCCCGACAAAGAAAATTTCGTCAAAGCGACCCCGGCGCAGCATCTCCGGCGGCAGGGCCTGGATATTGTTGGCGGTGGCCACCACAAACACCGGGGAGGTTTTCTCCGCCATCCATGTGATGAAGGTGCCAAAGACACGGCTGGCGGTGCCTGAATCCCCCCGGCCATCCATGCCCGCAAAGGCTTTGTCAATTTCGTCAATCCACAGCACGCAGGGGGCTAGAGCCTCCGCCAGCTGAATCATCTGGCGGGTGCGGGCTTCTGACTCGCCTACCAAGCCGCCAAACAACCGGCCCACGTCGAGGCGCAGCAGGGGCAGGTGCCAGTGGTGGGCGATCGCCTTGGCGGTCAGCGACTTACCCGTGCCCTGAATGCCCAGCAGCAGCAGCCCACGCGGATGGGGCAGGCCGTACTGACGCGCTTTTTCTGAAAATGCTGCCCCCCGCTTGAGCAGCCAGTCTTTGAGGTTGTCGAGGCCGCCAATGTCAGAGATCTGCTCTTTAGCGGGGTAATAGTCGAGAATTTGGGTCTGGCGAATGCTCTGGCGCTTTTCGTCGAGAATCAGGTCGAGGTCGTTGGGGTCAAAGGCTCCGTGGGCGGCGATCGCCCGCGCCAGCACCCGCCGAATGCGCTCCAGCGACAGCCCCTGACAGGTGCGCACCACCTCCTCCAGCATGGCGCTCGGCAGGTCGGTGCCGGTCGAACCCAAGAGCTGCCGCACCTCCTGCCGAATGGCGGCGGCATCGGGCAGGGTAAACTCCAGCACTGTTACGGTCTCGCTCAGCTCATCGGGAATGGTGAGCTGAGCCGAGAGAATCACCAGGGTTTTGGGCTGGGCCTTGAGGCGGCGGGCCAGGTTGCGCAGCTTGCGGGAGATGGCAACGTCGTCCAAGAACCGGTGGAAGTCGCGCAGCACAAAGATGGCTGGAGCCGTGGCGGGCAGCTTTTCTACTAGCTCTAGAGCTTGCAGGGGGTTGCGCTTGCCAAAGCCCGCATCGTTGAGGTTGCCCTGGTAGCCATCGACAAAATCCCAGGTGTAGAGGGCGCGGTTGCCCTGGGCCGTGGCACAGGCGGCAATGTCAGCCTCAGCCCGCTCTTCCTCGGCGGTGGCGATGTAGATAATCGGGTAGCGGGCACGAATTAGCAGGCCCAGTTCGTTAGTAAAACCCATGTCAAAACGCCTAAGACGGCAACAGCAACTTCACCAAAAATGCCGCTGCATTGATAATTAGGGCCACCGTAGCCGAAATTAGCAGGGCAAAGGCCAATTGCACTACCCAGCGCATACCTTGCTCGTAGGTGTCTAAACGCTCGTTAAAACGCCCAATGTCGTCCGTCAGCTTGTCGATCGCCTCGGCGTTTTGTTGCACTGTTTGGGTAGTTTTATCGACTAGCGCCTCAATGCGGTCTAGTTGGTCATTGCTGGTAGTCATAGGGGTGACAGCTCTAGAGATCTATCATGGCCGATAACGCCAAGGTCACAGGGCTAAGCATCCGGTGGTTGTAACTGCTGTTGCAGCTGGGTCAGAGCTGCCCAGCGGTGGTCTGTGGGTTGAGCGGCGATCGCCCCCTGTCCTCCCAGCTCAATGCCAGGGCAGTCTTCATCACAGATCTGGGGCATGGGCAGCGCCAGGCAGATCTGCTCGTAGAGCCAGGTTTCGGGGTAGAAGTGGCCGTTGGGGGGCAGGGTCTCGAACAGATCCTCCACGGCTACCTCCCGCTCCAGCGGCAGGGTAGCGGGGTCGGGCTCATGCTCAAGCCAGATCAGCTCCTGGGCCGACAACGATACGCGGTGATTGTAGGCTTGCAGACAGCGATCGCAGGTCAGCGTCACAATCGTGTCGGCCCTGGCCTTGACCTCCAGGTAGGTGCCCTGGTGGGTGACGGTCAGCTCGCCCCGCACGGGGGTGAGGGTCTCCAGATCCGCCAGGTGCTGGTCAAGCTCAACGGTGAGAGTCTTCTCAGGCCGCTGTAGCAGGTTGGGAATGTAGACTTTCTCCATTGGTTTTGCCTCCCATGGCTCGCGCTGTCTCGGTGCGACTAGCCCTCTGTAGCCTCGTCATCCTGCTGCCCGGCTAGACAAACCACCAGGCGGCGATCGGGCTCACGACCGCGACTAAAGGTCGAAAGTCCGTCCTGGGCGGCCAAGAAGTGGTGCATCTGCCGCCGCTCGGCGGACGAGAGCCCCTGCAGTTCGTACTCCTCACCGCTAGCCAGCACGCGCTCTGCGGCCTCGGCAGCCATAGCCTTGAGTTCTTCCAGCCGCTTAGCCCGGTAGCCCGCCAGCTCAATGGTAAAAGCCTGCTGCTCGTCCTGCCCCTTGCCTAAATTGAGGGTGGTGTTGGCCAGATACTGGATTGAGTCGAGCACCGCGCCACCGTCGCCAATCAGCGCCTGCACCTGCTCGGGCGATAGGGGCGCCTCGGCAATGGTGAGCCAGCAGCTTTCACCCGACTCATCTTCGACCGGGTGGGCTGTGACGGTGCTAGTCAACCCCTGCATGGTGAGCAGGGTGGTTAACCAATTGACGCCAGCGGTGGCAGCATCGGTGACCATGGGCTACGCCTTTTTCTTCTTGCTACGACCGGGTTCAAAGGGCAGAGTCTGCCGATCTTCTTCAACCTTGGTTTCGGCATCGACGATTTTTTGCAGATTCTCAGGCAGGGGCTCCCGCGAGAGAATAAACGTTTGCAGGGTCTGGAAGATGTTGGCGATCAGCATGTACATCAGCACCCCAGCGGGCAGGGGAAAGAACAGGAACATGCCGGAGAAAATGATCGGCGTGAACTTGTTGACCGCCGCCTGCTGAGGGTTGTCGCTAGTGGTAGAGCCCTGGCCCGAAAGCACCTGGTTGAGGTAAAGGCTGGCCCCAAAGCCCAGAATCATGATCAAAATATCCCAGTGGATGGCACCGTCTTCGCCAGTCACACCGATGCGGCCCAATGCTTTGATGAACAGAAACCCTTTGTTGGCGGCTAGGCCCGGAGCCTGCACCCGCACAGTCGCTTCACCGGGAGCCAGCGCGGTGATGTGGCCTTCGCCATCGATCGCAACCACATCCTCACCCTTGGTGATTTCCCACTTGGGCTGGAAGCTGTCTACGTCTTCGTTGTACTGGGAAGCCAGCGCTTCAATGGTTTCGCCTTCAGCCGTTTGCAGACGCACGTCGGTTTTTTCGCCCACTACGAGCTTGTTGCCGCCGGGCATCACCGCCGAGATGGGGAAGTGAGACCCGTCAGACACGTAGATCGCCTTGGGGGGCGTGGTGAACACCTGGGGCTGAATCTGTTCAATCTTTTCTTGGGGAAAGACCTGAACGTTGACGTCGTAGTTGATGTCAGAGAACGGCGACCCCCGCAGGGTGGCAAACAGGGCGAAGAGGATGGGCATTTGCAGCAGCACCGGAAAGCAGCCTGCCAGGGGGTTGCCAAACTCCTTGTAAACCCCGCTCATCTCCTCTTGCAGTTTGGTGGGGTTGTCTTTGTAGCGCTCCTGGATCTCTTTAACGCGCTTTTGCATGAGGGGCTGAGCCACCTTCATGCGCCGCATGTTGCGAATGGAACCCGCGTTGAGAGGATACAGGGCAAAGCGAATTACCAGGGTGAGGGCCACAATGGCTAACCCGTAGCTGGGCACGATTCCATAGAAAAAATCTAGGATCGGCAACATGATGTTGTTAGTCAGAAATCCAATTCCAAAATCCATGGGCACCTGAACCCTGCTACAGGGGATACGACGTTAACTGCTCAGTTACCTAATCTACCCCATAGTTGGGGAGGCAAGCCGCCCGGTTGATGGCGGATTGCCGTAGGTTTAAACTTCGCCAGCGGCACCGCTGACGGCCTGGGCGGTAGGGGAGATGCGCTCGTTCATATATTCGTATACTTCGCGGAAACGCGGCATGGAGCGCAGTTCTAGGCGGCTGCCATCTTTTAGGGTGACAACCATGTCGCCCCAGAGGCCCAACCCACGGGGCACCGTGACAATTTTACTGATTTCGTTGTAGATCAAGTCGGTGCGATCGCGCCCCATCCAGCCACCGGTCACTGACAACCGTCGACTGGTGATGCGGTAGCGCAGCCACAGGGCGCGGGTAATGGCTCCAACCGTGAGGGGAAGGCAGATAATCGTGAAACCCAGCAAAATATTGATAATTAAATCGCCAATGTGGGGGCCGCCCTCGTAGAACACATCCTCACGAATGCCCATGGAATACCTCTAGCTTGGTAAACAACTGCTCTAATTCTCGCAAAAATTCGCCATATTCGCACTCGGTCGCCTCAGGCTTCAGACTGATAACGATCCACTGCGCAGGCCGCAGGCGGGGCAGTAGGGTACGCAGGGCGGCGCGCACTTGCCGCTTGAGGCGGTTGCGCACCACGGCTCGCTTGTGCACCTTGAGGCTTACGACAATGCCAATGCGCGGGGCAGGGTAGCTGGAGACCCCAGGGTTGGCGTTGGCCGTAGGGGGTAGTGAACACACCCGCATCAATAGATGGGCCGAGGCCGCTTTTCTGCCCTGCCGGTAGACCTGGGAAAAATCTCGCGATCGCCGCAGCCGATGGTGTTTGGGCAGCACTACCGATCCTCAACGCGCAACAATAGCCCTAGAGCTTAAGGTAGCCCCAGGGCCATGCAATGATCTACGAACGGGGGATGGGGTAAACCCCACTCCGCGCTAAACTGCGAGCTTGGCCCGGCCCTTGCGGCGGCGAGCTTTAATCACCTCCTGGCCGGTGTGGGAGCGCATACGAGCGCGAAACCCGGAGGTTCGCTTTTGCTTACGGTTGGTGCCCTCTAGGGTGCGCTTGCTCATGGCTTTAGTCTCTGCCTGTTTCTGCTAAAAAGTCACGGTCTAATATAATAGCACCCGCTGGCTCCTAGCGGCTGTGGTCACTGTCCGAGGCAATTTCCATGGGCCAGGTGCCGACGTACTGGTTGACCACATCGCCCTGGTACATCATTCTCAAATTGAAGTAGTGGTAGCCGTAGCGGCGGGGGGTGCGCACGTCGGAGAGCACCACCACCAGGTCGGTATTGGCCTCAATTGGCTGCTCGGGAATGATCTCAATGCGGTTTTCTTCTTCAATCCAGTCGATGGCTTTGACGGGAATGACCTCACTACCGCGCCAGTCGCCTTTGCGGAGCTCGATGGCGTTGGGGTCAAACCGACCGCCTACTTCGGTGAACGTATCAGGGTAGTCAATTTCTAGGGAGATGACATCGCGCGGCAGCTTGGTGCGCATGATGTTGAGGTAGTAGCGGGAGTTGGTGCTGAAGGGATAGTTGAAGTCGATCATGTATCTGAGGCGATACTCAGCCTCAACGCCGCCAAAGATAGTGAGGCCAGACTGGGCCTGGCTAGGCTGGGGCAGCGCGGTGCTGAGGCCTACCGCTGCGGCCACGGCGGCCAGCCCCAGGGCGGCCAGCTTGAGGGATTGCTTAAGGGATGTCATGGTGTACCTCCAATGAAAACTGTCTGGCCGGGTAGCTTGGGGCAACCAATCTAGGCCACCCATCACAATAGCCCTAGAGGACGCAAGATGCCCTCTGACCTGTGCCAGTGGTGCAACCGGGCTGGTGGGTGGGGATGATCCGCGCCTAAACCCGCTCCCAATCCTACCATTTAGCCTCTGTCCCTCAGAACATGGCGTCGCGGCTACTCGCCGTCGTCGTCGATGATGGCGTTGCGATCGAGCAGCAGCAGGTTGCGCAGCTGGTCGGTGTCAAACTCGGTGAGCCAGCCTTCGCCAGCGCTGACCACCTGCTCGGAGAGGGCTTTTTTGCTCTCGATCATCTCGTGGATGCGTTCTTCGAGGGTGCCGGTGGTGACAAATTTGTGCACCTGCACGTTGCGGGTCTGGCCAATGCGAAAGGCGCGATCGGTCGCCTGGTTTTCGATCGCCGGGTTCCACCAGCGATCGTAGTGGAAGACGTGGTTGGCGCGGGTGAGGTTGAGGCCGACGCCGCCTGCCTTCAGTGACAGAATGAACAGGCGCGGCGCGGCGGGATCATTCTGAAAACGATCGACCATGGCCTCGCGCTGCTTCTGGCTGGTGCTGCCGTAGAGGAATAGCGCTTCTTGGCCTAGATAGGATTGCAGATGTCGCTGGAGCAGCTTGCCCCACTCGGCAAACTGGGTAAAGATCAATGCGCGATCGCCCTCGGCAATCAATTCCTCCAGCATTTCGTCGAGCCGCTGGAGCTTGCCCGATCGCCCCTTCAGCCCCAAGCTCGACTCCTGCAAAAACTGGGCCGGGTGATTGCAGATTTGCTTCAGCCGGGTGAGCAGGGCGAGAATTTGCCCCTTGCGCTGCACCCCGGTGGCGTCGTCGAGGGTTTCGAGGGCCGCATCGACGGTCTGCTGGTAGAGATTGGCCTGCTCGGCTGACAGACCGCAGTACACGCTCATCTCCTGCTTTTCGGGCAGGTCTTGAATGATGCTGCGATCGGTCTTGAGGCGGCGCAGAATAAACGGCTGCACCAGCCCCTTCAGCGCCTTCAGCGAGGCCACATCGCCGTAGCGCTCGATCGGAGTGGCAAAGCGGCGCTGAAAGAAATTCTTTGGCCCCAGGTAGCCGGGGTTGAGAAAGTCCATAATCGACCACAGCTCGCCCAGGCGGTTTTCTACCGGGGTGCCGGTCAGCGCGACGCGAAACTGGGCCTCGATCTGGCGGGCCGCTTTGGACTGCTTGGCGTCGGAGTTTTTGATGTTTTGAGCTTCGTCGAGCACCAGACACTGCCAACTCACCGACTGAAGGGGTTTGAGATCCCGGTAGATCAGTGCGTAGCTCGTAATCACCAGGTGCTTGCCCTGCACGGCCTTGGCAAAGCTGGCCCCCTTGGGGCGGCGATCGCCGTGGTGCACCAGGGTTTTGAGCTTGGGAGCAAATCGCTTGACTTCTTTCTCCCAGTTGCCCAGCACCGAGGTGGGGCACACCAGCAGCACCGGGGTCTCAAGCCAGCCGTTGTCTTGCAGGTAGAGCAAAAAGGCAATTAGCTGGATGGTCTTGCCCAGACCCATGTCGTCGGCCAGGCAGGCCCCCAGGCCCCACTGTTCTAAAAAGGCCAGCCACGATACCCCGCGCGCCTGGTAGGGCCGCAGCTTGCCTTTAAAGCCGCTGGGGGCCTCCATTTCTTCGAGGGTTTGGTTGCCGGTGGTGAGGGTTTCAATCAGAGTTTGCAGTGCCCCGGTAGCCTCAAAGCTGACCACCGGCAGCCGGTCGATCAGCTGGGTGTCGCCAGTGCTAATTCGCAGGGCATCTTCCACCGACAAGGGCGTGGCAGTCTTTTGCCCCGCTAAGAACTGCCGGGCCGCTTTCACATCCTGGGGCTTGAGCTCAACCCAGCGGCCATTGATTTCGACCAGCGGTGAGCCCTGGTTGATCAACTTCTCGAACTCAGCGGCGGAGAGGGTTTCACCTGCGATCGATAGCTCCCAGCGAAAGTTGAGTAGACTCTTGAGGCCGAGCCGCTGCCGCTGATTTTGGGGTGGCACTTCCGCCTGCACCTTGAGGCCCAGTCGCCCGGCCCCATCTTCGGCCGTTTGGGCTAAACCAGAGGGAAGCTGTACCTCAACGCCGTTGTCTTGCAGCTGCCAGGCCGACGCCTTAATGAACTGGTACGCCTGAATCGGATCGAGGTCGCAGTGGGCCGGATGCTGCTGATGCAGACTCTCACGAATCGGTTCGTAGAGTCGAGCAGCGCGCCCCAGGGCTCCCAGCAGGGTCTCTTGGGGCGATTTGAGGATCGCCCCCTGGTGATGCAGCTCGTCTACGGGATGCTGCCAGATTAGATCTGCCCCCATCTGCCAGTCAGGGTTAGCCGCTGACTGGAGCTGGTATAGAAGCTGCCAGGGTTGTTCGAGTTCGGCGGGCGGCTGTAGCACTAGCCGCAGGCGAAACTGGGTAGCGGGGTCTTCCGCCAGGGTCTGTAGCGGCGTAGTCCAAGTAGTGAGCGCCTCTTGCAGGCGAGCGGCGGCAGCAGCAGCGGCCTCCAGGGTTCCCCCTGGCTGACTGAGGGCCTGAAGCCAGGGCTGAAGCGGTAGCTCTTTGCTGAGGTTGGCCAGGCCGTTTAGGGGTTGGGCTTGGGCAGCCTGACGCACCTGGTGATCGACTAGGGCGGCTAAAAAGGTGAGTAGCAGCGGCTGAGGGTCGAGCAGGGGTACCCCACAGCCTAGGGGAAATTCGCCCTTGGCAATGGGCGGCAAATGGGTGCGGCAAATCAGGGGCATGGCCCGCGAAAAATGACGCAGTCGCTCTTGGTCGGGGGCGCTGTCGAGCAGGGGATGCCAACCCGCCGCCAGAGTTTGGCTGGTGAGCTCCAGGCCCGGCAAAAATTTGCCCCGAGCCAGCAGGTTGAGCCCCCAACGAGCAATGTGGCCCCAGTAGCGCAGGTCGGCCCCGATCTCACCGGGGCCGGTGAGGGTATGCTGCCCCAAAGGCAGGGCCAGCAGCATCGGAAAAAAATCGGCTATGCCCAGGTGCCAGCCCTGCACGCGCCAGGGGTGAAGCACGGTGTTGGCCTGGGCCGCATCGTCGGTTTGGGCATCGACTCGGGCCGAGTGGACTGGCACGAGGGCCGATGGCGTAATTTGGGCGGGCAGGGGCAGGGGCAGCTCTCCCCAGACCGGGCCAATGGGGCGCGCTGCCTTTGTTCCGCGCGGTGCCCCTCGCCGACCGCTGCCCTCGGGTGATTTTTTAGTCCTTTTACCACTGCCCGCAGCCGCCTCGGTCAACGCCGCTGGAAATAGCTCTCCAGCGTTGGCTGAGCGACCGATCAACTGCTTCTGCATAACAGTGAGAACCTGGGTCAGATCAGATTGGCCCAGGGAATAGGGGTGAGAATGTAGGCCGTCCCAAGGAGCTAACCCCTCCGGTGGCAAGGGCTGCCAGGCTTCGGCCCAGAGAAAGAACTGCTGCGCCTGGGGAACCCAACTAACGTGTAGTATTGCCATTGGCCCTGTATCTACGACTCGCTCAAAAGATTGGAATGGGTTTGGAGCAGGTAGATAGGGCCTGATGCCTTCGGGTGCGGGTAAGACGCCAGTGAGTGCCCGGCGGGTGAGCCTATCCCCGAAGCCCCATCTTCGGCTACTCCTGGTGTGCAGAAAACCTGCTGAATGTGCCTATCTTACCCCTTTGGGCTAGCGCTGGTCGGGCAGCATCTTGAACCTTTAGGCATATTCCATAATGACTGGGGTGTGGTCGCTGGGTTTTTCCCAGCGGCGGGGTTCGATGTCGATGGTGCAGCTGAGAGCGCGATCGCCCAGCCCCGCCGACAAATAGTGGTGGTCAATCCGCCAGCCCATATTGCGCTGAAACGCGGCCGTGCGGTAGTCCCACCAGCTAAAGTGGCCGCCCTCGTCATTGAATAGCCGAAAGCCATCCTTCAGCCCTACGGACAGTACCGTACGTAAGGCCTCGCGTTCAACGGGCGACGACATAATGTGTTTCTCCTTGCCCTCGGCGTTGTAAATATCTTTGTCTTCGAGGGCAATGTTGAAGTCACCGCAGACGTTGAGGTTGGGATACTCCGTCAGCAGGGCAGTGAGATACTCCTTAAGGCAGGCCAACCAGCGCAGCTTGTACTCATACTTCTCGCTGCCCACTGAACTGCCGTTGGGCACATAGAGATTCACTATATAGATGTCACCCCATAGCCCGGCAATTACCCGCTTTTGGTCATCTAGATCACCGACGCGATCTTCCCCTAGCACTGGAGCGAAGCCGTATTGCACCTTCTCTAAAGGCTGCCGACTGAGCAGCGCCACGCCGTTGTAGGACTTTTGGCCGTGGATGTAGGCGGTGTAGCCCAGCTCTGAAAAGGCGGCGGTCGGGAATGTTTCGTTGACCACCTTGGTCTCTTGCAGGCACAGCACGTCCACGGGGTTGGTTTGCAGCCACTGGGTCGCGTGGTCGAGGCGCGATCGAATGGAGTTGACGTTCCAGGTGGCAACTTTCATAGCGGGCGGTAAGGTGAAATAGAGATCACAGTGTTCTAGCTTAAGGGGTTGACCGCCCAAAAGGATCGTGCCCGTGTCGCCAGAATCGCCCCTTGAGGGAAAAGCCTTAGTTAAGGAAGTCTGCCGCCGCATTCGCCTGGCCCGCAGCTATTGGGATGCCCACAACAACGCGGCCTGCCGGGGCGAGCGAGAAAAGGCGCTGGCCCTCTACAACACGCTGACCAAGGAGCAAAAAGACCAAATTCCCCAGACCCTGCGAGTCTGGCTGCGCTACCGCAGCGAGAAGTATTTTGGCGCTCATCAGACGCCGCCGGGAAATAAGGGGCGATCGGCTAAAGGCCGAGGTAAGAAGTAGACAGCGGTTTTGGTAGAATATTGGCAAGTTCAGGGGAATTAGCTCAGTTGGTAGAGCGCTGTGTTCCCGTAGGATGACCGAAGGCAAGCGCACCGTAGCGGTGCATCGCACAGCAAAATAAGGGGAATTAGCTCAGTTGGTAGAGCGCTGCGATCGCACCGCAGAGGTCAGGAGTTCGAATCTCCTATTCTCCATTCTCTCAAACGCATACTTGTACGTTCGCACATTAAATGTGCGAAGGGACACATACAGGCCAAGGGTTGTATCGCCCATCAACAAAGTGATTCAGAGCCTTGCTGAGTTCATAGGGTCGGACGCTGTTATGCCACTTTTGGCCATTTTGGTTAGAATTTGGATCGAAATTGGATCGAAAGATTCCATCGATCCATTCGATCCATTCTCAGTAGGGCTTTCACCATGGCTAATACTGCTAGAGCTAAGAAGGGCACCGTCTCGGCGACCAGCGACCGAGATCGGTTGCGTCTGGGCTGGCGTTACAAAGGGGAACGCTATTTTCTGTTTATCGGACTCCCTGACACCATCACGAACCGAGAGTGTTCAGATTTTTGTGTAAGCCTGTGACGGTTTAGATTTTAAAGCGTTCTGGGAATAGGATAGCAAAATGTGAAAGTGC
>QBLT01000102.1 GCA_003249105.1 Leptolyngbya sp. | reverse complement strand
GACGGGGGGCGGGCGGCATCTCCGATTGTGGGTTGAGCACGGTGGGGCGAACCTGTAGAAAGTACGTTGGCTTCTAAAATTCTAGCTTTATGACCTGCGCTTCATCGGGGGAATGGCCGCATCCCCAGAATCAGGGATAACCTAGCGCCATCGGCCTTGCACAACAGCCCCCTGACAGCATCCCAAGCCACCATGTTGAATTGAGATTACTGGTTTACTATTACAGTGCTGATCGAAGGGGAAGGGGCTAACTGGGTTAGCGATCGCCCCCCGAAAGCGCCCTTACTCCTTTTATCCCTCAACCTAGCCAGCCCCAGAACCATGAGCGAGTCACCCGTCGGAAAAATTAAAGTCGGCATTGTGGGGGCCTCGGGCTACGGCGGGGTACAGCTGGTGCGTCTGCTGACCCAGCATCCTGAAGCCGAGCTGGTCTATCTGGGGGGCGACAGCAGCGCCGGGCAGCCCTACACCGATATCTATCCCCACCTGGCCGACTCAGTAAATTTGACGGTGGAAGCGGTGGATCTGGGCGAGATTGCCCAGCGCTGCCAGGTGGTGTTTCTGTCGCTGCCCAACGGGTTGGCCTACACCATGGCCCCCACCCTGCTAGAGCGGGGCTGCCGGGTGCTCGATCTGTCTGCCGACTATCGATTTGAGAATTTGAACACCTACCAGTCGTGGTACGGGGGCGACCGCACCGACCAGAGCACTGCGGGCGAAGCCGTGTACGGGCTGCCTGAGCTGTTTCGCGATCGCATTCGCAATGCCCGCCTGGTGGGCTGCCCCGGCTGCTACCCCACCGCCAGCCTGCTCGGCATTGCCCCGCTGCTCAAGCAGGGGCTCGCCCAGCCCGAAACCCTAATCATCGACGCCAAATCGGGCACCTCCGGCGGTGGCCGGGTGGCCAAAACCGGCATGCTGCTGGCCGAAGCCAGCAACTCCCTGGGGGCCTACGGCGTCGCTCGCCACCGCCACACCCCCGAAATTGAGCAAATTTGCACCCATCTGGCCAGTCAAGAGGTCACGGTGCAGTTTACCCCCCACCTGATTCCCATGGTGCGGGGCATTTTGGCCACTATCTACGCCACTCTGCGCGACCCCGGCCTGGTGCGCGATGACCTGCTCACTATCTACAGCGCCTTCTACCGATCGTCCCCCTGGGTGACGGTGCTGCCCAGCGGCACCTACCCCCAGACCAAGTGGGCCTGGGGCACCAACCGCTGCTTCATCGGCCTGGAGACCGATGCCCGCACCGGGCGGGTGATCGTCATGTCGGCGATCGACAACCTGATGAAAGGGCAAGCCTCTCAGGCCGTGCAGTGCTTCAACCTAATGATGGGTCTTGAAGAAGGGCTGGGGTTGCCGACGACGACATTCTATCCCTAGGGAAGAGTGGATGAGTGGGTAGGTAAGTGAGTGGGTGGGTGGACTTCTCTAACCTGCGGAAGCTGTTTGACCGATCGCGTCAACTCCATTCATCTACTCACTTACCCACTCACCTACCTACCCAACCACTCCCCAACGTCCCTAATCCGTCCAGACCACCTGGCGCTCTGACGTAGTGCGATAGCCCGTTTGCTCTTGAATTACCCGACCGGCCTGGGCTGGGTCGAAGTAGCGGTCAAAGTCAGCCCTCAAACGGTCGTGGGTCACCTCTGCCTGGGCAAGCTCGCGGCGCACTGTCTCTAGCTGCTGCACCTGAGTCTGAAGGTAGGGCACCAACCGGGCCAGCGATACAGCCGCGACCAGCGCTAAGAAACAGTTCACCCCCAGCCGAGCACTCAGCTCAAACGTGGGGGTGTGACGGGCTAGACGCCGCCAAGGATCTGGCCGCCGCTGTACTCGTCGCCGCTGAGCAGGCATTCGATTGACAGAAGACGTAGGCAGCGGGCTACGAGATCGGGAACGGCGCATGGGGTAGTTGCTCTAAGCTGGCCTTTATTATGCCTGAGAACAATGAGAATAGACCCCATCTGCCCCTAGAAGTAAGCGTTTTACCTCTGAGCAATCGCAAATCTCTCACCCCGGTGAAAAACTCCGCTTTAAACTGCCTTTAAACACCTAAGCATTACGAAAAACCAGGAGTTGAGTTTGGGGTTAAGGCATAATGAAGCTAATGGATTTCCTGGCCCATGCCCCGACGCATTTTTATTGGCGACATTCACGGTCACTTCGACGGTCTGCAACGGCTGTGGGATGCGATCGCCCCCGAACCCGACGACAAAATCTACTGTGTCGGTGACCTGATCGATCGCGGCCCCAAGAGCGCTGACGTGGTCGATTTCGTGCGTCGCCACGCCGCTGGCTGCGTGCGGGGCAACCACGAGCAGCTAATTCTCGACACCTTTGTCGACGGCAAAATCAATCCCCCCACCCTGCAAGGCTGGATCTTTAGCGGCGGCCAGGCCACCCTGACCAGCTACCACGGCTCCGCCGCTACCCTCGAAGACCACCTTGACTGGCTACGGCAGCTTCCCCTCTACATTGACTTAGGCGATCTGTGGCTGGTGCACGCCGGGGTCAACCCCATGCTGCCCATCGCCGAGCAGAGCAGCTACGAAATGTGCTGGATCCGCGAGACCTTCCACAGCAGCCTGACGCCCTTTTTCTCCGACAAGCTGATCATCACCGGCCACACCATTACCTTCACCTTCCCCGGGGTAGACCCCGGCCAAATCGTCGCCGGGCGCGGCTGGCTCGACATCGATACCGGCGTTTACCACCCCCGCAGTGGCTGGCTCACCGCCCTCGACTGGGACAACCAGATCGTCTACCAGGTAAATGTGTTTGAGCCGATCGAACGGGTGCGATCGTGCGCCGAAGCGATCACCTACCTCGACCCCACGCTGATTAAAAAACGCCCCCGCGATATGGTTACCCGCGCCGCCTTTTAGCTAAACACTGCAAACAAATACTGCGCGACCTTAGCAGCCATCAAAACCGACATCCTTTGATTACGTTGCGGCGTTACGCGATCGCCTTGTTGCTCAATTGCGTCGTTCGACCAGTGGCATTGGGCAGCGGAAAAGTTTTACCTGCCCAATGCCCAATGCCGCCAGCGATTTAGCTGGGCTAGGTGAAATGGACACAGGGCTCGGCCCATTCCACCTGGGTGTTTTATAGGCTCACACCATGGCGGGAATTTTGATGCCCGAGAGAATGCCTTCTGTTTGGGCCATGTAGAGCATCAGATCGACCACCCGCATCGAGTAGCCCCACTCGTTGTCGTACCAGGCCACCACCTTAAAGAAATTCTCGTTCAGGCCAATGCCTGCCCCAGCATCAAAGGTGCTGGAGTGGGGATCGGTGATGAAGTCGCTGGAAACCACATCGTCTTCGGTATAGCTCAAAATCCCCTTCATCGATCCTTCGGCGGCGGCTTTGACAGCAGCGCAGATGGCCTCGTAGCTAGTGGGCTGCTCGGTTCTAAAGGTGAGGTCCACTACCGACACATTGGGAGTTGGCACACGAAACGCCATACCGGTGAGTTTGCCCTTGAGTTCGGGCAGCACCAGGGTCACGGCCTTGGCCGCACCCGTGGAGGCGGGAATAATGTTTTGGCCAGCCCCGCGACCGCCGCGAAAGTCTTTTTGGGAGGGGCCATCGACGGTGGGCTGGGTGGCAGTGGCCGCGTGGACAGTGGTCATTAGCCCCTCAGCGAGCCCAAAGCTGTCGTTAATGACCTTGGCGACGGGGGCGAGGCAGTTGGTGGTACAGCTGGCATTCGACACAATGATGTCGGTAGTGGGGTTGAAGGTTTCGTGGTTAACACCAAGGACTAGGGTATGCACTCGGTCAGGATCTTTGGTGGGGGCCGAGAGAATCACCCGTTTGGCCCCAGCGGCAACATGTTGGTGGGCGGTGTCGAAGGTGGTGAACCGGCCAGTAGACTCCACCACGTAGTCATCACCCAGGTCGCCCCAGGGCAGTTCGGCGGGGTTGCGCATGGCCATGCAGGGGATTTTTTTGCCGTCTACGACAATGCCGTCGGCGACGGCTTCTACGGTGCCGTCGAAGCGCCCGTGGGTGGAGTCGTACTTGAGCAGGTAGGCGAGGTTTTCGGGAGGCACCAGGTCGTTGATGCCAACAAACTCAATATTGGGGTTTTTGATGCCGCCGCGCAGTACCAGGCGACCGATGCGACCAAACCCATTAATACCAACTTTTAGGGTCGTCATAGTTGGAGTGTCCTTTGCGTAGATTTGTGGTGAGCGGCTGGGCTTTCGTTCTGTCTGACAGGGGCGCTAAATGCCCAATGACGAAAAGTTATAATTCCTTGACAAATGCCCATGCTCTCCATAGAGGAAATGCTATGGGTAAAATTTCTGCCAGGGCGAGATCTACGCTTTTATTTCAGAGTTCCAGTTTTGGCTGAGGCGACTAAAATATTGAATTAAGGTGACTTCTGGAAAACTTTCTCCCTAATGGTGGGCAGTGCCCACCCTACAGTGGCTACAGTTGCCCGATAAAGCGGGGATCTTCTTTTCTAGAAAGCTCCTAAGTTGGTAGCAAAACGAAACGGTTGGTGACGGATCTGCCCTTGGGGTCGAGCACCGTTTCTGATGGGCATTTGGTTCCGGTTGGCCTTAGGAGCATGCGCTGTGTTTACTGGCCTAGATCTAGTTGTGATACTGCTGGTGTTTGCTGCGTTCTTCTACGCCACGGGCTCTAGCAAAGACTCGGAGTTTAAGCTGGAGCCCCTGACGCTGCTGGTGGTAACGATTGTGGTAGGCATGGTAGCGGTTTCGCTTTTGAGGCGTTGAACTGGCCAGCGGCTCAACCCTCCAAAACCTATAGAAAAATTGCCAAGGGCCGCAGGAAACTGGCCAGGCTATTGTAGGAATCCTGAATGCGATCGCCCTCTAGCACCACTTCTTCGGTGGGGTACTTCTGCAGCACCTCTAGCAGGGTGATCTGGCTATCGTCACTGGCCGACAGCACCAGAGCCGATCGCAGCGCCTGGCGATCGGCCTCACCTGCCCCCGTATGGATGGACTCGCCGAGCTGATCGAGGGCCCACTCCCCGGGGCCGCTGTTGAGGGAGCGATCGAGCACGACCGAGTTGACGGGCAGCGGGCGAGTCAGCAGCGATCGCAGCTCTGCCGGGTTTTGCCCCGCCTGATCGAGCAACCCGCCGAGGGACCCAGACGATTCTCCGGTTTCGGCCAGAGCAGTCAACAGCGCCACGGGCACCGAACGGCTAAAGCCCCGGTAGTTGAGGCGCACCGACTCAGCCGCCCCCGCAGGCGTCCCCAGGACACCTAGCCCCAGGCTAACTAGAGCTGCGGCCATAGCAACTTGATGAGTTCGATGAAGCATCGCGACCTCCTACCGATTTATCTACTGACGTCAGGACTTCCCCTAAGGTTGCGATCCCGACTTGTGTGATCAGTATAACGAGGCGGACTCAGTCGCCCAGGTTCCCTTGTCTAGATCAGGGAACCTGGGCATCCAGCGCTGGTGCGCCGACCCTAGCCCCCCGATCGCGTGCTGAGAGAATAGCAAAAGCGATCGGCGCGGGAGATAGTAGACCCGTACAGCACCGGCTGCTGGTCGCTGCTGTAGGCGGTGTAGCGGTAAACCATGAGCGCGTGGCCCAGGGGTACTTCTAGATAGCCGCTGAGGTCGTAGTCGGCGTGGGTGCACTCAATCACGCCGTCTAGACGTTCGACCGGAATGCCGTTTTGGGCCAGGGCAGGAAAGGTCATCTGCCGCTTGAACAGATGCACAAAGGGTTCACCCAGTTCAGTGCTCAGGTAAGAAATATCTACGGCTCCGGCAGCGCCATCCATTCGCAGGAGCTTTTTTTGCAGGTACACGCCAGCTTGCTCGACCAGGCCCAGCTCAGCGGCGACGTCAGCGGGGGCAGGCACCGTTTCAAAGGCCAAACTTTCAAAGGAGAAGGCGACCCCTTGACGGGCCATATCCTGCTCTAAAAACACCAGCGGGCTAGAGAGCGAATAGGTGACCTTTTTCTGCGGCGTGACAAAGACGCCCTTGCCTCGGTAGGCGATCGCCAACCCCTGGCTGACTAAATTGGCCACCGCCTGACGAGCCGTAATCCGGCTGACGCTAAAGGTTTCCATCAGCTGGTGCTCGCTGGGCAGGCGATCGCCAGACTTGTACTCCCCCACCTCAATTTGGCGACGCAGCTTTTCCGAAATGCTGATGTGCAAGGGCGTAGACATAGGGAAAAGCAATCAATAGCCCGCTACAGGCATCTTCAACAACATCTTTGTCACCCCTGGGCAAATATGCTAAGCTTACTTGTCATAACAAGTTGGAAAGGTCGTTTGCTGGCCATCGAGTCAGCCGGTCGGGATGGAAACAGCCGTCGAGGAGCCTGGGGTAAGCTCAGGCAGGGTGTTTCCCAGCTGCTTAAATTATCCGACGTTATTAGAACATTCGCTACCAAACGTTACCCATGCTGACGAATACCATACCCGCTGCACTGCCCTCCCAGCCCCGCCAAATCCTATCGGCTCAAGCACTCACTAACCTCAACCAGCGATCGAATTGGGCAGGTGGCATTCAGTTCGTCAGCCACCTAGGGTTGATTGCCCTGACCGGCTACCTGTGGGCAACGGCTCCCCTGGGGCTGGCCCTGCCCGCCCTAGTGATCTGTGGGGCCAGTCTAGCGCTGATGTTTTGCGCCATGCACGAGTGCTGCCACCGCACCGCCTTCGCCAACCCCCGGCTCAACGACGGGGCCGCCTGGCTGGCGGGGCTGCTGTCGTTTTACAACAGCACGTTTTATCGGCGCTACCACAAGTGGCACCACCGCTACACCCAGATCCCCGGCAAAGACCCTGAGCTAGAAGACCACAAGCCCACCAGCTTGAGCAACTACATCTGGCAGATGAGCGGCATTCCCTGGTGGATCGGCAAGGTGCGCTGCCATGGCAAAGTCGCCCTGGGGCAGCTGGACGGGCTCTATTATCTTCCCACTAGTTCCCACGCTGAGGTCGTCCGTTCGGTGCGGCTTCAGCTGCTAACCTACGCGGCGGTGATAGTTGTCTCTGCCCTGCTGGGTCAGCCGTGGTTTTTGTTCACCCACTGGGTACTGCCGCTGGCGGTGGGTCAGCCTCTGCTGCGGGTTGTGCTGCTGGCCGAGCACACCGGCTGCCCCAACGACGCCAACCCACTGCTCAACACCCGCACCACCCTCACCCTCTGGCCCCTGCGCTGGCTGATGTGGAACATGCCCTACCACGCTGAGCACCACCTCTATCCGTCGATTCCGTTTCAGGCGCTACCGGCGGCCCACGAACAGCTCAAGCCCTACTTTGCCTGCATTGATGCTGGCTACGTGCAGGCCCATCGCAGCATTGCAGCGGATTTTAGCTGATGGGGATGGCCACACCAGAGCGGTTTACGCTTCAGGAGTTTCCCCTTCAGTGCGGGGTTGTACTGCCCCAGGTGGAGGTGGTGTATCAGGTCTATGGAGAGCTGAATAGTTACCGCAGCAACGCCATTCTCTACCCCACCTCCTACGGGGCGCAGCACACTGATGTTGACTGGCTGGTGCGCCCCGGCGGCATTCTCGACCCCAGCCGCTGGTGCGTGGTGATGGTCAACATGCTGGGCAACGGCCTCTCGACCTCGCCCAGCAACTGCCCTGCCGTGGCCCAGCCTGGTGTCTACTTTACCCACTACGACAACGTGCGCGCCCAGCACGCCCTGGTGCAGCATTTAGGGATTGAACAAGTGGCCCTGGTCTACGGCTGGTCGATGGGGGCGCAGCAGGGCTACCACTGGGCAGCACTCTACCGCGATCGCGTACAGCGCCTAGCGGCCCTCTGCGGCACCGCCAAAACCACCGACCACAACAAGCTCTTTCTCTACAGCCTGCGGGCAGCCCTCACCAGCGACCCCGCTTGGAACGGTGAACGGTTTGAGGGCACCCCCGATCGCGGCTTTCACACCTTTGCCCAAATCTATGCCAGCTGGGCGGCATCCCAGGCCTACTACCGAGCCAAGCCCTACCTGGCCTGGGGCTATAACTCCCTCGAAGACTACATCTTGCGCGGCTGGGAGGCGGGCTATCGCCAGCGCGATCCCCACAACCTGCTGGCGATGATTGACACCTGGCTGCGCTGCGACGTGGGTGATAACCCGGTTTACCAGGGTGACTACGCCAAAGCTATGGGGGCTATCACCGCTAGAACTCTGGTGATGCCCGCCACCACCGATCTGTACTTCACTCCTGAGGATTGCAAAGCCGAGGCGGCACTGATCCCCAACGCGGAATATCGGCCCATCCCCTCGATCTGGGGCCATCGGGCGGGCAACCCCTATCAAAATCCTGAGGATGAAGGGTTTATTCGGGAAGCAATCGCAGCGCTTTTGAGTCAATGAGCCCTTCGGCTAGGGTTCAAGCTGCACCGACGGTTCGCACTGCACCGGAAAGTTCACCGAATTAGCAATAAAGCACTTTTGATGGGCCTGCTCGTGAAGTTGTGCCGCCAGCTCTGAGTCGCTCTCCGGCATGATTGTCACGATAGGCCTGAGCAAAACCTTAGAAAACTGCCCGCTGCCGTCCCCTGATTCCATCATCGTGCCGATCGGGTAGTCAACGTAGCGGGTGACAACCACCTTGGCCTCGGCACACAAATGCAGATACCACAGCATGTGGCAGCTCGACAGCGAGGCAACCAGCAGCTCTTCGGGATTGTATTTGGCTTTGTCGCCCCGAAAGACGGGGTCGGCAGAGGCCGCGATTGCCGGTTTGTCGGCAGCGGTAATGGTGTGGGCGCGATCGTAGGTGCCGTAGCTCTGGGTGCCCGACCCGGTATTACCCGTCCAGGTCACTTCCACCCGGTAGAGATGGGGCTTTGATTTGGTCATACTAATCCTTGCCATTGCAGCGCTCGGTGTTCCATCGTTTTCACAAACTCGTCTTTGCCATCCATGTAACCGTCAATATCGTCGGGGTACTGCGCCGCCAGGGTGCGCTTGAGTTTACTGTACTGCTGGGCGCAGTCGGGGTGGGCGATCATAAAGTCGCGAAAGGCCAGATGCCGCGCAACTTCAGGGGAACCCGCCGCAAAGACATGGACATGGTGGGTTCTCACCCCCTCGGCATTGTCTTTGCGAAAGTAGCGCCGCCCTGGCAGGCCGTATTCTCCCATGGCGCTATAGCCAAGGGAGGCCATCGCCGCACTGCAAGTATCCACCTGATCGATGGCGTTGACCTCTACCAGCAGGTCAATCACCGGCTTGGCGTAGATGTTTGGAATAGCGGTGCTGCCGATGTGGTGAATGTGGGCCACGTTGTTGCCCAAAGCCAGGGCAATCTGGGCCGCTTCTGCCTCAAAATCTTTCACCCACTGGGGGTTGGGGGGGCAAACCCGAACCTGTCTCATCACGATCCCCACAGACTGTAGATCTAGGGAAAGCAAAACGCGATCGCGGCACCAAATGCCGTTTTCATAGATTGGCTCTGGGTAGGTGCGTACAAAGTAGTCGCGATCGATCGACTCCATACGAAAGCCCATTTTTTGGTAAAAGGCTAGCTGCCCAATGCCAGTGCTGCCGGTGCCCACAAGCATACGTTTATAGCCCTGCTGGCGCGATCGCTCCACAGCCGCCGCCAGCAGCAATTTTCCTAGCTTTTTGCCCTGGTGGCTAGGGGCAACGGCAATATTCATCACCTCGACCACCTGGCGATCGCGCGGCAGTAGCACCACCACGGCAATCACAGCATTCTCCGCCAGCAGCCCCATCACCGTAGATTGGTGAATGTAGGTGTCGATCAGCGATCGCGACGGATCGGCATCCAGCAGTAGCGGCCAGGGCCATTCTGCTGGGGTGAGGTCTTTTACCTGCATAGCCTGTCCAAGCATGTGCGGGCTAGTGTACACAGCAACCGTGAAGGACGAAAACCTATCAGGATGCCCCTCAGCAAAAAAGGGCATCCCGCAGGACGCCCTTTTTCACAACCACTGTTAAGCCTGAGGCCCTAAGCACCTCACGCTCAGAAGACTAGTTCTCTAGAACAACCTTGGCTACCATGCCAGCTCCACGGTGGGGAGCGCAGTAGTAGGTATAGGTACCAGCAGGCATGTCGCTGGTAAAGGTGGTGGCGTAGTTTTCGCCAGGCGCAAAGGTCAGTTGGGTGTGAGAAATGCTGTCGGCCAGAGCCTTATCGCCGGGCACGCCAGCAGCATCAAACACGACGTTGTGGGGGGCCATCTTGTTGTTGACCCAGGTCACGGTGTCGCCGGGCTTAACGGTGATGGTGCTTGGTTCAAACACCAGCAGACCCGCATCAGAACCCATTTTCACATCGTAGTTGGTGGCCGCAGCGGGGGCAGAGGCCAGGGTGAGCGTACCCACCACTAACAGAGCAGACAGAATAACCAAGCCCAAACGCTGGGCGGCGCGAAATACACGTTGCATAACTACCTCTAAAGCTCGTATCTCCAGTTCAATCAGTCAGGGGGCTGTTGAACAGCCTTCCTATGGCATATTACCTGCTTTGCGCGGTAACTTGGGGCCTCAGCCCTGGAGTAATTGCCGTCCCCGGCGACCAACGAAACTCTGCGGGCAGAAATCGCAGGCGTAAACTCCAGGGTTTAATCCATCAAATGATGGGGACAGCCCCAAGCAACCTAATCATCCCTAGACCTGAGGAGCAGAGAAGCGGGTTTTACCAGCTCCCCACATGTCGCCAATCACCTTGGGCTGAAGCAGAATATGGCCTGAAATCGCCACGAGATCTTCCTCGGTCAAACTACGCATTTTGGGGAAGATATCAGCGCTCTTCTTGCTGGGGTGTACCTGAGAAATATCGGTCAGACCGTCATAGGTCATCGGTTCTTTCAGGTAGGCCACCAGGGCTTCAAGGTTATCCCGGGGAGGCAAGGAACCGGCTAGGGAGTCCGGATCAAGGCCAACGGTGGGGTTGGTTTTAGTGATCCCACCCACGTGGCAGGTGCCACAGGCGTAGTTAAACTGACGACGGCCACGGGTAACCTGCTCCAGGGACAGCACATAGGTATCTCCTGCTTCGTTGAGCTGTACGGTCCGGGTGGCCTCATCTAGCTCAGCCGCGACAGCGTCTCCCATGACCAGGTGGCTGACAAAGAAGAGTGCGACCGCAACTAGCCAAATGCATCTCTTCAACATGGTTCTCCTCTAATGTATAGGGCTTGGGTATGAAATCAACACAGCTATGTTAAGTCCAGCTTGGCTCTGCTGTTTCCCATCCGGGAAAACCTCAGGTCTAAGCTTGGATTTAGATGTAATTCAACGGAGTTTTCCCCATTAAATTATTCACGTAATGTCTATCATGCCACCGAAGGGGGCCATTCCCAATGCTTGCCGTTATAAATCGACGCCAATATGGGTTGGCTCGGCGGCACCAAGGCCGTTGGCCCAGGGGGTATGGCCATCGACGGGGGCGGGAGCCGCGACCGGCTGGTGCAGACGAATCAGCTGGGCCAGGGTCTGCTTGAGCTGGGTGCGCGGCACGATCGCATCGACAAAGCCGTGGTCGCGCAGGTATTCGGCGGTTTGAAAATTGTCGGGCAGCTTTTCGCGCAGGGTTTGCTCGACGACGCGGCGACCGGCAAAGCCGATGGTGGCCTTGGGCTCGGCCAAAATGATGTCGCCCAGCATGGCAAAGCTGGCGGTGACGCCGCCCGTGGTGGGGTGGGTGAGCACCGGCATGTAGAGCAGCTTGGCGGCCTGGTGCTGCTGGAGCGCTCCAGAGATCTTGGCCATTTGCATCAGGCTGAGCATGCCCTCCTGCATGCGGGCACCGCCGGAGGCACAGACGATGATGACGGGGCGGTTCGTAGCGGTACCGCGCTCGATCATGCGGGTGAGTTTTTCGCCCACTACCGAGCCCATGCTGCCGCCCATAAAGCGAAAGTCCATGACGCCGAGGGCGACGGGCAGGCCGTCTATCTCGCCTAGGCCGGTTTGCACTGCGTCGGTGAGTTTAGTTTTGGCCTGGGTATCGCGCAGGCGATCGCCGTAGCCCTTACGATCTTTGAACTTGAGCGGGTCTTGGGGCTGAATGTGGGTATCGAGGGGCTGCCAGGTGTTGGCGTCGATCAGCTGGCGAATGCGCTCGTCGCTGAAGATGCGGTGGTGGTGGCCACACTCGCCACAGACCCACTGGTTGGTGCGCAAATCTTTGGTGTAGGTGAGCACGTCGCAGTGCTCACACTTCGTCCAGAGACCGTCGGCAATTTCTCGCTCCTGGCGGTCTTCGCTAATGGGGCCTGACTTACGGCGATTGGCAAACCAGTCGAACAGAGACATGCGTGGGTTCATCGGCGACAGAACGACCTAAAAGTGTTCGTTTTGAACACAACTCCCATCCTACCGGGTTTGCTCCTTCTCCGATAGATGGGCTCTGCATAGAGGGTTGGATGCAACCTCGTTACTTGGTCGTCATAACATAGACCCCATCCCAGTCTTCGGGGGGCGGCTGCACCAGGTATTGCCGGGCGCGGCTCAGGTGTACGGTCACGGCTTTGTCGTCGGGGCGCATCTGTTGGGCCTGCTCGAACAGGCCCAGCGCTTGCTCAAACTGCATGGCCGTATAGGCGCTGCGGGCCTGGGCGTAGAGGTCGAGAAAGGCTTCGGTGTCGGCGGTGAGGGGGGTGTCGCGCTGGTCGATCAGTTCGTAGATGCCCACGGCCCGCTGTTTGCCCTTGACCTGGGTGCGGTCTAGTTCCCTGGCCCAGATGCGATCGGCGCAGAGGGCGTAGGTGTACTCGCTGATCACAATGTCGCAGCCGTATTCTTTGGTGACCCCCTCTAGACGGGAGCTGAGGTTGACCCCGTCGCCGATCACGGTGTACTCCATCTTGCGCTGGGAGCCAATGTTGCCCGAGACGACTTCGCCGGAGCTGACGCCAATACCGATGCGAATTTTGGGCTGACCTAGAGCCCCGCGCTCGTTGTTAAACTTGGCCAGTCGTCGCCGCATGTCGAGGGCGCTCTGCACCGCCGCCCAGGCGTGGTTGGTCAGGGGCAAAGGCGCACCAAACACCGCCATCAGCGCGTCGCCAATGAACTTGTCGAGGGTGCCCTCAAAGTGAAACACCGACTCCACCATGGTTTCGAAGTAGGCGTTGAGCATTTCGACCACTTTGTCGGCTTCCAGGTCTTCGGTCAGGGTGGTGTAGCCGCGAATATCTGAGAACAGTACCGTCACATCTTTGCGCTCGCCCTTCATCAGCAGGTCGTCGCCCAGGGCCATTACCCGCTCGGCCACGCCAGGGGTCATGTAGCGGTAGAGGGTGCTCTTCATCCGCTTTTCTTGGCTGATGTCTTCGAGCACCAGCAGGCCGCCCAGCACGCCCCCCTCGGGGTTGGTCAGGGGGTTGACGGTGAGATTGATGCTGCGCTCAATGCGCTGCACCACCTCTTTGGGTACCGCAGGCGCGGTTGGGTCGCCCCAGGGGCGGTAGAGATCGGGGTTGTCGCCGTCGGGTAGGGCCAGCGTTGAGATCGGGTCTAGCTCGGTGCCGGGGCCGGGGGCGATCGCCACCCGCAAACTCTGCTCGGGCACATAGTTGCGCGCCCCGTATTTCAAACTATCCTCCAGCCGAAACCGGAGGTTATCGATGGGGATCGCCTCCCACACGGGGCGGTGGAGCAGAGCAGTTTGCCAGCGATCGCGAATCGTGCGGCTGTGGTCAGCATCTTCGGGACACCCGATGAGCTGGAGGGCAGCGTCATTGATGGTGATAATTCGCCCTTCCATATCGGTGGAGATCACCGCGTCGGAGAGGCTTTGCAGAATGTCTTTTTGGTACTGCTTTTCGACCAAGACGCTCTCAAACAGCTTGGCATTCTCTAGGGCGACCCCCGCCTGAATGTTGAAGGCCCGCATAAAGGCTTCGTCGGAGGTGGTGAAGGTGCCCTGGGACTTGTTGATTAGCTGAGTGACGGCGATCAGCTTGCCGCCCGAGTCAAAGACGGGCATGCAGAGGATGGTGCGCGTGGTGTAGCCGGTGCGTTTGTCGGGTTCGGGGTTGAAGCGGGGATCCTGGTAGGCATCGGGAATATTGAGGAGTTCGCCGGTAGTGGCGACATGACCAACAATGCCGCTGTTTTTAGGATTGCGCAACTCCACCATCGATTTGCCATCGGCAGATTTTACCTTTGACCACAGATCGCCACTTTCGTCGTCGATCAGCCAGAGGGTGCTGCGATCGGCCTGCATCAGCTGACGGGCTTCTTCCATCACTGATTGCAGGGTTTTTTCGAGGTCTAAGCTCTGCTCCAGCGACGAGATCGCCTTGAGCAGAGCGGCGACGCCTTTCTGGTTGCGGGCCGCGATGTAGAACGAGTTACAGCTCTCGAGAATCACCCCCAGGGACTCGGCGAACTCTTTAAAGTGGCGCTCGTCTTGCTCGTCGAAGGGGGTGTGGTTGAGCTTGTTGAGCAGCTGCACCACCGCCACAATGTTGTCGGTCTTTTTGCTCAGCACCGGCATGCAGAGAATGCTGCGGGTGCGGTAGCCGGTTTTTTGGTCGTGGGTGGGGTCGAAGCGATCGTCGGCGTAGGCGTCGGGAATATTTAACGGCAGCACGTGGGTGGCCACGTGGCCCGAGATACCCTTACCCATAGGCACGCGAATTTCGAGCGATCGCTCCCCATCCCCCTGGGCAATCTTCGACCATAGCTCCTGCTTTTCCTGATCCACCATAAAAATGGTGGTGCGCTCAGCCTGAAGAATCTGACCAATTTTGAGGGTAAACGCCTCTAAAATCTGCTCCAGCATGACCTCCAACGACTCGTTGTTGATCATGTCGATGGCGCGCAGAAAATGCTCAAACTCCGCCGTAATTTGGTCGAGCAGGCTGATGAACTGCGGCGTGGGCAGATCGCGCACCCGGTTGGTGAGGGAACTTGTCTGGTTGGCCAAAGACAGCGCGGTAATCATGCTGCGTTGGTTGAAGACCGGCCCGGTGAGGCCATCGATCTGAGGTGCCATAGGAACCCTACTCAAGCGTGGCAGATGGACAAACAATGGGCGCAGTCAGCCGCCTGGGTAAGTTGAGGAAATGGGCAGGCTCATTCCAGGAACGGCAACTCGAAAGGGAAACCCTTCTCCGCAAAACCCTCTCGCCGAGGTATTAGTGAACCTGCTAAACACCTCTTACTCTAACCGTATACCCCAGGTGGTAGGACAGAAAGTTGTGATTTGCACAGAATGCCCGCCCCCAAGCTATGGGCTAACATACCCAGGCCCGTCAGGAGAGCGGCGCAGCGATGCCAAAACTATCGGCCAAAAAGGTGATCATCTCCCCCCAGGCCGCGTCGGTGGCAGCAGGGTCGTAGCGGTAGCCATCGTCGCGCATAAAAGTGTGATTGGCGGGGTAAATCAGGGTCTTATGGTCAACGCCCGCTGTGGCCAGGGTATTGAGAATCGTATCGCGGCCCTCGGCGGGTACGTGGGGGTCTTGATCCCCAAAGACCAGCAGCAGACGGGCGGCGATTTCGCCCAGGCGCTCCAGGGTGTCGGCCCGGTCTTTGCCCAGTCTGCCGCTGTGAATGCCCGTCGGATAGCAGCACACCGCCGCCTTGACGACAGGGTTGAGCGCCGCGCGACAGGCCAGATGGCCGCCAATACAAAAGCCCATTGTCCCTAGCTGTCCAGGAGTAACGGCGTCAGAAAACTGAAGCCAGGCCAGCGCTGCCGCTGCATCAGCATCGTATTCGGCCACCGCCGTACGACTGGCGGCATCATTGCCTCGCAGGCGACCCAGGTCGTTCGGTTCAATCACGGTGCCAATGGGCTCTAATCGATGGAAGATTTCTGGAGCCGCCACCACGTAGCCATAACCCGCCAGTCGATCGGCTAGACGTAAAATCGGCCCGCCCAGCTGGTAAATATCTGAGTAGAACAAAATACCGGGATATTGGCCAGGAACGACCGGTTCCACCACGTAGAGCCGCATCAGGCTGTGATCTACGGTCAACCCCACCTCGCGGCGTTTAATCTGCATCAGATTCCCCCAGGAAGATAATTGTGAACTTGGACAAGCTCAGGTAGGTAGGAGTAAGGGGGTAAAGGGGGTAGGGGGAGAATACCGGCATTTGGAAACCCCGATTCAACGCGTCTTGCCTCTTCACTCCATTACTCCATTACGGCGTTGTTGCATAAATAGGGTGTTACGGACGGGGTAGTGGCATAAGGTTTAAGTACTACCCAAAACCTGACGCCGATGCAGTACCGAGTCCGCAACTGGTCTGAGTATAACG
>QBLT01000101.1 GCA_003249105.1 Leptolyngbya sp. | reverse complement strand
CCCCAGAGTAGCCCCTAGGCGGTTGACTCCATCGTCCAAAAAAATCCCTGGGGCTTGCTAAGCCCCAGGGATTTTGACTTCTATCGTTTATGCTACCGACACCCAGCCTTTGACCAGAGCCAGAGGAATACTGATGTAGGGGTTTTGGGTAAACACTCGAATCAGCTCACCGCTGCCCGCTTCGATCGCCTTGAGCAGCCGGGCTTTGAACTCAGGGTTGAGCCGAGCTTTTTTTTGGATGGCGTTGCTCACCGCCTGGGGCCGCTGGTGGGCGGGCACCTGAGGCGCTTGGGTGGCCAGCTGTTGCAGCATTTCTTCTACCTGCACAACGATATCCCAGTCAGAGACGGTATCCATGCCGTGGTCATTGTGCTGCACCGCTTTTTGCTGCCCCCCCGCTTCAACGGTGTCGGCAAAGTTACCGATGTTGGCGCCGCGCAGGTCGTACTTAGATACACCAGTCATAATGTTATTCTCCAAAACAGAAACAGATTGTACGTAAACGTTTTTTCGGGTCATGGCCTTGAGCAGCTCCAGCAGCTCGTCGTTTTGCCGCTGCACCGTAGCGATCTGCTCTTCCCTCATTTGCAGCTGGTGGCGATAGTAGTCGCCGCGGCCCAGGGTGCTAAACAGCTGTTGCACATTGCGCTTTTCTAGAGGTATATCGGGCTGGGCCTGCAAGCTGGGCAGACCCACTCTGACCAGTAGGTCGCCATTGTCTTGGCGCTCGACCGATTGCAGGTAGATATCCGGGCCTGGGGCAAACTGATCCGATGAGGGCCAGGAGACCTGATAGAGCTGCCCTTCAGCGCGATCGCAGGCTTCTACAAAGCGCTGGTAAAAGGGGTGTAGCGCCGATCGAAAGCAGGTGGTGTAGGTGTTAGCTGGCTCACCGCCTGAATCAACGAGATCAACGCACGATCGCACATAGATGTGATCGCAGGTGACCTGGGGTAGGGTGGCGAGCAGGCCAATATCCAGGTCGGTCACCATCATGCCGGTCAGGTTAGCCCCAGCCAGGCGAGCGTCGGTTAGGTTAGTACCCGTCAGTTTGGCACCCTTCAAATTGGCGCTCGTCAGGTCGGCTCCGGTGAGATTAGCCCCGGCTAGGTTGGTCATACTGAGATTGGCGCAGTGCAAGTTAGCACCGCTTAGATCGGCTTGATGAAGGTTAGCGCTCAGCAGCTCAGCCTCAGCTAGGTTGGCCCCAGCCAGACTGGTGTTGCAGAGATTCGCGCTACTCAGATTGGCCGCCCGCGCATCGGCATAGCTGATGTCGGCCCCCCACAGATCGGCGGAGTACAGGTCGACACTGTGCAGATTGGCACCGCTGAGATTGACCGCGCAGAGGGCGGTGGCGCAGAGGTAGGCTTCGCTCAGATCGGGTTTTATGTCAGGATTTTCGCTGCGCCAACGGTTCCAGGTTTCGATGTTTTGTTTTAGATGCATGAGGTGGGTTGGGCTGCCCATAAGACGCACCTCCCCTTGTATGTGATAGGCCCTGATGATCGAGAGTGGGTGGTGAACACCCTGAAAATAGATGCTGGAAGTAGATGCTGGAAGAGGGAAGAGGAAGGGATTTTATCTTGTTTCGTTTTTCCTTTTTCGTTGTTTTAATCTGGCAGCGCCACCCGCACAATGGTCTGTTGCCCAGGAATGCTCTCAATCAGCACCTCGCCCTGGTGAAGCTCGACTAGGCGTTTGGCAATGGTGAGACCAAGGCCAGTGCCAGAGGTTTCGGCCTCGGGTTCGAACTGAAGGTAGGCCCCAACGCGGGCGATTTGGTCAGCGGTCATGCCCTGACCGTAGTCGATCACGTAGAAGGTCACCTGGCCGTCGGCATGGGAGCCGAAGACTTTGATCGGGGTACCCACGGCAGAAAACTTGAAGGCATTGTCGATCAGCTCCTCGCAGACTTTTCTCAGCTGGGCCTCAGACATGGGTACCGACAGCGGCTCTAGAGCAAGCTCTAGGTCGTCGTCGCGCAGGTAGTCGGCGGCTAGGGTCTGGGCGATGGTGGCAATCACCTCATCGGCGCGATCGGTGCGCTGGTGACGCAGGACTTCGGCTGGGGTCTGATTGGGTTTGAGCCGATCGAGCTTGGCAAACAGCATCACGTTTTGGGTGAGGCGGGCGCTGCGCTGGGCGTTGCGCTGAATGGCCTTGGCCAGGGTGACTACCTGTTCGGGCTCTAGGGTGTCGGCCTGCTCAATCAGGGTATTGGCCAGGCTGAGCACCTCGCGCATGGGGCCGCCCAGCTCTCGGGGCAGGGCGGTGCTAATACTGCTGCGCAGGGCGCTGAGCTGCTGCTGGTTTTTGTCTTCGACGGCGCCCTGGGCCGCCAACCGGGTGCGAATCATGCGCAGCAGGTCGTCATAGGTAAAGGGCTTGGTGAGATAGTCATTGGCACCGAGGTCCATACCGCTGCGAAAGTCGTTGCGCTCGGCCTTGGCACTGAGAAAGACAAAGGGCAGAGTGACCAGATCGGGGGTTTGGCGCACTTGCTCTAGCACACCGTAGCCATCGAGCACGGGCATCATGATGTCGCAGATCACCAGGTCGGGGTGAAATTCGCGAATCTGGCGCAGGCCCTCTTCACCGTTGACAGCGCTGTCGACGATGAAATCTTCGGCGTTAAGAATATCAACAATGCTGTCGCGTACCCCAGCTTCGTCTTCAATCACCAAAATCTTAGCCATGATGGTCACTCCGTAGGAATAAGGGGTAAAACAACGGTGAATGTGGTGCCGACGCCCACTTTGCTCACGAAAGAAATGCGACCTTGGTGAGCCTGGGCGGCTCGTTTGGCAATCACCAGCCCCAGGCCTGTACCCGAGATATTGCCCACATTGTCGGCTCGATGAAAGCTGGTAAACAGCTGGGCCTGGTCAGCGGGGGGAATGCCAATACCGCGATCGCTGACCTGAAACAGGGTCTCGGCCTCGCTGACCGCCACCGTAAAGCCAACCGGGCTGTGTTCAGGGGAATATTTCACCGCGTTAGAGAGCAGGTTGAGCAAGATGTGCCGCAGCAGCTTTTCATCGGCCAGCACTGAGGTGCGATCGCCCTGGTAGGTCAACTCAATTGGGCAGGCGGGACCGGTTTGAGCAAACTGCACT
This sequence comes from Leptolyngbya sp., assembly GCA_003249105.1. Classification (GTDB taxonomy): domain Bacteria; phylum Cyanobacteriota; class Cyanobacteriia; order Phormidesmidales; family Phormidesmidaceae; genus Nodosilinea. Next base: position 13,219 of record QBLT01000101.1, on the reverse strand, counting down.
TCTTCCACCAGATCGCGGCAGAACTGCTGTAGATCCATGGGAGTCGGCATGCAGGCAAGTTTTCCCGCTTCGGCCTTACCCACGGTGAGCACGTCATTGAGCAGACCGATCATGTGGTGGACGGAGGTTTGAATGCGTTTGAGCACGGTCTGCTGCTTCTCGGGGGTAAACTTTTGGCTGTAGCGCTCGAGGGTTTCGGCGGAGGCCAAAATGGTGGTCAGCGGGGTGCGAAACTCGTGGGAAGCCATGGAAATAAAGCGGGTTTTGAGGTCGGTAAGCTCTTTTTGGCGGGTCAGCGCTTTGCGAATGTCGATCTCGATCTGCTTGCGCTCGGTAATATCGCGGGTGATGCCCCGGTAGCCCTGAAACTCGCCCTCGGCGCTAAAGATCGGCGAACCGCTGATCTCCAGGGTGACGGCTTCGCCCCCAGGCCGCATGCAGTTGGCTTCGAGCTGGGTGAAGGGCTGGCGCTGCCCCACCAGCAGAGCCAAAATGGTGCTAAACCGCACTGCCTCATCTGCGGTCATGAAGTCGGTAAACTGGTAGGTCAAAATATTTTCAGCGGGGCAGGCGAGAATTTCGGTGGCGCGGGGGTTGATATAGCTAAAGCGCAACTGGCTGTCGATTTCCCACACCCAGTCGTTGGTTTGCTCGACTAAGCTGCGAAATTTCAGCTCGCTGGTTTGCAGTGCCGCCTTAGCCTGTTCGCGATCGCTGATGTCGAGCCCCACAAACACCGCCGCGCTGCCCTGATCATATTTTTGGGCCACCAGCAGCCAGTGGCTCACCCGGCCATGCATGGCAAAGGTGATTTGTTCGCTGCTGATGTCGGTGCTGCCCTGCAAAAAGCGCTGGGCAAACTCGCAGAAGGGCGACGCTTCACCCAAAAAGCCCAGGGGCTGCCCAATAAAGTCGGCGGGGGTGAGCTGAAACGATGCGGCCAGGTGGTGGTTGCAGCCCAGGTAGCGGCCCTCGGCGCTGACCCACGACACCATGGCCGGTACCGCCTCAAGCACCGCCTGCAGCTGCTGGTTAGTTTGGGCCAGGGCGCGCTCGGTGTAGCGGCGCTGGTCAACTTCCTGGCGCAGTTTTTGGGTCACCTGCTTCCAGGAGGCGGTGCGGGCCTCTACCCGCTGCTCTAGCTCGTCGTTGAGCTGCTGTAGGTGTAGCTCATACTCTTTGCGGGCGTCTAGATCGGCCTGGAGCTGCTGATACAGCTCTGACTGGCGCACGGCAATGGCCACCGATCGCGCCAGCTGCTCGACCAGGCGAATTTCCCAATCGCGCCAGCGCCGCGATTGACCACATTGATTAATGACTAGCAGCCCCCAAAGCTGGTGGGCGCAAACGATGGGCACCACCAAGTTGGCCCGAATTTGCAGGTCTTTGAGCAGGTCGATATGGCAGGGGCTGAGCCCGGCTCGCTCAACGTCTTCCACCGTCTGAATGCGCCCGTAGCGGTAGGCCTCGGCCCAGTGCTTGGCAAAGTGGTTGTCTTCAATGGTGTGGCCCAGCAGCGACTGCCATGGGGCCACCACCGCTTCTACGACGACGGTGCCGATGGCGGCGGTCTCAAACCGATACACTAAGGCCCGGTCGGCCTGAAGCAGCTGGCGCACCTCCGACACCGTAGTCGAGAGAATGGTCTGCACATCGAGGGATTCATGGATGCGCTGGGTGAGGGTGGTGAGCAGGCGATCGCACTTGGCCTGTTCTTCGAGCTGGGCGGTACGACCCTGCACCAGGCGCTCTAGCTCTGAGCTGTGGCTCTTCCACAGCTCGATCTGCTCACTGTCAGACTGATTAAAGGTTTGCCACAGGTGGCTAAACGACGCCTGTAGCTCCCGCAGGTCGAGGCTATAGAGCAGGTCAGACTGAGTTACCACGCCCAGGGGATGCTGGTCGGGGGTCACCACGATTAGGCAGGGCAGGTGGCGCTGGCTCATTTCTTGGTAGGCCAGCCAGAGCGAATCGTTGGGGTTCAGGCAAAAGGGTGCGTCGCGCATCAGGTTCTGCATCGACAGCTGGGCCAAATCGAGATAGCGAGCCTGGAGCCGCAGCACATCGTGGCGCAGCACCAGCCCCAGCAGCACGCCGTCTGGGGCGACCACCGCCAAGCAGCTCATCTGATACTCAGCCAGCAGAGTGGCCGCAGTGAGGGCCGAGTCGGTGGGGGAGACGGTCACCAGGTGGGGAGTCATGCGCGACTTGGCCCGCTGCAGCTTGAGCATGTGGGGGGGCAGCAGCGCCTGCTGCAACGAGCTGGCGGTAATCAGCCGCACCGGGCGCTGGTCAGCGTCGATCAGGGGCAGGTGGTGAATTTGCCGCTGCCGCATTAAAGCTAAAACATCGAGGGGTTTGAGGCTGGCATCGACGGGCAGCACGGTAAGCAACTCGGTCATGTGCTGGCCAATGGGGGCATCCAGGGCAACGCCGTTGGCCAAAAGGCGAATGGCGTCGCGATCGGTCACCAGGCCTACAAGCTGGTGCTCCTGCATGAGTAATACGCAGCTATGCTCTTGGGGCGAATCGTCGCCTAGGTAGGTAATCACCTCTAGCAGAGAGGCAGTTTGAGGCACGGTAACCGGTGTCGTGCCCAGGGGCCAGAGCGATCCCGGCTGGGGACTGTGAGCAAAATCTACGGGTTGCGGGTTCGTCATCGCTTTGACCGCCGATGGGGGAAGATGCCGATCGAGAAGACACTGGCCAAAGCTGTTTCATCCCGGCCAAGAGACTGAGCTTCAGGGTGTTGCTCTAGTTCTAGAGTAAGCGCCAGATCCCAAAGTCTGTATCAGGAGATACCTGGGATCGCCTCCGAAATCCCCTGATCCCTCAGCCCCTTGGGGCTGTGAATCAGATTAGGAATCAGCCGGTGATTAAAGCTACAGCCGAGCCCGTTTCAAGCAGCCTTGCAGCTGCGGGAGCTCCACGACCGGGGCGATCGCGATCGCCCCAGCACCTATCCACTTGCTAAATCGTCCTAGGGAAACCCCTCAGGGATGGCGGCAAATTGGCTACGACTGCCTTCAGCGGTGGTTGGGGCATAGTTTGGCATCAGGGCAGTTGAGCAGCTGGCCTACAGACCAAGGAGCCCCTGGCGTTGCGGCTGGAGCTAACACTATCCCAGTTCTGAGGTTCCCCTATGACTACGGCCTCTCGCGATCGCCACGCCGAGTATTTAATCTCGCTCTGGCACCGCATTGCCCAGCAGGCAGAAGACGCCGCACCGCTGCACCAAGGGCTGTGGCCCCACCCTGAGGTGACGCCTGAAGTGACGCCCGAAGCGCTAGCCACGGCCCTGCCCCTGGCAGCAACGCGCTGGCTGGCCAGCCACGCCGACCCCAGCTCGCGTCCCCTGGCCCTGCGGGTGATGGCGACCTTTGGCAATGCCCTGCAGCAGGGCGACCTGGGCCACGGGGCCGCCCAGATTGAGCTGGCGATCGCAACCTACAACTGGGTGCTCAGCGAGCTATCATCGGCCACTAGCCCAATCGACTGGGCCACCACCCTCAACAACCTAGCCACCGCCTATCGCCACCGCCCCATGGGCAACCCAGCCGATAACCTAGAGCAGGCTATCAAGCTCTACCAGCAGGCGCTGGCGGTGCCCTCGCCCACCACCCGGCCCGTCTCCCTCACCGGGCTGGCAGCGGCCTACCGCGATCGCATCTACGGCGACCCCTCTGACAACCTTGACCGCGCCATCGCCACCTACGAGCAGGCCTTGAGCGCTATTTCTCCCCATGCATTGCCAGCCGCCTGGGCGATGGTGAATCAACACCTGGCCGCCGCCTATGGCGATCGGCAAAGGGGCGATCGCCAGCACAATGTCGAGGCAGCCATTCAGACCTATCAACAGACTTATCAACGAACCTGATGCATGGCCTAGCATTAAGAGCCTATCCAAAAACTCCAGTTGAGCAGAATGTGATGACAGCACTGGCTAACTAGAGAAAGCCCAGGTGGCTGTCGGCCTTCTTTCCCATCGGATCAAGAGCCGTCGAAATTGATTCATCCAAGCCTGGGTTCGCTCCACCACCCAGCGGCGAGCCCAGTAAGTTGGGATGTCGCCAGTGATGAGGTCCCGGTTTTCCTTGGGCAGGATATGGCCCACATAGCCCCATTGATCTAGAATCTGCCATATCGCTTGGTAGTCATAGCCCCGGTCAAGGCAGAGATGGCAAGACCGGTCAGCCGCCAGATCTGCGGGTACTATCTGTTGCGCCTCCAGGGTCGCCTCGAATAGCTTCATGCCATGCCGATGGGCTGGGGCCACTACAATCACAAGCGGAATGTCATGGCCATCGGTCAGAGTGGAGCGTTTAGAGCCGGACTTCCCACGGTCAGTGGGGTTAGAACCGGTGTCTCTCCCCCAAACGGCGCTTTGACCAGTTTACGATGCCTGCTAGCTCGACCTAAATAACCGTATCGTCGGGAATGGTGGCTCCCCGTAAAACGGTAACAATGCCGCTGCGAATGTAAAATCCCTCGTCTTCGCGATCAGCCTCTTCAATATGATCTTTATTGAGAATTTGCACGTTGCAGCCGATGCGCGCGTTCTTGTCGACGATGGCGTGATGAATGGTGGTATTGGCACCAATGCCAAGGGGAACCCTAGCCGTGTCACAACTACCGCGCCGCTCAAAGTTGTCTTGGTAATAATCGGCTCCCATAATTAAGCTATCTTCAATGGTGCAGCCTGACTCAATGCGAGAGCGAATGCCAATAATCGAATTGGTAATGCGGCACTCCTTGAGAATACAACCCTCGCTAATCATCGACTCGGTGATATCACATCTAAGGTGTTTAGTGGGCGGCAAATAGCGTGCGCGCGTATAGATGGGGGCCGACTCATCGTAAAAGCTAAACAACGGGTTAGGCTGCTTGACCAGAGCTAAATTGGCGTTGAAGAACGACTCAATTGTACCAATATCTTCCCAATAATCGTTAAACAGATAGGCCTGCACATTATAGTCTTTAGCAGAATCTGGGATAATTTCTTTCCCAAAATCGGGGCATTCGGGCTGCTTTTTAAGCAGATCGATCAACACGTCGCGCTTAAATAAGTAAATGCCCATAGAAGCAATATAAGGCTTTTCTTTAGCCTCTTCTGAGGAGAGGCCTAGAGTGGTAGTATCTACCTGCATCTGCTTGAGAGCATCGCCCTTAGGCTTTTCGCTAAAGTCGACTATGCGACCCGAATCGTCAATTTTCATCAGCCCGAAGCTAGAGGCGCGAGCGTCATCAACCGGCAGCACCGATAGGGTAATGTCAGCATTGGTGCGCCGGTGATGCTCTACAAAATCCCTGTAGTCCATGCGGTACAGGTGGTCACCCGACAGGATCAAGTACTCGTCTACATCCATGTCTTCAAAGCGCGGTAGGTACTGTCGCACCGCATCGGCAGTACCCTGAAACCAGTCTAAGTTTTCGGGAGTCTGCTGGGCCGCTAGCACTTCTACAAAGCCCTGTTGAAAGCCTGAGAAGCTGTAGGCTCGGGAGATATGGGCATTTAATGAAGCCGAGTTAAACTGCGTGAGCACATAAATTCTTGAGATCCCTGAGTTGATGCAGTTGCTAATGGGAATATCGATCAGCCGGTGTTTGCCACCTAAGGGTACAGCCGGTTTTGCCCGAGTTTTGGTGAGGGGGTAGAGACGAGTTCCAGCACCACCGCCCAGCACAATACCTAATACTTTATTCACAACATCTCCTTAATCACGCTCGATCACCACGACAACTAACCACCCAACTCACCCGCCTAGGGGCGATCGCCGCTCGGCAGCTTTTCCTAGGGTGGAGCATTACCCCATTCGGGGCATACACCTAAGGACAGAATTGTTCCGAGCGATGCACTTAGCTCTTTGTAGCTGAAAAAGCTTGGTAGCAGACTGTTTACTTCTTTTTACGGTTTTTTCATGGTTTTTTAACCCTGCTTCAGCTGCTTAGGGTGTTCTTTAAGACCTATCAGTACAGTTTTGCTGCTTCTACCTCTTTAGGCGTTTTAATTTGTGCCTCTGTGTAGATGTTTGTACTCAGACAACGTCATAAATTGATGGCAAGATTTATCAACCCTAGAACCCTAGAGTTGTCCTACTGAGAGGTAAAGAGTTTCCATGTCCTACACCAATGAACCCGGTGCTTATAGAGAAGAGCCCGTTGCCTACGGCACCAACCCCAGCCAGCGCGTAGTAGAAACCACAGCGCCCGTTGCTGTTACTGGCTACCATGACCTGGTGCGCTGGGGGCCAATTTTTGCTGGGTTAGTGGTTTCGATCGCATCCCAACTCGTGCTTACTGCCTTAGGTGCTGCTGTAGGCCTCACCAACATAGCCGGCTCAGATGCCGCCCAAAGCAACGCTGGCGATGTTGGTGCCGCCGTAGGAATTTGGTCGATTATTAGCCTGCTAATCGCTCTCTTTTTGGGCGGCTGGATTACTTCCCGAGCCTGCGGCCCTATGAACCGCAAAACTGCTTTACTCAATGGTGCTATTTTGTGGGCAACCACCCTAGCCGTTAGCGCCTGGCTGCTTTCGAGTGGCGTAGCCGGAGCCTTTGGTCTAGTAGCCCAGGGTGCCGATGCCGTCATTAACCAGGTGCCCGTCGATGCCCTGCCCGATGCTACCCAAAACCCTGGTGTAAGCCAGGAGCAAGCCCAAGACATCGCTGGCAATGCTGCTAAGGTGGGTTGGTCATTTGCTTTAGGGTCTCTGCTGGGCCTGGTGGCTGCCCTCGCTGGTGCTGCTACGGGTGCTCGCAATCCTCGTAGCTACGGGGTCACTCCTCGATAACGCCAGCGGCGTACTTGTCAACACAGCAGACAGTAAAAAGGTAGGCGTATGCCTACCTTTTTTGTGACTTTGATCTGTGCCTCAAGTACGAGGTAGGTAAAATGACTTATCCACTAAACTGACTATATTCATATACTTCATTTAATCTTTTGCTGTGTGCACCCCCTCTGATTTTAGGATTCTGGTCGTCGACGACATAGAAGATAATTTGTTTTTGTTGAGAACTGTTTTAGAAACTGAAGGCTACGAAGTTGAGACCGCTGGCAACGGTGGCTCGGCCTTGGCCAAGGTTGAAGACGCGCCCCCCGACCTGATTTTGATGGACGTGATGATGCCAGACATGAATGGCTATGAAGTCACTCAAAAAATCCGGCAAAATCCTGACCTACCGCTGATGCCAATTTTAATTGTCACCGCCTATGACACCTTGCAAATATGTCAGGGGCTAGCATTAGAACCCAGCAACTTTATCCGTAAGCCGATTGAGTTTGACCAGTTACTTACTAAGGTGGCGGCCTTGCTTGAGGCCAACCACCACAAGTAATCACCCTTCAGCGGGCTGCTTAGCAGCATCTACTCGGCGGCTAACGTGGCGATCGCCTCAATCAGCTGTATCGGCTCAAAGGGTTTGCTGAGGTGGCGATGGAACCCAGCTGCGATCGCCTGCTGTCGGTCTGTATCGCTGGCGTAGGCGGTCAGGGCGATCGCCTTGCAGCGCTGGCCTCGATGGTTTAACTCAGCCCGCATCTGCTGCATCAGCATGTAGCCATCCATTTGGGGCATGGCAATGTCGCTGACTAAAATGTCTATCTCCAGATTAGGCAATCGTTTCAGCGCCTCCTCAGCCGAGGACACAGCGGTGACAGTAGCCCCGACCTGTTCTAGCACAAACACCAGCAGTTCGCGGGCGTCGGCTTCATCTTCGACGACCAAAATGCTGATCCCCGCCAGGGTGCTACTCTCCGCAGAGCCTGGCAGGTCGGCTACTGGGTCTGCGCTGCTCTTTGCCACCTTGCTCGGCTGACGCCGGAGGGGTAGACGCACAGTAAACGTAGCACCTTGGTCATCGCCGAGGCTGGCCACGGTAATAGTGCCCCCGTGCAGCTCAACCAGCTGCCGGGCGATCGCTAACCCCAGCCCCAGCCCGCCAAACTGGCGCGTGGTCTTGCCGTCGGCCTGGCGGAAGCGCTCAAAAATATAGGGCAGCACTTCAGGGGCAATGCCCTTGCCCGTATCAGTAACCGTCAGCTCAGCCTGGGCTAGGTGGCTGGCAGCGGGCAACCCGGCGACCCGACGATCGGATGGAGCAATGGTTCTCAGCCGAATCTCGATGCGCCCCCCCTCCGGAGTGAATTTCACCGCGTTGGCCAGCAGGTTCCAAACCACTTGCTGTAGCCGTCCGGCATCGCCCATAACCAGGGCGACGACAGGGTCAAACTCGGTGCGCATCTCAATCGCTTTGGCCTCTGCCGCCAGCTGCACGGTTTCCATCGCGGCTTCAACGGTGGCCTGAAGCTGTACCGGCGCGACCTCCAGGCTGAGCTTGCCCTGCAAAATCCGGGACATATCGAGCAGATCGGCAATCAGCTGGGTTTGCAGCTTGGCGTTGCGCTCAATGGTTTGCAGCCCTCGCATCAGCGTGGTGGCGTCGGGCTCCCGCTTTTGCAGCAGCTGCGACCAGCCCAAAATAGGGTTAAGGGGTGACCTCAGCTCGTGGGAGAGCACCGCCAAAAACTCGTCCTTGATGCGGTTGGCCGCCTCAGCCTCATTGCGAGCGGTTTGCTCCGCTTGGTAGAGGCGGGCGTTATCGACGGCGATCGCCACCTGGTGGGCAATATTCTCGGCCAGGGCTAAGTCGTTGGCGGTGTAGCAGCGGCCACTTTCAGCCATCACAAAGGAAACCGCACCCAAGATTTGCCCCCGAGCAATCAGCGGCGCAATAATACAGGACTTCAGCCCCAGACCTTGCAGCAAACGCAGGTGCTCGCCGTCGTGGGCCGCCGCCTCTAGCATCGCTGGCGGAATCTCGGCCACCAGTTCGGTTTGGCCCATTCGCACAATTTTGGGCACCCCTTCTAGGTCGTCCAGCGACGGCGGGTATTGCCGATGCAGCTGCCAACCCAGCTCTACCCTGGCGTGATCGCAGTGCGCCATCGCCACCCGCTCCAGGCGCTGAGCCGGGCCTTGGGATGGGTGCAACAAATCGATCGCACACCAGTCAGCAAAAAACGGCACCACGCGATCGGCGACCCGCTCCAGGGTCTCGGTGTGGTTGAGCAGCGAGGCCAGGGCAGTACTGACATCCACCAGTAGCACCGAGCGAAACTGGTCTGCTTCGGCGTCGAGCCGAGCCGCCTGCTCTCGAATCAGCTGAGCCCGCTCAGCCTCAGCCGTTTTGTGAGCGGTGATGTTTGAGAACGAGGCCACCACGGCAAAGGGTGCCGGGTCATCGGGGTGAAACAACGGTCGAGTGTTGATCGAAATCCAGGTCAGGGTACCGTTGGGTTTGTGCACCCCCATCACCACGTTAGACTGCGGCTCCCCAGTGCGCAGCGTGATCATGGCGGGGTGCTGATCGCCAGCAAAGGGAGAGCCATCCTCATAGATAGTTGCCCAGCAGGGATCGAGAGAGCTGCGCCCCATCATTTGCTCAGAGGTCAGGCCCAAAATCTCTTCGGCGCTGGCATTGCAGGTAAAAATGCTGCCATCCGCATGCTGTAGCACAATGCCTTCGGCCACCGTTTCTATCACCGAGCGATAGCGTTCTTCCGAGGCCTGGAGGGTGGCCTCCGCCTGTTTTTGGAAGGTGATGTCGCTGATTGAGGTGACGACGTTGGCAATCTGACCTTCGGCATCAAAGAGTGGCGAGGCATTGATGCACAAAATGCTCCTTGTGCCATCGTCGTGGGCAATGGTGTGTTCCACCCCGTGCACCGCCGCTCCGGTGCGCATCACCTGGGCAAAGGGCAGGTCTTCTTCCCTAAAGGACTGCCCGTCGATCGCAGTAATCACCCAAGCCGGGTCGTTGTAGGTTCGACGGGCCAGATCGCTATAGGACAGTCCCAAGATTTTCTTGGCGGCTGAATTGGCGCTGACCAACTGCCCCTGGGGGTCAAGAATGACGACGCCATTGGGGATAGTCTCAAAAATGCTAAACAGGCGGGCCTCACTGTCGCGCAGGGCATTTTCCATCTGTTTGCGTTCGGTGATGTCGTGCATCACCACCACGGCCCCTTTACGGCTGCCGTCTAGGGTGGCGATCGCCTGACCACTTGCCAGCACCGTACGAGCCTTGGCCCCCTTGGGAGCAATCACCATCTCAGCATCGACCACGCGTTCGCCCTGCAGAGCGCGAAACAGCGGAATCGCCTCCTTGTCCAGGGGAGTTACGCCGTCGGAATGATAGAGATCGTAGTAAGCAGCCCACTGATCGGGAGGCAGGGAAGTTTCTGGCATGCCGTGGAAGTCTCGCGCTGCCTGGTTAAACAGGCTTAAAATACCGGACTCATCACAGGCGACAATGCCCGCCTGCACGTTTTCGAGCAGCACCCGCAGCAGCTCCTGCTCCTTTTCTAGGGCGGTTTCCGCTTGCCGACGTTCTTCAATCTCAAGCTGTAGTCGGTGATTGGCCTGAGAGAGTTCAGCGGTGCGCTGGGCCACCAGGTGCTCCAGGTCTTGCTGCACCCGAAGTCGAGCGGCATCGGTGCGCTGGCGATCGAGTTCGGTGGCAATGCGCAGGGCAAAAATAGGCAGCAGCGCCTCGATCAGCTGCACGTTACTCCAAGGTTTGCTGTCCATCACCCCCAGCAGGCCCAGGGGCTTTCCCTGGGGATCAAAAAAGGGAATTGCCGCGTAGCTGTCAATGCCCAGGGGGTGCAGCAGCGTCGCCTGCGGAAACTGAACCCTAACGCCGCTGGCATAGCAGCACAGTTCGCGCTTAAGCAGCACCCGATGGCAGGGAGTATGGTGCAGTAGATACTCAAAGTTTTCAACAATTTGCCCTTGGGCGCAGGCGGCAATGGTTTCAATGGCCTCTTGCCCATCGCCCTTGAGCAGGCCGATATAGGCATAGCCAACCCCTAGGGTCTGGGTGAGATGCAGCACCAGCGCCGAGAAAAAGGCGTCTCCCGTCTGGGTAGCGACCCCCTGGGTGACCGCTAGCAGAGCTTTGTCGATCGCAGCGACCCGGTGGGCCGCCAAACGCAGGTCGAGTTCGTCGATCACCATGGCAGCTAGATCTGACAACACGGCCTGCTGGTCGCAACCAAAATCGTCTCGCGGCTGGGTGTCAAGCACGCACAGCGTGCCCAAAATAAAGCCGTCTTGACTGCGCAGAGGTGCCCCGGCATAGAAGCGCAGCCCCGACTCGGCCTGCACTAGGGGGTTGTCAGCAAAGCGACTGTCGTGACGCGCTTCAGGCACGACTAAAACGTCCTCAGACAGCAGCGCGTGGCTACAAAAGGTACTGTGCCGCTGAATTTCCTGCCCCTCAAACCCATAGCACGACTTAAACCAGGCCCGCGATTCATCCACCAGGGAAACCAGGGCCATGGGCACATTAAACAGCCGGGCCGCCAAAGCGGTGATGCGATCGAACCCAGGTTCGGGGGGAGTGTCTAAAATTTCGTAGCGCCGCAGGGCTTCTAACCGTCCCGCTTCGTCGTTAGGTAGGGGAGCTGAGGACATTGGCGATTCAGGGCATGTACCAAGAAGGATGTGCTATGCCGGTGGTGGGCGTCTTTAGAGTAGAGTGGCTAGAAAGAGTGGTTAGAAATTGTGCCGCTGGCTTAACCTTCTTAGTGTAGAAGAATTCAGGTGGGGAAACCTCCCCCCTGGGGCAGACGTTAATCTCAACACAATATACATCTGGTTAGCCACCACCTTTGCCCACAACCAGACCAGCTATAGTATGCCCACCCTCAGTGCTGCCAACAGCCTTAGTGGTTACCCCCAAGCTTAAATACAGACTTTTGAGCTGCGCTCCGCCTGCACCACCTCGTCTTGACGAACCCAAGCGGCAGGCGCAAAAGTAATCCCTCATTTCCCTGCAAAAAGCTGGTCAGTTTGAGCGATCGCCCCGGCTTTTTGCAGCTAGAACTGAGGGCATAATCCTCAGCAGTAGCTGACGCGTGGACTAAAAGGCAGCAGCACCAGGTCCGATTTGGCTGAGAGGCGATCGCCAGCGGCCAACGTCCCTACAGCGAGCTCGAGTCTAAGCTGGCCGCCTCCTCAGGGGACTGAGGCAGGTGCAGACCGCATTCCTGCTTAAGCCCTTTAAATCGGGTGTCGCGCTCGTTATCGTCAGCTGCCGTGATCGGACGGCTAGAGTGCCAATCGCCCACGGTCACATAGCCCTTGTCAAACAGCGGGTGGTAGGGCAGGTCGTGGGCCACCAGGTAGTCATACACGTCCTTAGAGGTCCACTTGAGAATAGGCAACAGCTTATAGCGACCGCCCTGGTGGCCCACTCGCTCCAGCGACTTGCGGTGATCAGTCTGATCCGATCGCAGCCCGGTGAGCCAGGCCGTGGCGTTGAGGTCACCCAAGGCCCGCTGCATGGGCTCTACCTTACGAATTTTGTCGTAGCGGTTTAGCGCCTCGACATCGTGCTGCTCCCAAAGGCGACCGTGCAGCGCTTCCATACGAGCCGGACTGAGGGGCGACTGGTAGACCTTGAGGTTGAGCTTGAGGCGAGTCGAGAGCTCTTCGGCAAAGCGGTAGGTTTCCACCGGCAGATAGCCAGTGTCAACCCAAACAACTGGAATCTGAGGCACCACCTGGGTCACCAGATGCAGCATCACCGCCGACTGAATGCCAAAGCTAGTGCTGAGCACAAGACCATCACCAAAGGTATTGTGACCCCACTGCACCAGACTGGTGGCGTCAGCCTCTCCCCACTCTCGATTGATGGCATCGAGGTCAAGAACGGGGACAGCCTGCCTCTTGCTAGGCAAGAGTGCGACATCTGACATGGGTTTACTCCTTCCGTTCAACAAAGTCGTAGCTCCAGTGCCACAATTCTGTGGTGGTTGTGCTGTCAGCCAGGCCGTCAGCAGGGTGACTCAAGGTTCAAGAACACAGTTCAGGAACACAACGTTCATGCTACACCGTAGCTCAGTCCCCTGTATTCTCCTCTGCCCGTGGCCATGTTTCGACATTAGCCGATCTACCGATCATAAACGAGCCCAGCAGGAACAATTCGCGCCTTAAGGCCGCTTTCTTACGGAAAACCGAACTTGAGGAATCCTCAATTTATGAAGAAACCTTGATCGTTAGCGCAATGATTTAGCTAGAGCAGAGCGTGACTTAACCCCTAAAATCCAGCCTAAATTTCGCGGCAACCCACCATCTGATCTTTCCCATGGCCATGCCTCCTTCCTACCCCCGTGACCTAGTGGGCTCCGGCCCCACCCCGCCCCACCCCCACT
>QBLT01000100.1 GCA_003249105.1 Leptolyngbya sp. | reverse complement strand
GAGGATTGGGGAGCAACTAGGCGATCGAGGGCTTGACGGTAGACGCGGGTGACGTTGGCGACGTATTCAGGCGCTTTGAGGCGACCTTCGATCTTGAGGCAGCTCACCCCAGTTTTCACCAGGTCGGGCAAGACATCTAATCCGGAGAGATCTTGGGGGCTGAGCAGGTAGGCGCGATTCGCGGAGCGATCCGTTCCGGAATCGCCCAAGTCCACCTTCTCACCATCGGCAATTAGCTCGTAGGGCATGCGGCAGGCCTGGGCACATTCGCCTCGGTTCGCCGACCTGCCGCCCAGGGCTTCGCTGGTGAGGCACTGACCTGAGTAGGCCACACACAGCGCCCCGTGGACAAAGACTTCTAGGGGTAGGGCGATGTTGCGATCGCCCATCTGAGCCTGAATTTTGGTGAGGTCTTTGATCGAGCACTCCCGCGCCAGCACCACCAGCTGACAGCCCAGATCGCGGGCAAACTCGACCCCAGCGGCACTGGTCACCGTCATCTGCGTCGAGCCGTGGATGGGAAAATCGGGCGAAAGATGACGAATTAGCCGACAAATGCCAATATCCTGCACGATAACCGCATCTACTCCGGCGGCAATCATCGTTTTGAGGTATTGCGCGGCCTCGGCTAGCTCTGAGGGAAATACCAGCGTATTCAGCGTGATATAGCCCTTGACGCCGCGCCGATGGAGGAAGGCCATCAGCTCAGGTACATCGGCCTCAGTAAAGTTCTCGGCTCGCATGCGGGCGTTGAAGCGATCGAGGCCAAAGTAAATGGCATCGGCCCCGTTTTCGACCGCTGCTTTGGCACAGTCCCAGTTGCCTGCTGGGGCTAGCAGCTCTGGCAGAGCAGGGGGCGCGACGGGGGCATTAAGACTGGCAGCGGGGTCGAGGGCAGGCATGGGTTTGGGCTCGCAGAGCTAAATAGTGGCCCCCAAGGGCGGCCAGAGGCACCATTCTATTCTGAACAAATTCAAGACGATTGAAAGCTTGGTTGGGCTATGAGTTGCCGGAGGGGCGATCGCCCAATTGTTCTAAGGCCATTACACAGAGCAATAAATATTTGGTGATGATCCCGCTGGTTCCTACAATGGGGTAACTAACTATTGGTTGCAAAACCCTGGAGAAATCTATGAGTCGTCCGATAATCCTCGGCATTGTGGGTGACAGCGCAGCGGGTAAGACCACTCTGTCGCGGGGCATCGCGCAGATTTTAGGCGAAGACGACGTTACCATCATCTGCACGGACGACTACCACCGCTACGATCGCAAACAGCGCAAAGAAATGGGCATTTCGGCCCTGCACCCCGACTGCAACTATATCGACATTATTCAGCAGCACCTGGGCCTGCTGCGTACTGGGCAGCCTATTCTCAAGCCCATCTACAACCACACCACAGGCGAGTTTGACGCTCCCGAGTATATTGAGCCCAAGCGCTTTGTCATTGCCGAAGGGCTGTTAGGCTACTCGACCCGCGCCTGCCGCGACGCCTACGACGTCAAAGTCTACCTAGCTCCGCCCGAAGATCTGCGCGCCAATTGGAAGATCAAGCGCGACACCCGCAAGCGCGGCTACACCCCCGAAGAGGTGGTTGAGCAGATCAAAGCCCGGGAAGAGGACTCCGAAGCGTTCATTCGTCCCCAGCGACAGTGGGCCGATGTGGTGGTTAGCTTTTACCCCCCCGACGGCAACAGCAACGGCGACGAGCTGCTGCTCAACGTGCGCCTGGTGATGCGCCCCACCATTCCCCACCCCGACTTTACCCACCTGCTAGAAGATAAAAACGGTGGCTCCTTGAGCGATGCAGTGCGCTTGGGCCTCGATCGCGACATGGGCAAGCCCGTAGACGTGCTCGAAATCGACGGCCACGCCACCGAAAAACCCGTGCAAGAGCTAGAGCGCACCCTGTGTAGCGAAGTTCCCTACCTGGGCAAGTTTTGCAGCATTGAAGGCAACACCGACATCGGTAAAGTGGTAGGCACCACGGGCGAAACGCTGCAAAGCTATCCCCTGGCGCTGACCCAGCTGCTCATTACTTACCACATGCTCAAGGCCGCCAAAGTGCCTGAGTAGGGGCAAAGGGCAGTTCGCTCCAGCGATCCCCAGTCAGCGCTGCCGCTGTGATTGCCTTAAAAAACAGCCGATCGCTCTGCCTCTGCTCAGCGATCGGCTGTTTTTTAGCATGGGTGGCCTACTGTTGCGACAGCGCTTCGCCCCGCGACAGCTCGCTCAGCATCATTTGAATAAAGTTAGACGCCACTTCCGCCGACTGGTCGTGGGTGGCAAACACGATCGCCAGGCTGTTGGTATCTCCCGCGCCATAGCAGAGCACTCGAAAGGAGCCATCTTCAAAGTAGCCGGTGCGATCGATGCCGCCCTGGTCAGACTCGACTCCCAGGCTGTCGATTAAATGGTCAGCCCGCGTCAGACAGCCTGCCACATCGGTGTCGAGCAGCTGGTCGCCGCTGGCAATTTCGGGGCGAGCATTGGCGGGCTGAATCAGAGCGGCCAAGCCCAGGCCAGTAAGGGCGATCGCATATAGATGCCGTTTCATAGGAATTAAAACTAGGGTTAAGTACAACTGCCGCTCCGCTTAGGGTATCCCACCGCCACTGGCGCTAGTGGCGGCGGATTGTTTCACGGCCTGATCAGTTAATACAGGTTGCGCCCCTGCTTTCCGGATGCCATGGCGCAAAAAAGCGCCGGAGCTAGTAGCTCCGGCGCTTGGGGTGTTGAGGAGTGAACGATTAATAATTAATGTAGAGGTCGGGTATGTCACCGAGGTAGCCAACCTATGACAACCCTGTGACATTTTTCACAACCCGTTTTTGGCAGCCATAGTCTAGGCTGATCGTTCCAACCCTCTTTACCCTATCTTTGCCGCCTCCGTGACCCAGCCCGACACCCTGCGCACCCTACTCAACGCCGTTTCTCAGGGGCAACTCAGCCCCGATGCCGCTTTTGACCAGCTCAAGTACCTCGAGTTTGAGCCGGTTGACGACTTTGCTAAGGTCGATCACCACCGCACCCTGCGCACTGGCTTTCCAGAGGTGATCTGGGGGCCAGGCAAAACCCCCCACCAGATTGTGCAAATTATGCGCAGCCTGCACCAGCACAACCCGGTGGTCATGGCCACCCGCATTGAACCTGAGGTTTTTACCGAGGTGCAGCAGCAGATTCCGGCAGCGCGGTACTACGATATGGCCCGTATTTGTGCCCTAGTACCCACCGACTGGGCCGCCCAGCACCCCGGCACCATTGGCGTGCTGACCGCAGGCACCGCCGACCTACCCGTCGCCGAAGAAGCGGCCATTACTGCCGAGTTGAGCGGGTTTGCGGTCAAGCGCCTGTGGGATGTTGGAGTAGCCGGGCTGCACCGCCTGCTGCACCACCGCCACCTGATTCGCGACATGGATGTGCTGATTGTGGTCGCTGGCATGGAGGGCGCCCTCCCTAGCGTTGTAGCGGGTCTTGCCAACTGCCCCGTGATTGCGGTACCCACCAGCATTGGCTATGGAGCCAACTTTAACGGTCTTTCAGCCCTCCTCACCATGCTCAACTCTTGTGCGGCAGGCATTGGCGTGGTCAACATCGACAACGGCTTTGGCAGCGCGGTGCTGGCCGGGCAGATTTTGCGCACCGGAGCGCGGTTAGGGAGTGAGGGGATGGAGGAGTAGGGGGGATGGGGCAGTTTTGAATTTTGAGTTTTGAATTTGCGCCTTCCATCAACTCAGAACTCAAAACTGAGCATTCAAAACTCCCATTGATTACCGCAGATCGGGGGGCATGGCGGCGGGTTTGACGTCAATGGTTTGGTCGCGGCCATCGCGGTGAATGTCGAGCTTGAGGGTGCCGCCAATTTCGGTGGCTTCTACCCGAGCCTGCACATCAGGCGGGCTATCGACTGGGTCGCCCTCGATCGCACGGATGACATCCCCCATCTTCAGACCGGCGGCTTGGGCTGGGCTGTCGGGCAGCACCCCGACGATAAGCACGCCGGGCTCATCGTCGTTGTCGATTTTAAGATTTAGCTGCTCTTCCTCGTTGAGGCGATCGACCATCTCGGCGGAGAGTTCGACCATTTGAATGCCGAGGAAGGGGTGCAGCACTTCACCGGTGGTAAAGAGCTGATCGGCGATGCGCTTGGCGGTTTCGATGGGAATGGCAAACCCTAACCCCTGGGCGTTGGCGCGAATGGCAGTGTTCATACCAATCACTTCGCCCCGGTCGTTGAGCAGGGGGCCACCGGAGTTGCCGGGGTTAATGGCGGCATCGGTCTGAATAAACTGCACCCGCTTGTCGGGGATACCCACCTGGTTGCTGCTGCGACCCAGGGCGCTGATGATGCCAGCGGTGACGGTGTTGTCGAGGCCGAGGGGGTTGCCGATGGCGATCGCCCACTGCCCTGGGGCCAGGTCTTGGGTACTGCCAATCTGCACGGCAGGCAGGTCAGCGGCCTCAATTTTGACCACCGCCACATCAGTTACCGAGTCAACGCCGACCACCTTGCCCTCAAAGTCACGCCCATCGCGCAGGGTCACCTGCACCGTTTTGGCGCCCTCAACCACGTGGGCATTGGTCAAGATCTGGCCATTGGCGCTGAGAATGAACCCTGACCCAGTCCCCTGCTCGAGGCGATCGGGTAGATCAGACGGGGGCATTTCTTGCTCGTCAAAGAAGCGGCGAAAGAAGGGGTTATTAAAGGCATCGGGGGAAATTTCGGGTACGGTGCGCTCGGCATCAATGCGCACCACCGCTGGTCCCACCTGCTCGACCGCTAGGGCAATAAAGTTTTGGTTTTCCCCCATTGGGTTGACGACTCGGGGGTTTGGGGCGGCCTGGGCCACGGTCGTCAACGAAGTCTTAACCGCTGAGGGAGATTCGGCTGCGGCTTGCTCCGCTGCGTCCGAACTCACCTGACTGACGTAGTAGTGACCGGCCCAACCCGCGCCACCCCCTACCGCCAGAGCGACCGCCACCAACGCGAGCTGCTGAGAAAACTGCTTTGGTAACGAGTCCATGCTAAATGCCCTCTGCTACTGTGCCTGCTGTGCTGGATTGGGCTCGGCGATCGCGTTGCGAGT
Organism: Leptolyngbya sp.; assembly: GCA_003249105.1. Taxonomy (GTDB): domain Bacteria; phylum Cyanobacteriota; class Cyanobacteriia; order Phormidesmidales; family Phormidesmidaceae; genus Nodosilinea. The sequence continues at coordinate 11,254 of QBLT01000100.1, read as the reverse complement.
CAGCCCGCAATCGCCTGATGCCACCGATGATTTGACTGCTCTGGCTCTACTCTACCGAATATTTTGCGGAGTAAATATTTTCCGGATAGGGTTGTCTGCGGCTAGAAAACCCAGGTATGCCCCTGAGCAATTGGGGTTGTCCTGCCTATTATAGAGGCTGTACCCCTGAGGGGTTGTTTGGTTCAGCCATAGGGCCAAAATCAACGTCGCCAACTCGCCACACTTTAAGTTTTCATGGTGTCTTACGATTTGCTTAAGCATTGGGCTACCCGCCGGTTAGGCGCTGCCAACCAGCTAGGACAACTTAAAGGATTCATTGTGTTGGTGGGGTTAGCCATCGCCCTGCCCTTAGGTGGAATAACAGCACCGGGGGCGATCGCCCAAACTGGCTCCACCTGCTCTCCCCCTGCCCTGGCGCGCCTGACCCGTCACCGCGTGGCCCAGGGCGAGACGCTGGCCGCGATCGCCCAGCGCTACAGTCTGTTACCAGCCACCATTATGGGGCTCAACCCTATTGTTCAAGGAGGGGCTGTCAGCCCTGGCCAAGAGCTGCTGATTCCGCCCTTCAACGGCATTCGCGTCAGCGTTCCCCCCGGAAAAACTTGGCAGCAGGTCGCCCAGACCTACAACAGTCGACCCGATGTGCTGTTTGAGGTAAACGGCTGCGTGAGCACCGTCCCAGCTACCATTTTCGTGCCGGGGGTGAACTGGTTCCCAGGGGTTTCGACCACAGCTGCCCCCGCCGCCACCCCTACCACTCCGCTTCAGGGGTATCCGCTGCCCCAGCGATCGCAGGTGATTGTCAACTACGGCTGGCAGCCCGACCCAGCGCAGGGCAAGCTGGTGTTTAACACTGGGGTTGCCCTGGCTAGCTCCGCCAGCACCCCAGCCCTAGCTGTCGGGGCAGGCACCGTAGCCTTCGCTGGTACCGACGCCACCTACGGCAATCTGGTGGTCGTCAACCACGCCCAGGGGCTGCAAACCCGCTACGCCAACCTGGCGGCGTTGAACGTGCGAGCTGGGCAAGCAGTGCGCCAGGGCGATCGCCTCGGGGCGATCGCCGCTCCCGAAGGTGACGACGACGCGTTCTTATTCTTTGAGGTGCGGCTTAACTCCACCGCAGGCTGGGTCGCCCAGGATCCCCAAGACTATGTGCCCGCTATGGTGCTGCGTTAGAAAACCGCCTGGGGTGGGCAGGCTAGGGCAACAGCATGACGCCAAGCCTACCCAAACCCTAGCGCCGACCGGCAAGAGCGCCTACAATTGGCCGTAAGGGTGCACCGGCAACGCTGAGGTTTGTGCACCGATGGCCCTAGGTAACCTAATGGCACAGCATTTTTCTGGACAGCCGCCTCGTCCCCCCCAACCCTTTTCTGAAGCCCAAGACCCCGGTGTCACATCGGGGCTGTTTTGGGCGAGGCTGCTGACCTACCGGCCTTTGTTTTTGCTGGGCGGGCTGTGGTTTACCCTGGTGTGCGTGTCTGCGATCGCCTACCACGGTCTCATGTTCAACGAACCCGTAGAAGAGGTGGCAAGCGAAGCGCCCCTCTCGGTGATGGCCGCGCCAACCGAAGCTATCGCCGCTGCCCCAGAAATTGCACCTGAGGAAGAAACTTCGTCCCGATCTGGGGTTGCCCTTTGGGGATTGCTGAGCCTGGTGGGGCTCTGTGCCTTTGGCTCCTTTGTGCTCACCCAGCAGATTAAAGCGTCGTCGCGAGCGACCAAGCGCAAAAAAACCCGTCCGCGCCCGATTGCCAAAGCCCCTGCGCCAGTACAGCAGCCCCATCCCAGGCGTTTGGCTCCCTATTCGCCCCAGCGCGATGGGGTCGTAGCCCCCGGTGTGAGACTGGTGGAAACCCCCATAGTTGAGCCGAGCCCCGCACCAATACCCGCACCACCGCAGGCTGGCCCTGTGCCCCAGTTCAGGGCGGTGCCCCAGCCGGGCCACCCCAGCGGAAAATGGCGCAGCATCCCAAGAGAATCGCCCCAGGCTAAGGCTGCCGGAGTGGCGTCCGCGTCCACCGCCACTCCGGCGGTGGTGCCCGCCGGGGCCGACCTGCCCCTCGACTGGGCTGAGGGCAGCGTGGCCCACGCGCTGGATATGCGGCAGCGGAGATCGCTCTCGTCCTTGATGTAAGCATTGTTGACCTTGGGGCTTTGAGTCAGCTTCCGGTTATCTACCACCCCGACTACGTGGCTCCCTTGCCCGATGGGCATCGCTTCCCGATGCCTAAGTTTCGGCTGCTGCGCGATCGCCTGCTGCACGATGGTGTAATCACCCCCGCCCAGATCTACCCGCCCGGCGAACCGCCCCAGACCTGGCTGGAGTTTGTCCACCATCCGGCCTACGTCAACGCCTACCGCCAGGGCACCCTGGATGCCAAAGCCCAACGGCGCATCGGGTTGCCCTGGAGCGCCGCCCTGGTGAAGCGCACCTGCACAGCGGTGGGGGGCACCATTCTCACCGCCAAGCTGGCGCTGGAGCACGGGTTGGCCTGCAATACGGCGGGAGGCACCCACCACGCTTTTCCCGACTACGGCTCAGGGTTTTGCATTTTTAATGATCTGGCGATCGCCACCCGCGTGCTGCAAGCGCAGGGCCGCGTCAGTCGAGTGCTGATCCTCGATTTAGATGTGCACCAAGGCGACGGCACCGCCTGGATCTTCCGCGACGACGCCAGCGTTTTTACCTTTTCGATGCACTGCCAGGAGAACTTTCCGGCCCGCAAGCAGAGCAGCGATCTGGATGTGCCCCTGGCCCTGGGAATGGAGGATGATACCTACTTGGACTGCCTGGCGCGGTACGTTCCGGACTTGCTATCCCAGGTGCAGCCTGACCTAGTGTTTTACGACGCCGGGGCCGACCCCCACAAAGACGACCTGCTGGGCAAGCTGGCGTTAACGAATACAGGGATTTATCGGCGCGATCGCTTCGTGCTCGACACCTGCGTAAAAGCGGGCTATCCCGTCGCCTGCGTTATCGGCGGCGGCTACGGCAAGTCGATGGATGACCTGATCTTTCGCCACTCGCTGCTGCACAGAGCCGCCGTCGAGGTGTACCAGGCCCACCGCCTATAATGGAAACTTTGCAGCTTCGTCAGACCATGGATTGGGCGATCGCCACCTTCTACAAATTTGTCAGCTTGGGTAAACCAGAGGCGCTGCGCCGGGAGCTTTTAGAGCTGTGTCAGCGCTGGGGGCTACGGGGCACCATTTTGCTGGCTTCAGAAGGGCTTAACGCCACCGTAGCGGGCGATCGCCAAAGCATTGACACCCTGTTAGCCTGGCTACACCACCATCCTGAAATCGGCCCCTTTCCCCACCAAGAGTCCACCACCACTGAAGCACCCTTCGAGCGCATGAAGGTGAAGCTGAAGCGAGAAATCGTCACCCTTGGGCGACCTGATGTGAACCCCGCCCAGCAGGAGGTGGGAACCTACATTGAGCCGCAGGCCTGGAACCAGATCATTACTGATCCTGACGTGGTGCTGATCGACGCTCGCAACGACTTTGAGGTCGAGCTAGGCACCTTTAAGGGCGCGGTGAACCCTCAAACCCATGCTTTTAGAGAACTGCCAAATTACGTGGCCACCCACCTCGACCCCGCTCAGCACAAAAAAGTGGCCATGTTTTGCACGGGCGGCATTCGCTGCGAAAAGGCCACCGCCTACCTGCTAGACCAGGGCTTTGAGCAGGTCTACCACCTGCGGGGCGGCATTCTGAACTACCTCAAAACCGTACCGCTGGCTGACAGCCTGTGGCAGGGCGACTGCTTTGTGTTTGACGAACGGGTGGCCGTTGACCACCGCCTGCAACCGGGCGAGTACGAGCTCTGTCTGGGCTGTGGCCACCCGGTGGGCGCGGCTGAGAAAGCCTCACCCCACTACGAGACAGGCATTAGCTGCCCCCACTGCTATGCTGCTCTTACCCCCGCCAAACGGGCTCGGCTAGAGGCTCGTCAGCGCGATCGCCAGCTTTAAGGAAATCTATGCTGCCCACCGACCGACCGCTTCAGGCATTGACCTATGGCCCCACCGACGGCACCGCTGACTGGTGCCTGGTGGCGCTCCACGGCTGGGGGGCCAACGCCGCCGACCTGGTGGGGCTAGCCCCCTATTTAGAAATAGCCAACTTCGCGATGGTCTTTCCCGATGCGCCCTGGCCCCATCCCCAGGCTCCAGGGGGCCGCATGTGGTACAGCTTTCCCCACGGGTATGATTTTCGCCGTCCCTTCGAGTTTGAGACCCAGTCCGACCTCCAGACCAGTCGAGATCAGCTCAAGATCTGGCTGTCCACGCTGCCTCAAACCACCCAAATCCCCCTGGGGCGCACCATCCTGGCTGGGTTCTCTCAGGGGGGAGCGATGGCGCTCGATGTGGGGTCACAGCTGCCTTTGGCCGGGCAGATCATTCTCAGCGGCTACCTGCACAGCGCCGCCCAGGCTCCGGTCAGCCCCCGTCCGGTGATGATGGTACACGGCACCTTTGACCCGGTGGTACCGATCGCCAAGGCCCAGCAGGCCAACGACGCCCTCATCGCTGTCGGTCAGCCCGTCACCTGGCAGGAAATGGCCATGGGGCATGAAATTCCGCCCCAGGTAATGGGGCTAATTGCCGGGTTTTGCGAAGATTTGAGGCAGGCCAGCGGGAATCCCTGAGCAAACCTTTATCCTAAAGGGAGAGTGAATAACCCTGGGCTGCGCCCGTGCAGCTCTGAGGCAAACGTCACCAAGGGGGAAAAGACTATGCTGAGCCTACATGTTTCGCAGCAGGCCGTCTCAGATATGACACCGGATACGGTGGCTGAGCTGGCCCGTCGCCTTGAGACCGATGCCTACGACAGCGCCTTTGAAGGGTTGCAAGACTGGCACTTGCTCCGGGCGATCGCCTTCCAGCGGCCTGAGCTAGTTGAGTCCTACGTCTATTTGCTCGACCTCGAACCCTACGATGAGTCGTAGACTGCTGACGGCCAAATTCTGTTGAACCAACCCCGAAGCGTAGGGGTAAACGGTCGTTTGCCCCCGCAGCAGTATCGTTCTTAAAATTTAGATCACTGGCGTCGGGTTTGGGATGGCAAGTAGTTCTACAGCTGTGGAAACTCCTCGTCGGGTGCTGGTCGGCATCAGCGGCGGCATTGCGGCCTACAAGGTGTGTTCGGTAATTTCGTCGCTGGCCAAGGCAGGGCAGGCGGTGCGCGTTGTGCTGACCCAGCAGGGGCAGGCATTTATTCCGCCCCTCACTGTGGCCACCCTGGCCCGGCACCCCGCCTACACCGACGAGACTTTTTGGCAGGCGACCCAGGGAAGGCCGCTGCACATTGAGCTGGGCGAGTGGGCCGAGCTTTTCCTCATAGCCCCATTGAGCGCTAACACGTTGGGCAAGCTGGCCCACGGTCTGGCTGATAATTTGCTAACCAATACGGTGCTGGCCTCGACCTGCCCCGTGCTGCTGGCTCCGGCGATGAATACCGACATGTGGCAGCAGCAGGCCGTGCAGCGCAACTGGCACCAGCTGCTTCAGGATCCGCGCTACCACAGCATTGACCCCGGCAGTGGGGTGCTGGCCTGCGATCGCATTGGCAACGGGCGCATGGCCGAGCCAGAAGGCATTCTCACCCACATTCACTCGCTGCTGCACACCCAGGGCAAGCGCGACCTGAATGGCAAGCACCTGCTGATCAGCACCGGCAGCACCCGCGAGTTTTTAGACCCCGTGCGCTTTATTGGCAACCCCGCCAGCGGCAAAATGGGAGCGGCCCTGGCTCAAGCAGCACTGCATCGCGGCGCTACCGTTACCCTCGTTCACGGGCCGATGGAGGAATCCCTCAGAGCCCGCCTGGGGGGCATCCAAACTGTGGGGGTTACTACGGCTGAAGAAATGCACCGGGCGATGCTAACCAACCTACCCCAGGCCGACTGGATTGTGATGGCGGCGGCGGTGGCCGATGTGAAACCGGCAATCCAGGCATCCACCAAGCTTGCTAAGGCCGATCTACCCGAGGCACTGCCCTTGGCTCAAGTGCCCGACATTGTGGCGGATTTGGCCCAAAAGCGCTCGCCCCACCAGCGGCTAATCGGCTTTGCCGCCCAGACCGGCGACATCATTCCCCCAGCGCTGGATAAGCTACAGCGCAAGGGGTTAGATGCGATCGTGGCGAACCCCGTTGATGTGGCGGGAAGCGGGTTTGGGGGCGATCGCAACCAGGCAATCCTCCTCACCAAAACAGGGGACAAACTTCCCATTCCTCCCTGCACCAAGGTAGAGATGGCCCACCAGCTCTGGGATGCTCTGCTGAAAGCTGGCTTCTAGCTGGGCTAGATCCTGTGGATACAGCTACCCCTCACCTTCTAAAATGGGGGCTGTTCTGATATTGCGGCTGCGATGACTGCTACCTCCGCCCCTAACCTGCTCTCTAGCGTGGTCAATCAGGTGCTTGCCATTAAGCCCCTGTGGAACTTTGCTAAGGGCCGTGCCCGCCACATGATGGTGACGCGGGCCGAGACCATCGGCGTGCCCTGGAGAGAAAGGGTTCAGGCGTTGCGGAGTCGTCATACAGAGATTGGATCCACCGAGACTGAGTCATCCACGACTGGGATCGGAGAGCTGTCTCCCCTCTGGCAGGCCGATCTAGAGTCGATCCAAAACCCTAACCTTGTTTACCCCGACTACTACACCACTAGCTTTCACGCCTACGACGAAGGCAACCTGGGCTGGTAACCCGCCATGGAAGTCGAGGTGGCAGCCCAAGCCGTACACGCCAAAATTTGGCCCGAGGCTGGGGCTGCTGGCGACGATCGCCTCCGCCAGAGCTACCACGACGTGCTCATGGCCCAACTACCCCAGGCTCCGGAGGCCATTGTGGATATTGGCTGCGGCGTGGGTATGAGCACTGAAGCGTTTCAGACTACCTTTCCCCAGGCCCGCCTGACTGGGGTAGATCTATCGCCTTACTTTCTCGCTGTGGCCCAGTATCGGCAGCAAGAACGGCAGGCAACTGGAGAGATCCCTGTGACGGCAACGCCGATCGCTTGGCACCACGGGGCTGGCGAAGCGACCGGGCTCCCTGCTGCCGCCTATGACCTGGTTTCGATCTGCCTGGTCTTCCACGAGCTACCGCAATCGGCGGCAAAGGCCATTTTGCGGGAGGCCCGGCGGCTGCTACGCCCCGGCGGGCATTTGGCGATTATGGATATGAACCCCCGCTCTGAGGCCATTCAAAAGCTACCGCCCTTTGTCTTCACCCTGCTCAAAAGCACTGAACCTTATCTGGATGACTACTTCGCCCTAGATATGGAAGCAGAGTTTGAGGCGGCGGGGTTTGAGCGACCTACCGTTACCTTGAATAGCCCACGGCATCGGACGTTTGTTGGCAAAGTAATTTAGGAGAAAACTCAGCGATCGCGTCGGCCTGTGCAATTGCAGCCAAAGCCGATATCCCCACCATGACCACCGAGTAAAGCGCTGGCTTTCCCCACGGGTAGGTACACTTGTGCTTGTCATGTGGGGCATAATCTGGACAGACCCTGCAACAACTTCTCCCCTCTGTCCAGGGCCCAGTACCTATGAAAAAAGCCAGCCCAGCCTCGGGGGAAACCCTTGAGCGCCTCAAATTGACCCTCTACCTGGTACCGATTTTTGGGGTCGTGCCCGCTCTCTACAGCCTGTGGCAAAAGCAGGGCAGCCGCCAAGAGCTGGCGGTCAGTCGGCTAGTGGTTACCCTGGCCTTCACCTGGGTCATCACCTACGGGATGCTCAGCGCTGGTAGTCATCTGGCACCAGGGCTGTCGCTGCGGCTGCTGATCACCAACACCCTGGTGACTACCGGCTATACCTTGACCAACCTCATTCTCATAGTGCGTCTATTACAGGGCAAATCGGTTAACTTGCCGGGGTTTAGCCAATGGAGCAAGCGGCTACCCTAGGGTCGCGGGTATCGCCGCAGCTTCTCGTCAGCACAAATCTTGAGCAGGAGAAAAAACTAGACCGTTTTTCCTCGGAGCATCTCCTGTGCGGACGAAGCATTCGCCCAATTTGTTGGCTCCATGCCAGATTACGTGGGTCGGCGGTCTAAATTGCTGCTAACATGCAGCTAAAAATTTTGCAGAATCACCCCTCTGCGGGGCTGCGATCGCTACACCGTTCATTTTTATTGCCCCGAGGTCCCTGGTGTCTCAACGTCATCCCCAACATCCCAACGCTCGTTCACCCCAGGGGCATCCACCCAAAATGCCAGCTCAACGGCGGCGCATGCCGCGCATGCTCGGCGTAGGCATTGCCCTGGCCTCAGTGGCGGGCATCTCTGGGGTAGCCGGGGCAATGCTGGCGGTTTCGCTGTCGGCCGCGCCGCTCATGCAGCAAGATTTGAGCGCCGAAGAAGCCGGAGTGTTTAGCCAGGATGCAGCCATCGCGTCGAGCGGCAATCTGCGGCTGCCGCGCCTGACTCGTCCGGTGAATATTCTGGTGCTAGGCGTTAAGGTGCTAACCACAGACGTCAACGAAGTGCCGCCCGAACTGCAAGACGTGGGTTACCACGCCCTGGTCAACTCCTTTGACGGGCTTTCAGACTCGATGCTGCTGCTGCGGTTCAATCCCCAAACCGAGCAGATGGTGGTACTGTCGCTACCCCGCGACACCCGCACCTATGTGCGCGGTCGGCTGACCAAGCTCAACGAGGCCAACCGCGATGGCGGCCCGGCCCTGGCCGCAGAATCAGTCAGCGACCTGCTGGGGGGCGTAGCCGTCGATCGCTACGTGCGCATCAACGTGCAAGGAGTTGAAAAGCTGATCGACGCCCTAGGCGGGGTCACGGTCAATGTGCCCGCCGATATGAAATACCAGGACGATAGCCAACACCTCTACATCAACCTCAAGGCAGGCGAACAAAAACTCAACGGCAACCAGGCGCTCCAGTTCCTGCGCTTTCGCTACGATTCTCAGGGCGATATTGGTCGCATTCAGCGCCAGCAGATGTTTATGCGGGCCCTGGCTGAGCAGACCCTCAATCCGGCGACCATTGCCCGGCTGCCCAAGATTTTGTCGGTGATTCAGGAGAACGTTGACACCAACCTGTCCGTAGAAGAGCTGTTGGCCCTGGTGGGCTATGGGGCACAGATCAACCGATCTAACGTGCAAATGCTGATGCTGCCAGGCAGCTTTAGCCGCCCCCAAGACTTTGCGGTCAGCTACTGGCTGCCCAGCTACAACGACATCGACGGCATGGTTGACCAATACTTTGGTTTTGGCACCCAGCGGGTGGCCACCACCAGCGACCCCAGCCGAGTGCGCATCGCCATTCAAGACAGCACCAATGATCCGGTAGCAGTGCAAACCCTGACCCGAGCCCTGCGCGAAAGCGGCTACTCCAACATCTTTATCGACCAAACCCTAAACGCCCCCCTGCCCATCAGCCGCATCGTGGCCCAGCGGGGCGATGGCGCAACCGCCGAAATGGTGCACCGCTTTTTGGGGATTGGTGAAGTGCGGGTTGAGAGCACCGGTGCCCTCAACTCCGATATCACCATTCAGCTGGGCCAAGACTGGAACCAGGGCCTGGGTGAGTCACTTTAGGATGATGCGATCGCGAGCATGCCCCTAGGACGTAGACTGGCGGGGTAGCGATCGCATCGGATGAACACCTATGGCGCAGTGGGTTTGGTGCGCAGCCGCGCTAGCCGGTCTCAGCACAGTGAGCATCACCACCCTGGCTCAGGCCCAGACCACCCTCCAGGTGGTCTATCCCCCCGATGGCCACCAAACCACAGCCGAGCAGATCTTTTTCATTGGCACGGGTGCCCCCGATCAGCCGGTGCTGCTGAACGGCACACCCATCGAGGGACGCAGCCCAGCAGGACACTTTGCCCCCTCTCGCCCCCTCAACCTCGGTGCCAACACCTTTACCCTCACCCAGGGTGAGCAAACCCTAAACATTACCGTGACGCGAGTGCCCGCAGGGCCGACGCTGCCCGAATCCCTAGGCTTTGCTGAAGGCTCCCTAGTCCCCGCCGCCGATATCGCTCGACAGCCCGGTGATTCGGTGTGTTTGGGAGCGATCGCCGCCGCCAACGCCACCATCACGGCATCCCTAGCCGGGCAGACCTATACCCTGCTGCCCCAGGGCGATCGCGCCGACCTGCCCCCCAACTCAGCCGTCCTCACCGACCAGGCTCAGCCTATCGCCGCCGCTGGCCCCAGCCGCTACGAAAGCTGCTTCATGGCTGAAGAATCCGGTGAGCTAGGACAGCCCACCTACCGCCTCACCCAGGGTGGCTCTACGGTCACCGCGCAGGCTCCCGGCGCGATCAGCATTCTGAATCCCGGTGCGATCGAGGTTATCGCAGTCACCGCCGCCGCTGGCGTAGCCCGCACCGGCCCCAGCACCGACTATTCCCGCCTCACGCCCCTGCCCCAGGGCACCCGCGCCCGAGTCACAGGCCGCGAGGGCGACTGGCTCCGCCTCGACTACGGCGGCTGGATTCGCGCTGCTGAGACTCAGCCAGTGGCTGGGGGTGCGGGGGTGCGATCGCTGATTCGCGGCGTCACCTCTCGCCAGGTTCCCGGCTGGACAGAAATCCACTTTCCCCTGCAAGTCCCCGTCAGCGTCAGCGTCGAGCAAGAAACAGACACCTTCACCCTCACCCTGCACAACACCGTGCCCCAGACCGACACCATCTATGTCACCGACGACGGACTGGTAGAGCGCTTAGACTGGAACCCCGTTCTGCCCGACCAGGTAGAGTACCGCATCAATTTCAAAACCGATCAGCAGTGGGGCTATAAGCTGCGCTACGAAGGCACCACCCTCGTGCTCTCCCTCAAGCAGCCCCCCAGCCTTCAAGCCTCTTGCCCCCTAGCGGGCACCACAATTCTGGTAGACCCCGGCCACGGCGGCGACGAACCCGGCTCGCGCGGCCCCAATGGCACCCCCGAAAAGGATGTCAACCTGCAAGTATCCCTACTGCTGCAAACCGCCCTCGAAGCGCGTGGGGCAACCGTCATCATGACCCGCACCGCCGACAGCACTGTTGCCGTCAACGATCGCCCCGACCAGATTGCCCAGGTCGAACCCACCCTCGCCCTCAGCATTCACTACAACGCCCTACCCGACAGCGGCGATGCCCAAAACACCGCTGGCATCGGTGCCTTCTGGTTCCACACCCAGGCCCACAGCCTGGCTCAGTTTCTCCACGACTACCTAGTAACCGAACTCGATCGCCCCTCCTACGGCGTCTTCTGGAACAACCTCGCCCTCACCCGCC